>NZ_JBFACE010000030.1:0-104293 GCF_040640655.1 Streptomyces sp. NPDC021749 | reverse complement strand
TCTGGCACAACGACAAGACAGGGCAGCCAGTCAAGCGATCACTGACCGCCTATGATCACTGACCGCAACGGCACCCCTTGGACTCATTCATCTAGCGGCGGCGGGGCCGGCCTGGGCCAGGTCCCGGTGCGTGAGTCCGTGCCGGGCCAGGGCGTCCTGGGGGATGCCGAGCCGTCCGTGGGACAGGTCCTCGGCGATGTCGTCCAGGAAGTCGAGGCGCTGCATCCCCTCGATGAAGCTGCGGCAGCCCGCCACGTAGGCCTCCGTGCCGGTGTCGGGCGCGAGCAGGCAGGTGAGGAGCATGAAGGCGGGCAGCGAATAGGCGTCGATGTAGTCCTGGAAGTCCCGCTCGGTGGCGAACCCGGACCAGTCCAGGTCCGCAACCGCCCCGGCGAGGAACTGAGCTACGTACGGCTCCAGTTGGGGGTGTCGCGTGACGGTGTGCCGCAGCACGCGCAACAACGGCTCGTCCGTCGGGCCGGCCGCGAGCGCCGTCCGCACCTGCCCGTCCCATGCGGCGAGCGCCGCGGCACGCTCCGCCACCGGGCCCTGGTCGATCCGGTCGTCCGTGTGGTGCATGAAGGCCGTGGCGGCGAGGACGTCGGGCACGAGCGAAGGGGGGAGCAGCAGCCGCACCGCGGTGTATTCGGCCCGGGCGAACCGCGCGACCAGACGGCGCTGCTCGGTGTAGTCACGCCGGAGCGACGGATCCGTGATCCCCGCCCGGTCGAGTGTCGCCGGCCAGCCGGCCATTCCCGCTCCCCTCGTCGGTGCCGCGACGACCCTAGACGACCTGCGCGGAAGATTGCGCACCGGGCAGCACACCGTCCCGGCACACTCGCCGTACCGTCGCACCCCACGCGCCGCACCGGACGGACGACGATCGCCGTACGAGTCCTCTGATCCCTGGGCCGGTCACGCCGGTTCCTCCGCCAGCCAGGTGGCGATGGCCTGGGCGATGGGCTGGTCGGTGTCGAGCTGGATGAAGCCGAACTGGCCGCCCTGGTTGCATTCGAGGAACCACCAGGCCCCCTCCCGGTCCTCCGCGAAGTCGAAGGCACCGTAGGAGAGTTGGGCGAGACGCAGGTACGCGGCGACCGAGCGCCGGACCGTGTCGGGGACCTCGGTGGGCTTCCAGGCGGCGTTCTGGGTGAAGCGGCTGTCGACCTCGTCCGGGTCGGCCTGCTTGCGGGCGGCGAAGAGCCGGCCTCCGACGCAGGTGAGCCGGATGTCGGCCTGCTTGTGGATGTGGCGTTGGAGCAGCGTGGGGGCGGCGGCCACCCCGGTGAAGTCCACGTCCGGGCCGATGCGCGTGGTGGGCAGCACCATCGGGGGTTCACCGGGGTGTTTGCCGGAGACCGACTTCACCACGAGGTCACGGTGGGTGGCGGCGAACTGCCGGGCGACCGACGGGAAGGTGGTGATCAGGGTGGGCGGGATGGTGAAGCCGCTCTGCTGGGCGAGGTGCAGCTGCCAGGGCTTGTAGCGGGCCTGCGCGGCCGCCACGGGGTGGTTCATCCAGCGTGCCGGGGTGCAGCCGAGCATGCCGTAGAGGGCGTGTTCGGCCTCCGTGGCGAGCCAGGCGGACTGTTCCGCGGCGTGGGTGCCGGGTGTCCCGGGCCGGCGGACCCACACCGAGCGCAGGCTGCGCAGGCTCACCATGCGCTCGCCCGCCTTCAGATGGCCGTGGAAGGAGCGGTGGGCGTAGTCCGCCGACAGGGCGACCCGGCCCGGAAGGTCGGCGGGATCGAGACGGACGAGCGGGACACCGCGGTCGTGGAGGATCGTGACCACCATGTCCGCGGTCAAGTCCTCCTCGCACGTGAGGACCAGGACGGTCATGGACGCTCAGTCGTCGAAGTGGGTCTTGGAGCCGGCCGTGGACGCGGTGGTACCGGTGGCCAGCAGGACCGCCCGGCTGGAGGTGGCCGGGCGCCCGTCGGGCAGTACGTTGAGTTGCCGCGTGGCGTCATAGGTGTACGGGGCCGCGGTCGACGGCGTCACCGCCGGCCGGGCGTAGCTCAACGCAAACGGTCGCATGCTTTCTCCTTTACAAGACCCGGTGACCGCCCGCCGTCGTGGCGGTGCGGTGACGGGAGCCCCCACCTGATGACTCTGCACGGAGGACGCGACAGTCCGATCGAATAGTTGCCAGTTTTGCTCGTTTCCGGCGATCCTCTTGACGGAAATGCGGTGAGAACGTAGCTGCCGACCCGGCACGCACGGTTTGACGGCACGGCACTCGGCCCCCGGGAAGAGCCTTCCCTCTGCCGTGCCGTAGATGGCCCGGATGTCGTCACACCTGACGCGGGGTCAGTGGACCTCAGCCGTCCGCGACCTCGGCGAGCCGGAACGGCCCCGCGGCGCCGGGGCCGAACATCACCGGCAGATTGCGTCGGCGCGGTACGACGACGAGCGGTTCGTCGCGGTACTCGCGGAGGAATTTCTCCAGCGGCTCCCAGATGAGATCCCGGTAGCCGGATTCCGTCCGCTGGTGCTCGAAGGAGAGGGTGAGCGCGGACTCCACGAGGCTCACGCTCACCGAGTCCACCTCCAGCCATTCCCCACCGATCCAGGCTTCGAGCCGCACGTATGACATGACGCAAGAGTGCCCCGGACGGTACGGCTGCCGCAATCCGCGTCCGGGCGCGCGCCGGGCTCAGGGGGTCCGGAAGGATGCGGCCGGGAGCGCGCGCAGCACGCTGTAGACGGACCACGCCACCGAAACGAGCGGTACCGCGACGATCGCGCCGGGCACACCGGCGGTGACCGCGCCGCAGACCACCGAGAGCGCCACCACCACCGGGTGCAGCCGGACCGCGCGGCTCATCACGAGGGGGTGCAGCACATGGCCCTCGATCTGGCCGATGACCACGATCAGCAGCACGACGATCAGCGCGATCAACGGACCCTTGGCGGCCAGCGCCACCACGGCGGCCACGGCCAGCGCGACCGGCGAGCCCACCAGCGGGATGAAGGCGGCGAAGAACTCCAGCACGGCCAGCGGGACGGCGAGCGGCACCCCCAGGACGAACAGCGCGACGCCCACGAGGACGGCGTTGATCGCGGCGACCAGGACGATGCCGCGGGTGTAGCCGGTGAACGTCGTCCAGGCGGCGCGTCCGGCGACGTGGACGGGGCGGCGCCGGTTGCCGGGCAGCTGGCCGCCGAACCAGCGCCACATCCGGCCGCCGGAGTGCAGGAAGAAGACCGTGCAGAACACCGCGAGCACGCCCACCGTCGCCGCTTCGACGAGCCGGTCCACACCGCTCAGGGCCGTGCTGATCAGCGCCGACCGGTGCGTGGAGACGAACCGCCGGACCCACGTCCGCAGGTGTTCGAGGGTCTCGCGGCTCAGGTGGACCGGCGGGCCCTCCAGCCATCGCTCGATCCTGGCCACCCCGCCGTCGAACTCCCGGCGCAGGCCCGCCCACTCCCCCGCGACGTTCGCACCGATCAGACTCAGCACACCGAAGAGCAGCACGATGCCGAGCAGCAGACCGGTCGCGACCGCCGCCGACCGGGGCATCCAGCGGCCGAACAGGCTGGTCAGCGGCTCCAGAAGGGCCGTCAGGACCAGCCCCAGGAAGACCGCCAGGGTCACCAGGTGGAATTTGCCCAGCGCCACGAACACCGCGTAGACGACCGCGCCCACGACGATCAGGCGCCATCCGTACGCGGCGGCGGCCTGCAGCATCGGGGACGGCCCGGCGGGTGCGGCCGGGCCGCGCTGCGTTCCCCCGGCCGCCGTCCGGCGTACGGTCACGGCCCGCCGGCCGCGGCCGGTCCGCAGGACCGTGCCCCGGCCGCCTGACCGGCCGCCGCTCCCAGGGGCGGCGGACGCTCTCCCCCGCTTGCTGCCGGGTCGCATCCGCACCTGGCCGCCACCGCCCTCCGCGCGCCCGTGCCTACCCAGAGGTGGTATCACCCGGCAGCGGTGCCCGAACGCCCGCGGGCCCGCATTCCCCCGAAGGCACGCGACCGTACGTCACCCGCCCGGCGGCTACCGGCCGGGCGGACGGGTGTCCGCACCGGTCCGGCGGGCGAGGAGCTGCCTGATGTGGGCGGGGGTGCTCCTGCTGGTCCTCGTCCGCCCGCGCCGCTCCGCGCCTGCCGGGCCGGGGGCATCCTGCCGACCCAGCGCGTCGCGACCGGGGCACCGGCCTGAACGGCCTGGCCGTCTCGATGCCGGTGGCCGTCCTCGTCGCCAGGCTGTTCGCCGGGCCGTCCGGGCCGGCGTCGGTGACCTGGCCGCTGGTGCTCACGGGGCTGGCGCTGGCGGTGCTGCACCCCGTCATCCGGTTCAGCCTCGAAATCCTCGCCCTGCGCCGGCTCTCCACCACCGCCGTCGGCACCCTGATGAGCCTGGAACCAGCCCTCGCCCTGGTCATCGGTGCCGTCGCCCTCGGCCAGCTGCCCGGTGCGGGGCCGGCGGCCGGGGTCGTCCGCGTCGTCCTGGCCGGCATCGGCGCCACCCGCACCAACAGCCGCGCACCGGCGCCCGGGGAGGGACCGCGGCCCGGCGCGTAACGGCCCTGCCGCGGCGCGTGGGAACAGGTCAGGCGTCGACCACGTCGACCGTCGCCCCACGGTCGCGCAGGGCGGCGAGTTCGGCGGCGGGCGTGCCGCGGTCGGTGACGACGCGGTCGTAGCGGCCGGCGTCGCCGTACGCGTGGGTGGCGGTCTTGCCGAACTTGGTGTGGTCCACGAGGAGCAGGGACCGCTGGGCGCAGTCCAGCATGGCCTCCTTGATGTCGGCGTACTCGCGGATCGGGTGGAAGAGCCGGCCGCCGAGGACGGAGACCGCCGACATCACCGCGAGGTCGGCGCGCAGCCGGCCGAGGGCGCGCAGCACGTCGGGGCCGACGCAGGAGCCGAATTCGCCGCGGTAGCGGCCGCCGAGCAGGGTGACCTCGGCGGCGGGCGTCTCGTCGAACAGCCGGGCCACGCCGAGGGAGTTGGTGATGACGGTGACCGCCTCGGTCCCGGCGATCCGCGCGGCGAGCGGGAACAGCGTGGTCGAGTCGTCCAGGACGACGGTGCTGCCGGGCCGGATCTCGTCGGCGACCGCGGCGCACAGCGCCTCCTTCAGCGGGCGCTGCACGCCGATCCGGAAGCGGGTGGCGGTTTCCATGGTGAGATCCGGGAAGGGGGCGGCCCGGCCGCGTTCCTTGCGCAGCAGCCGGCGCTCGGCGAGCTGGTCCAGGTCGCGGTGCATGGTCGCGAGGCTGACCCCGAAGTGCCTGGCCAGTTCGTCGATCCGGACCTCTCCGCGCTCGACCACGAAGGCCAGTACGTCCTGCCGTCGCCGGTCGACCTCGGCCAGCGACGACCGTGTGGAAGCCATCGGGGCCACCCCTTTCCCGGTCGCACAGCGGCAGCGGCACGCTTACCGCTGCGGATGGATGACGGCCTTCACCGCGGTCGCGTCCGTGGTGGCGACGGTCAGTGCGCGCTCGGCCTCGGCAAGACCGTAACGGTGCGAGACCAGCGAGTCGAGCCGGACCGCACCCGACTCCACCAGCGCGATCGCGGTGGGCCAGGTGTGGGCGTAGCGGAAGGTGCCGGTGAGTTCGAGTTCGTAGTGCTGCACCCGGCCGAGAGGGAGCGGGATCTCGTCGCCGCCCATACCGATGAGCACGACCCGGCCTGCCCGGCCGACGGTGCGGAGGGCCTCGCCGGTCACCGCGGGGACGCCGGAGCACTCCAGCAGCACGGTGGGGGTGAACCCGGCCTCGGGCAGCGGGGTGCGGGAGACGTCGAGGGCGGTGGCGCCGGCCGCCCGGGCGAGTTCGAGGCGGTGCGGGACGACGTCGGTGACGAGCACCTCCCGGGCGCCGAAGGCGTGGGCCGTCCGGGCGGCCACCAGGCCGATCGGACCGGCGCCGGTGATCAGCACCCGGTCCCCGGGGGCGACGCGGGCCTTGCGGCAGGCCCAGACGGCGACCGAGAGCGGTTCCAGCAGGGCGGCGTCCTCGATGGTCAGGGAGTCGGGGACGGCGTGGGCGAAGTCCTGGTGGACGGCGAGGTATTCGCAGAAGGCGCCGTCGACCGGGGGTGTGGCGAGGAAGCGCATGCCGGGGCAGAGGTTGTAGCGGCCCGCCCGGCATTCGCCGCAACTGCCGCACGGGGTGCCGGGCTCGATGGCGACGCGCCGGCCGGTCCGCTGCGGGTCGACGCCCGGGCCGCAGGCGACCACGGTGCCGGCCGCCTCATGGCCGAGGACGAGGGGCTCCCGTACGACGAAATCGCCGATCCGGCCGTGCCGGTAGTAGTGCACGTCGGAGCCGCAGGTGCCGACCGCTTCGACGCGGACCAGGACCTGCCCCGGTCCGGGGGCGGGGACGGGGCGCTCTTCGAGCCTCAGCTTCTCGGGGCCGTGCAGGACGGCGGCGCGCATGGTGGCGGGGATCTCGGGCTGCGCGGTGGTGGCGGTCATGGCGGGCACGGCTCCCTGGTCGTCGAGGATGTGCGCTCTTTTTTAGCAGTGCGAGCTAAACTTTTCACAAAATACGAGAAGACTGTGCGGCCGGTCCACCGTACGGCGATATCCGTCGGCGCAGCGGTGGAAGCCGCGCCTCTTCCCTCCGCGGAAGCCGCGCCCTTTTCCTCCATGGAAGCCGCACCCTCTCCCTCCTCCGCCCGCAGCCCGTCCCCGCCCTGGAGCACCCAAGGAGCAGGCCCGCCCCCTCGTCGAGTCCGATCCGGCCCGGCACCGCGATCGAGGACGGTACGACCCTTCCGGCCGGCCGCCACTGACCGGCCGCCACTGACCGGCCGCCACTGACCGGCCGCCACTGACTGGCCGTCAGCCGCACGGCGGCATCCGGCCACGGCCGCCACCCCGCCAGAACATAGAGTGGCAGATCGGTACATCACATGACATAGCGAGGTCCCGCATGCATGCTCGCCGTCTCGCCACCGCCGCCACTCTCACGCTCACGGCCATCGCGCTCGCCGGCGCCGCCCTTCCGCCGGCCGCCGTGCCCCCGCCCGGCGCCCGGACCACCGTCGTGCGGCCCGCCGGCAGCACCGAGGTTCCCGTCGTACGGGGCACCGCCCGCTTCCGTGTCCCGTCCGCCCTGCTCGCCCGGCTCGCCGCCCACGGCGTGGTCCCCAAGGCGCTGGGCGCCAAGGGAGGGCTCCGCCCACGCCTCGCACGCGACGGCAGCCGCACGCTGAGCCTGCGCGTCTCGGGTGGCGCGGTCACCAACAGCCGCGGCAAGACCGGCGGCGAACTGCGGTTCGGCGCCGCCGGACTGGCCCTCGTACACACCAAGGCCCACCGGACCCTCCGGCTCACCGGCTTCACCGCCGACCTCGGGCAGGGCACGCTCAGCGCCGGCACCGGCCGCGGCACCCGGATCGGGCTGGGCGGTTTCCCGCGCGCCGACCTCAGGTCCGCGCTCGACACCAGGACCCGGGTGCTGCGCCTCAAGGCCCCGGTCACCCTGTCCGCGGCCGCCGCAGAGCGGCTCAACGACGCCCTCGCGACGAAGGCCTTCACCCGCGGTACCCGGCTGCTGGACGTCCGGGTCACCGCCTCGCTCGACCGGACCACCGATCTCCGCACCGCACTCAATCTGAAACGGGCGCACCACGAGTAGCCGGCCTCGGTGATCCGGGGGCCCGGATCGGCACCGTCCGGAGTGGTGTGGCCGAAGAACCGACGGGCGGCCATGTCGTCCGCGTGGCGCCGCGCGGCCCGCTGCGACGCCGCGTTCCGCCGCACCGCCGGCCAGCCGTGTGCCGCCCGCTCCCGTTCCCCGTGCACCCCCGGATGACCTGGTGGACGGTCTGCGGTGCGGCCACGACCGCAGCGGCGCCCGGCGCGGCGGGTCCGGCCGGTCCTCTCGGCGGGGCCACGACCACGGCGCGCGGGGACGGCGTCGGACGACGGACCGGTGCGGGCATTCCGCCGCCGCTCCCCCGCCCCGCGCCGTCCACGCCGTCCGCGCCGCCCCGCGCCGTCCGCGCCGGGCATCACCGGTCGGCCGCGGCGGCCTCCGCCAGGGGTGCCGCCGCGAGCCCGGCCGGCAGCGGCCCGGTGTGGAGCACGCCCAGCCGCTGGGTGGCCCGGGTGAGCGCCACGTACAGATCGCTGGTGCCCAGCTCCTGCGGTTCCACCACGAGCACGGTGTCGAACTCCAGGCCCTTGGCCTGCCGCGGGTCGATCAGCACGACCGGGCTGGTCAGGTCCGGGGTCGGTCCGGCGGACGCGGACGGGAGGAGCGGCAGCAGCTCCGCGTGCCGGGGCCGTGCGGCGATCACCGCGAGCCGGCCGTCCTCCCGGCTCTCCCGCGCGACGGCCTCGGCCACCGCGCCCGCCAGGTCGTCGGTGCGCTGCGCCCAGGGCCGTACGCCGGTGGAGCGGATCGAGCGGGGCGGTGCGAAGTCCGGGGCCAGGGACCGCGGCACCTGGGCCGCGACCTCCATGATCTCGGTCGGCGTCCGGTAGTTGACACCGAGCCGGGCGTGCTGCCAGCGGTCGCCGACGTACGGGGCGAGGATCGTCTCCCAGGCGCCGCAGCCACCGGGTTCCGCGGTCTGGGCCGGGTCGCCGACCAGGGTCATCGAACGGGTCGGACAGCGGCGCATCAGCAACCGCCAGGCCATCGCGGAGAGTTCCTGTGCCTCGTCGACGATGATGTGGCCGAAGGCCCAGGTGCGGTCGGCCGCGGCGCGTTCGGCGGCGCTTCGGTGGTCGGCCTCCTCCTGCCGCTCGGCGAGCAGTTCCGCGTCGACCAGGTCGTGCGCGGCGAGCACCTCGGATTCCTCGTCGTCGCGGTCCTCGAACTCCTGGGTGCGGGAGCCGTAGGAGAGGTCGAGCACGCCCTGGGCGTATGCGATCTGTTCCAGGCGCTCGGCCTCGGCGGCGGCGCGGGCCGCCGAGTCGTCCTCGCCGAGGAGTTCGGCCGCCTCGTCGAGCAGCGGGATGTCCGCGGGCGTCCACTCCCCGCCGGTCCGCCGGATCGCCTCGGCGTCCGCCTCCGGGAGGTGGACGGGCTCGGCGAGGAAGTCCGCGACCAGCTGCTGGGGCGTCAGCTCCGGCCACAACTCGGCAATGGCACGGTGGACTTCGGGGCTGGTGGCGATGGCCTTGCCGAGCTGGGCGATGTCGTCGGCGCCGAGCAGGTTCGGGCCTCCGTAGGGGTCGGCGCCGAGCCGGTCGGTCAGTTGGGCGGTGAGCGCGTCGATGATGCGGAAGGCGAAGTGCGGGCGGGCGAGGTTGTGCGGCAGCCGGGTCTCGCGGGCCCGGCGCCGCGCTTCCTTTGCCATCGGTGCGTCCAGCCGGAGTTCGCCGTCGTCGTGCTCGATGACGATCTCAGGGTCGGGCAGGGTCTGCCGGTCGCGGACGAACCGCGCGAGCGCCTCGGCCATCGCCGCGCCGCCCTTGACCTCGGCGGCCCGGGGCGTGTCGGTTCCGGTCGCGGTCACGCCCGGGAAGAGTTCCGCGGGGGTGGCCAGCAGCACCCCGGTCTCGCCGAGCGCGGGCAGCACCTCGCCGATGTAGCTGAGGAAGGCGGGGTTGGGGCCGACGATCAGCACGGCGCGGCGGGCGAGTTGTTCCCGGTGGGCGTAGAGCAGATAGGCCGCGCGGTGCAGGGCGACGACGGTCTTGCCGGTGCCGGGGCCGCCCTCGACGACGAGGACGCCGTGGTGCGGGGCGCGGATGATGCGGTCCTGGTCGGCCTGGATGGTCTGCACGATCTCGTGCATCCGGCCGGTGCGCGCGCTGTCCAGCGCGGCGAGCAGTACGGCGTCCGCGTCGGTGCCTTCGTGCCCGGTACGGACGGTGTCGGTGAGGTCGAGGATCTCGTCGTGCAGGGCGGTGACCCGGTGGCCTTCGGTGCTGATGTGGCGTCGGCGCCGCAGGCCCATGGGGGTGTGGCCGGTCGCGAGGTAGAAGGGACGGGCGACCTCGGCCCGCCAGTCGATGACGAGCGGGGTGCGCTCGGCGTCGTCGCGGCGGATGCCGATCCGGCCGATGTGGTGGTCGCGGCCGTCGCGGAAGGCCAGCCGGCCGAAACACAGGCCGGACTCCCCGGCGTCGACGGCGGCCAGTACACCGGACTGCTCGGCCACCGCGACGTCGCGTTCCAGCCGCGCCTGGGCGTTGTTCCCCGCGAGCGCCAGGGCCTTTCGTACCGCGGTCGCGGCTTCCGCCCGCATTTCCGCGAGGCGCTCGTAGAGCAGGTCGATGAATTCCTGTTCCCGCTGCAATTCCTCGTTTGACAATTCGACTCCGCTCAAGTACAGTTTGCTTTGGAATTTGGGTCGTGTTCTTGCGCAACCAAGACACAGAAGCCCCCAATATACGCAGAGAAATACCCCGGGCGTCAATTCGCCGCGGGGTATTTTTGCGTCCCCGAATCGACGGGCAACGGGTGTTCCGCGTTCCGGGCCCGTTCAACTTCCGGCCACGCATCCCGCGCACTCTTCGGAACGAGATGTTCCGTTTGGTGACACCACGGTGGCCCGCCATTCCGGCCGCCGTCCACGGAGGGCCCCATGGCCGGTTTGCACACCCCCACCGACCGTCGTCGATTCCTTCTCTCCTCCGGCGCCGCCGTCGCCGGGGCCGGCGCCGCATGGGCACTGCCCGGGCAGCGCCGGAGCAGCGCCCTCGCGGGCCCCGAACCGCGGCGGACCGGTGCGGTGCCGTCGCCGGCCCGGCCCGGGCGGCCGGCGCCGTACGGCGTCACGACCCTGGAGACCACCGCCCGGCTCACCGGCCCCGGCGGCTACCGGCGGATGGCCTCCGGGCCCGGCTGGCCCCTGGTCGTACGGGACGAGCTGGCCGCGGCCGGCCTCCGACGGCAGGACCGCCGGACCCCGCTGGCCTGTTTCGTCCAGCTCACCGATCTGCACGTGGCCGACGTCCAGAGCCCGCTGCGGACCGAATTCCTGCGCGCCGGGTCGCCGGGGTCCTGGCGGGTGCAGGAGGCGCTGTCGGTGGCCGGTGCGGTCTCGCTGGTGGAACAGGTCAATGCGATCCGCGGCGGGCCGCACACCGGGCGGGCGCCGGCCTTCGCGATGTCCACCGGCGACAACATCGACAACCACGAGATGGTGGAGCTGGAGTGGTTCCTCACGCTGATGAGCGGGGGCCGCATCACGCCGAATACCGGCGCCCCGACCTCGTACGAGGGCGTCCAGAATTCCGGGCTCCCGCTCTACTGGCATCCGGACGCCGGCCTGCGCGACCAGGACAAGCGGCGCGGACTGCCGGAGATCCCCGGATTCCTCGACGCCGCGATACGCCCGTTGACCAGCCCGGGGCTGCGCATTCCGTGGTATTCGACACCGGGCAACCATGACGACCTGCCGGGCGGGTGCCTGAATCCGGCCGATCCCTGGCTGAGCGACTACCTCACCGGGGCGCGCAAAATCTTCTCCGTCCCGGACTCCGATGTGGCCGCGCTGGCCCGGGTGCTCAACACCGGTGACGATCCCAAGAGCGTGGTGCTCAAGGAGATCCTGCACCGCAATTCCGCCGGGGGCCGGAGCGTGGTCGCCGATGAACGGCGGCGGATGGTGACCCCGCAGGCGTACCTGCGCGCCCACCTGGATCCGGCCCACGCCGGGGCGGGGCCGGCCGGTCACGGCTACACCGAGGACCACCTCGACGGCGAGCGCATGTACTACACGTTCCCCGTCGCGGAGAACGTGCTCGGCATCAGCCTCGATACGACGTACCGCAGCGGCCACTTCGAAGGGTCCCTGGACACCGAGCAACTGCGCTGGCTGGAACAGACGTTGGCGGCGCACAGTTCCCGCTACTTCGACGCGGACGGCCGGCGGGTGCGCAACCCGGGCGCAACGGACGTGCACGTCCTGGTTTTCAGCCACCACCACAGTCCGAGCATGACCCGGCGCCCGGACGCGGCCCGTACGGACGCGCCGCGGCACGACGGCGCCGAGGTCATCGCCCTGCTGAACCGGTTCCCGAACGTGGTGGCCTGGATCAACGGGCACAGCCACGTCAACCGCATCACCCCGCACCCCCACCCGACGCCGGCCCGGTCCTTCTGGGAGGTCAACACCGCCTCGCACGTGGACTATCCGCAGCACGCCCGGCTGCTGGAGCTGGTCGACAACCACGACGGGACGGTGTCCCTGTTCACCACGCTCATCGAGTCGGCGGCACCGCACCGCACGGATTTCGGCGATCTCTCCGCGGTCGGCCTCGCGTCCCTGTACCGCGAGCTGTCGTACAACGCCCCGGGGCTGGCCGACCGGATGGCGGGCGGGGTGCACGAGGAGATGGCGGGCCGGCCGGCGGACCGCAACACCGAACTCCTCGTCCGCGGCTTCCGGGGGTGAGCCGGGACCGGCCGGATCCGGTCGGAGGTCCCTCCCGATGATCCGCGACCGGCCGGATCCGGTCAGAACTTGGAGGTGTGGCGGGCCTCTTCGGCCGCTTTGAGGACGGTGGGGAGGGCGGCACCGCTCGCCGCGGTGACGGCGGCCGCCACGGCTCCTTCCAGGAAGGGGGCGTCGGCCAGGACGGCGTGGACGTCGGGGTGGTCGGCCAGTACGAGCCGGGTGGCGAGGACCGAACTGCCCAGGTCGGGCAGGACCACCGCGCCGGCTTCGCGGGTGGCGGCGGTGTGCAGCGCACGCAGGATCCGGGGGTAACTCGTGCCCGTACCGCCGTCATCGGTGCCGCCGGCCGGGGCGACCACGACTTCGGGGCCGGCCATCTGCGCGATGAGGGTCCGTACGCCGAAGGCGATCTCCGCACGGTGCGACACAAGTACGATGCCAACCAGCGGTGTCATGAACGAGGACTCTACGGACCGGAACGCCGTTCAGCAATACGGAACAGGAGTTGATCGATGGTCCAGGCTGTGCACAGGGCGATCCATGTGCTCCGGGAGCTCGCCACGGCGACGCCGCGTCTGGGCGTCACCGAGCTGGCCGACCGCATCGGGGTGGCGAAGCCGACCGTGCACGCCCTGCTGCGCACCCTGGAGTCGGAGGGGATGGTCGTCCAGGACCGGGAGACCGGGAAGTACCGGCTGGGCCCCGGCCTGGTGACCCTCGGCAATGCCTATCTGGACTCGCACGAGCTCCGCACCCGGGCAGTGACCTGGGCCGACCTGCTGGCCAACCAGGCCGGCGCGGCCGTCTGGGTGGGCATCCTGACAGGTAGTCAGGTTCTGGTCATCCACCATGCGTTCCGGCCCTGCGGGTCGGTGCAGGTGCTGGAAACCGGGGCCAGCCTGCCCTGGAACGCCTGCGCCATCGGGAAGGCGATCGCGGCGTTCCTGCCCGCCGAGCGGCGCGGCGAGCTGCTCGCGGGCGAGCTGGCCCGGGTGACCGGGGCCAGCATCGACGACCCGGGCTGGCTGGCGACCCAGCTGGACCGGGCACGGGAGACCGGATACGCCCTGGAAGAGGGCGAGTTGACGCTCGGCGACGCGGGGATCGCGGCACCGGTGTTCGACCGCAGCGGTGAAGTGGTGGGCGCGCTCGGTCTGGTGGGCCCGGTCGAGCGATTGTTGGCCGAAACTGCTCGCCAGGAGTGTGCGATCGCGGTGCGCGAGGTCGCCCGCAGCCTGTCGCGGGACCTCGGCGCGCCGCGCAACGCGGGGCTGCGCGCCGCCGGTTGACCGGCCGGGAGGACCGCGGGGGTTCACCGCGGGTTCATCAACGCGCAGCGCTCAGGGGGAACGTGCCCGGCGATTGTGTTGCCTGCGTTGCCAATGAGCCGAAGCCCTTGACGGGGCCGGGGTCACTGCGTTTTGCTTCCTATGGCCATTCGGCAATGCCGAACAGCTTTCGGTAAAGCGTTAGTTATCCGACTCGCCCTCAAGGTTGCGGGCACCGGGGGAACGAAGGAGCGCCTGCCATGCGGAAGCCTGCGGAGAAGACCGACAACTTAGTGCTGTCCGGGCCGGTGACACCGGGGCCGGGGCCGGGGTTCCGCGCATTGACGAGGACTCCGCCACGGCGACCGGGCGGCTCGGACGCTCATACCGGCGGCCACCGGACCAACCGGACGGTACGCCCCGGTCGGTGCAGGACGATCGGCAGAACGGGAGGAGGAGCGGTGGACACGGCGCTCGCCCTCGGCTGGATGCAGCACATCGCCTCGGCCATGCTCCGGGACCGGGACCTGCTCACCCGTCTGGACTCCGCCATCGGCGACGGTGACCACGGGGCCAACATGGCCCGGGGGTTCACCGCGGTACAGGCCGGCCCGGCCCGCTCCGGGCTCGTCCCGTCCGCACTCCTCCCTTCCCCGGACGGCACCGACGCGCCCGGCGAGATCCTCGTCCGGGCCGGGAACTGTCTGATCTCGGTGGTCGGAGGCGCGTCCGGACCGCTGTTCGGCGGCGCGTTCCGGGCGCTCGGCGAGGCGCTCGGCTCCTCCCCCGAGGTCGACGCCCGGCGGTTCGCGGCCGGGCTCGCCGCGGCGCTGGCGAAGATCCAGCAGCTCGGTGCGGCCGTCCCGGGCGACAAGACCA
This sequence comes from Streptomyces sp. NPDC021749, assembly GCF_040640655.1. Lineage (NCBI taxonomy): Bacteria > Bacillati > Actinomycetota > Actinomycetes > Kitasatosporales > Streptomycetaceae > Streptomyces > Streptomyces sp. NPDC021749. The sequence goes on along the minus strand of NZ_JBFACE010000030.1, from coordinate 89,816 downwards.
TGATCGACGCATACGCCCCCGCGGTCGGCGCCTTCCGGGCCGCCGCGGAGTCCGGCGCCGCCTTCGCCACGGCGGCGCAGGCCGCGGCCGAGGCCGCCGAGGCCGGGATGCGCAAGACCGTTCCGCTGCAAGCCAGGAAGGGCCGGGCGGCGTATCTGGGGCTGCGCAGCATCGGCCACCAGGACCCCGGCGCCACCTCAACCGCCGCCATTTTCCGCTCACTTGCCGAGGCTTCCGGTCACCTCCGGTAGTCCGCTCCGGCCCCTCACCCCCCGCTCCGTCGCCGCACCCTCACGGCGCCGTGCCGAGCCGCGGTGCGCCGGCTGCGGCTGCTCCCACCTCCCGAGCAACAGATTGGATCACTGTGACCGCCCACTCCATCGACCATGTTGAGTTCTATGTGGGGGACGTCAACCAGGCTGCCCACTACTACTGCGGGACCTACGGCTTCCGGGTGGCGGCCGAAGCGGGGCCGCTCACCGGCTTCGCCGGCGCCCGGTCGCTGGTCCTGGCGCACGGCGGCGTCCGCCTGGTGCTGACCTCCGCCCTGCACGCGGACCACCGGGCCGCCCGCTTCGTCCACCGGCACGGCGACGGCGTACGGGACGTGGCCCTGCGGTCGACCGATGCCGTCGCGGACTTCGAGCAGGCGCTGGCCGCCGGCGCCGAACCGGTGGCCGGACCGGAGACGTTCGAGGACGCCGGGGTACGGGTGGTCCGCGCCACCGTCGCCGCGACCAACGACCTGGTCCACAGCTTCGTCCAGCGCGACGGGGACGACGAGGCGACGGCCCACTTCCTGCCGGGGCGGTACCGTCCGGTGGCGGAGGGTGCCGAGGCGGCCGGTCCCGCCCTGCTGCGCTCGGTCGACCACCTGGCCCTCTGCCTGCGGGCCGGCTCGCTGGACACCATGGTCGACTTCTACCAGCGGGCGCTGGGCCTGAAGCACACCTACGACGAGTACATCGTCGTCGGCGGCCAGGCGATGGCCTCGAAGGTCGTCCAGGACGAGACCCGGGGCATCACCTTCACCATGGTCGAGCCCGACCCGGTCGGCGGCCGGGGACAACTCAACGACTTCCTCGACGGGTTCGACGGCCCGGGCGTCCAGCACGTCGCGTACAGCACCGACGACATCGTGCACGCCGCCCGTGAACTCCGGCTCTCCGGCGTGGAGTTGCTCTCCACCCCGGCCGGCTACTACGCCTCGCTCGCGGAGCGCGGCATCGAGGTGGGCATCGACCCGGCGGTGCTGCAGGACCTCGGTCTGCTCGCCGACCGGGACGAGTGGGGACAGCTGGTCCAGGTCTTCACCCGGTCGCCCTACGCCCGCCGCACGGTGTTCTTCGAGCTGATCCAGCGGCTCGACGCCCGCACCTTCGGCAGCGGCAACATCAAGGCGCTGTACGAGGCCGTGGAGCGCGAGCGGTCACGCACCGCCGAGGCCGACGATCCGCGCGACGACGCGGTCGCCGCCGGTGCGCCCGCGAAGGCCGGCGTATGACCGCGCGGCCCGGCCGGGCACCCGGGACCGACGCCGGGGAGGTGCTGCTGTCGCCGGAGGACTACGAGGCGGCGGCCCGCGCCCGACTGGACCGGGCGGTGTGGGACTTCATCGCCGGCGGCAGCGGGGACGAGGTGACGCTGCGCGGCGAACGGGCGGCGTACGACCGCTACCGGCTGCGCCCGCGCACCCTGGTCGACGTCTCCCACTGCGAGCCGGGCACCACGCTGCTCGGCTCCCCGGTGTCCTTCCCCGTCGGCATCGCGCCGATGGCGTACCACCGGCTGGTCGACGCGGAGGGCGAGACGGCAACCGTCCAGGCGGCCGGCGCGGTCGGCGCGCTCACCGTCACCAGCACCTTCGCCAGCCGGACGATCGAGGAGACCGCCCGGGCGGCGTCCGGACCGCTCTGGCTGCAGCTGTACGTGCTGCGCGAGCGCAAGGTCACCGAGTCGCTGGTGCGCCGGGCCGAGGCGGCCGGCTACCGGGCGCTGGTGGTCACCGTCGACGCGCCGCGGATGGCGCGCCGGGAACGCGATCTGCGGAACGGTTTCAGCCTCCCGCCGCACATCCGGCCGGTGAACCTCGACGACGGCCAGGCCGGCGGGCTGCACGCCGGACGGGCCGGCAGCTCCACCCTCGCCCAGCACGCCGCGCAGCACCACGACGCCGCGTTCACCTGGCAGGACCTGGCGTGGCTGCGCTCGCTGACCAGCCTGCCGCTGGTCCTCAAGGGCGTACTGACCGGACAGGACGCCCGGCTGGCGGCCGAGTCGGGCGTCGAGGGCCTGATCGTCTCGACCCACGGCGGCCGGCAGCTGGACGGTGCGATCGCGGCACTGGACGCCCTGCCGGAGGTCGTGGCGGCCGTACCGGACGCCTGTGAGGTGCTGGTCGACGGCGGCATCCGGCGCGGCACGGACGTGCTCAAGGCGCTGGCGCTGGGGGCCCGTGCGGTGCTGGTCGGCCGCCCGGTCCTGTGGGGCCTGGCCGTCGGCGGAGCGGCCGGCGCCGAACGGGTGCTGGCCACCCTCCGCGCGGAGCTGGAGGAGGCGATGGCCCTGACCGGCCGGCCCGTCCTCGACGCGATCGCCCCGGACCTGCTGCACCTCTCCCCCGCCGCGGCGGCACCGTCCGCCGGCCTTCCCCACCTCTCCCCCGACCACTCTTCCCAGCCCCTCCTCACCAACGACAGGGATATGGCATGACTCGCAACGAGACCCCGCGCCCGATGACCGCCGCCGAAGAGGCGCTGTTGCCGACCGATGACGAGGTGCAGTTCTACCAGGAGCACGGCTGGTATCTGTCGAAGAAGCTGCTGACCGACGAGGAGGTCGACACGCTCAATGCCGCGGCCGACCGCTTCTACGGCGGCCACCGGGACCGCACCCTGCCCAAGCGTCCGCCGCGGCTGGCGTACTGGGAGCCGGAGAAGGGCGACGTCCACCGGCACAACGACTACATCTTCTACGAGGACGACACGATCCGGAGCATCCTGTCCAAGCCGGTCATCGCCGCGGTCGCCGCGCGGATAGCGGAAACCAGCCAGATACGGCTGTGGAACAGCACCCTCATCCACAAGCCGCCGCGCGCGGACGACGAGCGCAACATCGTGCCCTGGCACTTCGACCGGCACTACTGGCAGACCTGCACCTCCGACGAGATGCTGACCGCCTTCATCCCCTTCCACGACTGCGACGAGGAAATGGGCACCATCACGATGGTGGACGGCAGCCACCGCTGGAAGGAGACCGGCGGGGACGACACCACCAGCCGGCACTTCGCCGAGCGGGACCGGTCGGAGCTGGAGGACATGCTGGCGGAGAACGCCGCGTTCAACAACGCCGAGGTGGTCAAGGTCCCGGTGAACATCCCCAAGGGCCACATCAGCTTCCACCACTGCCGCACCTACCACGGCAGCGGCTACAACGTCAGCGACCGTCCGCGGCGCGCCATCTCGCTGCACCTCCAGGACCGCACCAACCAGTGGCGGCCCTACCAGCTGTCGTCCGGCGACGTCGTCGTCTACAACAATGATGTGCTGGTCCGTCAGGACGCGCACGGCAACCCCGACTACACCGACCCGGACTTCTGCCCCGTCCTCTGGGAGGACCCCCGGTGACCAACGGCTCCACCCCCACCGTACTTCCGGCCGGCGAGCTGCACGGCTCGCTCGGCGACCCCCTGATGGAGGTGATGAATTTCCTCAACGAGGTCACCTCCCGCTATCCGGAGGCGATCTCCTTCGGCCCGGGCCGCCCGTACGAAGGCCTCTTCGAGGTCGAGCGGATCGGCGAGTACCTCGCGGCCTACCAGCGCCACCTCGTGGACGACCTGGGCCGCACCCCGGACGAGGTGCGCACCCTGCTGTTCCAGTACGGCCGCACCAACGGGCAGATCCACGAGCTGGTGGCCCGGGCCCTGCGCAACGACGAGGGCATCGAGGCGGCGCCGGAGTCGCTGGTGGTGACCGTGGGGTGCCAGGAGGGCATGTTCCTGGTGCTGCGGGCGCTGTTCGCCGAGCCGTCGGACGTACTGCTCGTGCCGTCCCCGTGCTACGTCGGCATCACGGGGGCGGCCCGGCTGCTGGACCTGTCCGTCGCCCACGTCCCGGAGGGCGAGAACGGGACGGACCCGGAGGTGCTGCGCCGTACGGTCGCCGAACTGCGGGCGGCCGGGAAGCGCCCGCGGGCGTTCTACGTCGTACCGGACTTCGCCAATCCGACCGGGACCTGTATGCCGGTCGAGGCCCGCCGGCGGCTGCTGGAGCTGGCCGAGGAGGAGGACCTGCTCCTTCTGGAGGACAACCCCTACGGGTTCTTCACCCGTACCGGCACCGGGCTGCCCACGCTCAAGGCGCTGGACGAGCGGCGGCGGGTGGTCTACCTCGGTTCGTTCGCCAAGACCTGTTTCCCGGGCGCCCGGGTCGGCTATGTCGTCGCCGACCAGGAGGTCGAGGCGGCGGACGGCGGCCGCACCCTGCTGGCGGACGAACTGTCCAAGATCAAGGGCATGGTGACGGTGAACACCCCGGCGCTCAGCCAGGCGGTCATCGGGGGGATGCTGCTCACCCATGACTTCCGGCTGCGCGAGGCCAACAAGCCGGCCGCCGACTTCTACCAGGAGAACCTCGCGGTTCTGCTGGAGAGTCTGGAGCGGATGCTGCCGCGCGAGCGGCGGGAGGCGGCCGGCATTGGCTGGAACGTGCCGGACGGAGGGTTCTTCCTGACCCTCACCCTCCCCGTGCCGGCGGACAATGCGCTGCTGGAAGAGTCCGCCCGCGAGCACGGAGTGATCTGGACACCGATGAACTACTTCTACCCGGACAGTGAGGGGGGCCGGTGCCAGCTCCGGCTCTCCCTCAGTTATCTGACGCCCCAACAGGTCGCCGAGGGGGCCCGCCGGCTGGTGGGTCTGCTGGAACGGAGCTGCCTGTGAACGCCGTTCTCTATGTGGTGACGGTGCTGATCTGGGGGTCGACCTGGCTGGCCATCAAGGGCCAGTTGGGCGATGTGCACCCCACGGTGTCGGTCGCCTACCGGTTCGCGCTGGCCGCGGTGATCCTGCTGGCGTGGGCCCGGCTGCGCGGACTGCCGCTGCGCTACCCCCTGCGGGTGCACGGGCAGTTCGTCCTGATGGGCGGGCTGATGTTCTCCACCAACTTCGTCTGCTTCTACTTCGCCGAACAGCATCTGACCACCGGCCTCGTCTCGATCATCTTCGCGATGTCGCTGCTGGTGAACATGGTCTTCGCCCGCCTCTTCTTCCGGCGGACGATCACCCCGAAGATGCTGCTCGGCGGGGCGATCGGGCTGCTGGGGATCGTCACCGTGTTCTGGCCGGAGTTCCAGCACTTCGGGCTGTCGTCCGGGTCGGGCCAGGGCATCGCGCTCTCCGCCCTCGGCACGCTGGTCTTCTGTCTGGGCAACGTCGTCTCCGGCAAGACCCAGGCCGCGGGCATTCCGGTGGTGCAGGGCACCGGCTTCGCGATGGCCTACGGGGCGCTGCTCACGGCCCCGTTCGCGCTGGTCTTCGGCGGCGGGGCGGCCTTCGACCCGTCGTTGAAGTACACCGGCTCACTGGTCTATCTGGCCGTCTTCGGCTCCGTGGTCGGCTTCGGCGCGTACCTCACGCTGCTCGGCCGGATCGGCGGTGAGCGCGCCGCGTACGCCATGGTGCTCTTCCCGATCGTGGCGCTGTTGCTGTCCACGGTCTTCGAGAGCTTCCACTGGACGGTGCGGGACCTGGTGGGTGTCGCCCTGATCCTGATCGGCAACGCGGTGATGCTGACCAATCCGGCGCTGGTACGGAAGCTGTTCGGCAGGCCGCCGGCCGAGGCGGCGGAACCGGCGGCCCCGGCCCAGGCACCGGCCGACCGGTAGTACCTCCCGAGGACCCTCCGGGCCCGCCCGTTCCCCCATCGGGCGGGCCCGGAGGCGTCCGTCTTCCCCCTTCACGGCCCAGGAGCGTTCTCTTGCACACCGCTTGCGTCGTCGGCACGGGTCTCATCGGAACGTCCATCGCCCTGGCACTGACCGGCCGGGGAGTGACCACCCATCTCATCGACCGCGACCCGGACAGCGTGCGGATCGCCGTCGCGCTCGGCGCCGGCGTCGCCGGTCCGCCGCCGGCCCCGGCGGACGTCGCGGTCATCGCGGTCCCGCCGTCGGAGGTCGCCCGGACCATCGCGGACCACCAGAAGGCCGAACTGGCCCAGGTGTACACGGACGTGTCGAGCGTGAAAACGCTGGTGCACGCCGAGTGCCTGGCCCTCGGCTGTGACACCACCGCTCTGGTGGGCGGGCATCCGATGGCCGGAGGGGAGCGCTCCGGTCCGCTGGCGGCCCGCGCCGATCTCTTCCAGGACCGCCACTGGATACTCACCCCCACTCCGGAGTCCCGGGAGAGCGCGCTCAACCGGGTGCTGGAGCTGGTCTCGCTGTGCGGCGCGGTGCCGGTCCTGCTGCCGCCGGGCGACCACGACCGGGCGGTGGCACTGGTGTCCCATCTTCCGCACCTGATGGCGAGTCTCACCGCCGCCCGGCTGGTGGACGGCGAGGAGTACGCGGTGCGGCTGGCCGGCCGCGGCATGCGGGACGTCACCCGGACCGCGGCCGGCGATCCCGGGCTGTGGACCGACATCCTCGCGGCGAACGCGGCCGCCCTCGGCCCGCTCCTGACCGAGCTGGGCCGGGACCTGACGACGGCGGGCCTTGCGCTCGCCCGGCTGACCGAGGACGTCCCGGAGCAGCACGCCGCCGCCCTGGCGGAGCTGACCGGGGTGCTGCGGCGGGGCTACGCGGGACGGGCGCGGATCGCCGCCCCGCACGGCCCGGCGGGTGCGGGCCGGCACACCGTGCTCTCGATAGCCGTCGGCGGTCCGCAGCGGCAGCTGGACCGGCTGCTGGGCGATGTGGCCGAGGCCCGGGTGGACCTGGAAGGCATGGTGCTGCCCACCACCCCGGCGGTCCCGGACGTGACGGACGGTGCGGTCGAGTTGTGGGTGGCTCCGGACGTGGCGCGCCCGCTCACCGATGCGCTGCGTGACCGGGGCTGGGCGGTCCGCTGAGTTCCGGCGCATTGCCGGGGCGGGACGGGGCACCCGACCACAACGGGGCGTACCGGTACGGAAGTTACCTGCCGGCGTGCGGCCCGGCCGAGCGCCCCCTCAGCGGACATCGACCGCGCTCCGCGGCGCGGAACGGAGGTACCCCCATGGACTGGCGCCATCGCGCCCGATGCCGGGACGAGGACCCGGAGCTCTTCTTCCCCGTCGGCAGTACCGGCCCCTCGCTGCTGCAGATTCAGGAGGCCAAGGCGGTCTGCCGGCAGTGCCCGGTGATCGCCGAGTGCCGCGACTGGGCGATCACCTCCGGCCAGGACAACGGCATCTGGGGCGGCATGGACGAGGACGAGCGGCGCGCCGAACGGCGCCGGATGGCCCGTCGACGGGCCCGCAGCGACTCCTCGTAGGCGGCGAACGTGGCGCGGCTGCCCCGGCGGGTGCCGGGATTCCGGCCGCGCCGCGGATACGCTGCCCCCGCACCGGGCGACCGGACCCGGACGAGGAAAGGACATGAGCCATGGCCCTGCCCGCCGACGCCCACCCCGGTCCGCTGCGCGTACTGGTCCTCGGCGCTTCCCTGCGGACCGCGTCGGCCAACGCCCGGCTGGCCGCCCTCGTGGCCCGGATGATGACCGGATCCGGTGCCACGGTCGATCTCGCGGGGCTGCGGGACTTCGACATGCCGCTGTACGACGGGGACCTGGAGGTGGCGGAGGGGCTGCCGGCCGGCGCGCTGTCGCTGCGGGACCGGATCGAGCGGTCCGACGCCTTCGTCATCGCCTCGCCGGAGTACAACGCCTCCGTGCCGGGCGTGGTGAAGAACGCCATCGACTGGGTCTCGCGGATCCGGCCGCAGCCGTTCAAGACCAAGCACGCGCTGCTGGTCTCCGCCTCGCCCTCGCTGGTCGGCGGCAACCGGGGGCTGTGGGCACTGCGGGTGCCGCTGGAGCACCTGGGTACCCGGGTCTACCCGGACATGTTCAGTCTCGCCGCCGCGCACCAAGGCTTCACGGACGACGGGGAGTTGGCGGACGCCGGACTGCAGCAGCGGCTCGCCGAGACCGTCACGGCCTTCCTCAGCCTGGTCGAGGCCGACGCCCGCTACGTCTGTCTGCAGCGCCGGTGGTACGAGTTCCTCGGCGACCGCACCGAGGCGCCGGTCACCCAGCGCGCCGAGGACTGACCGGGCCCGGTGCGCACCGGTGCGTCAGGTCCCGTAGACGGCGCCCACGTTGTTGATCGGTGCGGGCCGGTTCCCGACGGCCGGCCCCGCGGCGAAGGCGCGGAGCAGGTTCTCGGTGGTGCGGGTGACGAACGTCCTGGTCCGGGCGTCCATCCCGTGGTCACGGCCGTCGTCACCGGTACCGGCCATCAGCGCCTCGACCCAGCGCATCGTGCCGGTGGCGAAGACCCCGGCGCCGCTCGCCACGGTGTAGTACGCGGAGTCCGCGTGGCTGCTGCGGCCGGCGCAGACCAGCGGTGAGTGGGCGATGATCTCCAGTTTCTCCGGGGTGGGTGCCTCGGGGGTGACCCGGTCGTACTCCACTCCCACGACATGGTCGAAGGACGTCCCGCGGCCGGCTCCGGTCCCGGCGAAGAGCCAGTGGTCCGGCTGGTGGACGACGTACGGGGCGTCGGTGGGATAGCCCTCGTAGAAGACACCGGTCAGGGACGACTCGGGGTCGGCGGCGGGTGGCAGGCGGAAGTCATGGGTGGGCGGCTCGCGGTGGTCGGCGAAGAGCGGATCGTCCCGGTAGGCCGTCTTGTAGCAGGTCACGGTGCGCAGCGGGCCGGAGGGGCCGGGGTCCAGCCGCACCCGGCGGAAGCAGGCGTTGGCGCCGAGGAAGGCCAGGTTGGCGCCGGTGTCGCGGGCCCGGGTGACGTGCGCGCGCTGCTGCGGGGTCCAGTACTCGTCGTGGCCGGGCGAGAGGACGGCGGTGGCGCCCCGCAGCGCCGCCGGGGAGCGGTGGACGTCCACGGACGTGGTGTAGGCCAGCGGCAGGCCGAGCCGTTCGGCGAGGACGACCAGGGCACGCTCGTACACCAGGAACTTCTCGGCGCCGTTCGCGTCGTAGGGCCGGTCGAAGCTGACGGCCAGCGACCGCGTCCGGTAGGCGCCGTCCTCGCCCGCGTAGAGGTTGGCACCGCCCCATCGGTTGTACGCCTGCCAGGTCGTGACGGCGTGCATCAGCACGGTCCGGCCGGCCGCGGTCGCGGAACGGACGACCAGCGGGACGTACCGCTGGTGCCCGTGGTCCGCGTCCAGCCGGAGCAGGTAGGCGCCCGGCGGCCAGCCGGCGGTGCGGACGGCGAGGGTGCGCTGCCAGTCCGCGCGGACGGTGCGGGTGGCGGGCAGCAGCCGCGGGCGGTGCTGGCGGTGTCCGGCGATCCGCGGCGAGCGCCAGACGAGCCGGGCCTGGGCGCCGCCGTACCAGCCGACGCGGTAGGCCGAGACCCGGAGGCCGGGCGCGGTGGTGGAGACGTACAGGCCGAATTCCTCGCCCGGCCGGACGCTGACCTGGTCGGTGTAGCCCTCGACCGCGTCGGGCGGGCCGGGCGCGCGCAGCCGCCAGTCGGGGCTGCCGGCCCGGGCCCGTTCCGCGGCGAGGTCGTCGGGGCGGGTGCCGGGGTCGGGGCCGGGGCTGGTGCCGGAGGGGGTGTCGCAGCCGGTGGCCGCGGCGAGGACGAGACCGGCGGCGCCCGCCGCCGCGGCCCCGAGGAAGTGCCGCCGGACGAGGCCGTCGGAGCCGTCGGGCGGGGCGTGCGGGTGCGCTTCGTGGTCCGCGCCGTCGCCGCTCATCCCACCACTCCCGTGCGCCGTCGTGCCCTGACCGGGCCGGTCCGTCCGCTCGGGACGATCATCCGTGGCGACGGCCGGCCGGACGACCGCAGGGGTCCGAATGCGGGTAGGGCTGACGCGCATGTTGCTCTCGGTGCGGAAAGCGGGAAGGGGGAGAAGAGTGCGTGAAGTAACCGATCCGCTGTTGGATCTCGTCCGGCGGCACAGCGAGCCCGTGGTCGCGCAGACGCTCCGCTCGACCGTCGCCGCCGTGATCTCGTACGTCGTCGCGCTGATGGTGAGCAGCGAACCGGCGCCGCTGACCGCGCCCCTGACCGCGCTGCTCGTCGTCCAGGTCACCCTCTACACGACGCTGACCACCAGCATGCGCCGGGTGAACTCGGTGGTGGTCGGGGTCGTCATCGCCATCGGTTTCAGCTCGCTGGTGGGGCTGACCTGGTGGAGCCTGGGGCTGATCATCCTCGCCTCGCTGGTGATCGGACGGTTCGTGAAGGCCGGCGAGTTCGTCCCCGAGGTGGCGATCAGCGCGATGCTGGTGCTCGGGGTGACGACGACGCGGGTGGCGGCGACGGCCTGGGACCGGGTGCTGGAGACGCTGATCGGGGCGGTGGTCGGGCTGCTGTTCAACGTGCTGTTCGTGCCGCCGGTGCTGGTGCAGCCCGCCAGTCAGGCGATCGAGGGGCTGGCCGGCCGGATGCGGGTGCTGCTGCTGAGCCTCAGCGACGAGGTGGTCGGCCATACGCCGGTGGCCGAGGCCGCGGCCCGGCTGCACCAAGCGCGGCGGCTGGACCACGACATCGTGCAGGTGGACGCGTCGCTGCGGCAGGCCGAGGACAGTCTGCGGCTCAATCCCCGGGTCAAGGAGGGGCTGCTCTCCCGGGTGGTGCTGCGGACCGGTCTGGACACTCTGGAGATCTCCGCGGTGGTGCTGCGCACGGTCTGCCGTACGCTCACCGACCTGGCCAAGGCCCGCACCGAGGAGTCGCTGTTCTCGGCGCGGATCGGGGCTTCGCTGAGCGAGCTGTTCCGGCACATGGCCCGGGCGGTGGACAGCTTCGCCGTGCTGATCACCACGCAGGTCAGTGCGAACGCGGACAAGGCGGAGGACCGGCTGGTCAAGGAGCTGGCCGCCAGCCGGGAGAGCCGCGAGACGGTGGCGCATCTGCTGCTCGACGAGGTGCAGGAGCATCCGCGGCAGTGGCAGCTGCACGGCGCGCTGCTGGCGGAGATCGACCGCATCCTGGACGAGTTGGACGTGGAGAAGCGCTCGCAGCGACTGGTGGAGGAACTGGACCGGCAGTCCCGTGAGCAGCGGGAGAAGTATCCGCTGGTGGACAAGTTGCGGGGCCGGCTGCGGCTGGGCCGGTCGCGCCGCTCGCCGGTGCTCTGACGGCCGGCCGGGCCCGGGCCGCGGGAGGTGACACGCGCCGGCGCCCGCCGCGTGGGGCCTCGGCCGTCCACGGGCGGGCGCACTACGGGGCGCCGTCGGTCGCTATGCGCGGCCGGCGACCGCCTCGGCGAGGGTGAGGATCCGGCGGGCGTCCTCGACGTGCAGGTTCTCGATCAGCCGGCCGTCGACGGTGACCACGCCGCGGCCTTCGCGGGTGGCCTCGTCGAAGGCGTCGATGATCTTCCGGGAGCGCTCGATCTGCTCGGCGGAGGGGGCGAAGACCCGGTTGCACGGCTCCAGCTGCGAGGGGTGGATCAGCGTCTTCCCGTCGAAGCCGAACTGCCGCCCCTGGACGCACTCCGCCTCGAATCCGGCGGCGTCCTTCACGTCGTTGTAGACCCCGTCGAGGATCACCTTGCCGGACTCCCGGGCGGCCAGCAGCGCCAGCGACAGCCCGGTCAGCAGCGGGGCACGGCCGGGGACGTGCTCGGCGTGCAGTTCCTTGGCCAGGTCGTTGGTGCCCATGACCAGTACGGTGAGCCGTTCGCTGGCGGCGGCCACCGCGCGGGCGTCCAGCATCGCGCGCGGGGTCTCGACCATGGCCCAGATGGCCGTACGGTCCGGGGCGCCGGCCGCCTCCAGGGCGCGTTCGACCTCCCGTACGGTCGCCGCGGACTCGACCTTGGGGACGACGACCGCGTCCGGGCCGGCCTCGGCGGCGGCCCGCAGGTCGTCGGCGTGCCATGCGGTGCCCGGTCCGTTGACCCGGATCGTCACCTCGCGGTAGCCGTACTCCCCCGAGGCCGCGGCGGCCGCCACCCGCTTGCGGGCGTCGGTCTTCGCGTCGGGGGCGACGGCGTCCTCCAGGTCGAGGATGAGGGCGTCGGCGGGCAGCGACGTGGCCTTCTCCAGGGCGCGTTCGTTGGCGCCCGGCATGTAGAGCACGGAGCGGCGCGGCCGCAGGATCGCGTCGGACACGGACTTACTCCTTGTTCTGCCGGGACTCTGCGGCGGCGTAGGCGTCGCGCAGCTCGGGATCGCGGGCGGCGAGGGCGTCGGCGAGCCGGGCGACGACCTGGCACTGCTTGTAGGTGGCGTCGTCCTGCATCTTGCCGTCAATCATCACCGCGCCGGTGCCGTCGCCCATGGCGTCGATGACCTTGCGGGCCCAGGCGACGTCGGCGGGGGACGGGGAGAACACCCGCTTGGCGATGGCGATCTGCACCGGGTGCAGGCTCCAGGCGCCGACGCAGCCAAGCAGGAAGGCGTTGCGGAACTGGTCCTCGCAGGCGGTGGTGTCCTTGATGTCACCGAACGGCCCGTAGTACGGCAGGATGCCGTGCGCCGCGCAGGCGTCGACCATCCGCGCGAGGGTGTAGTGCCACAGGTCCTGCTGGAAGGTGGCCCGCGGCGCGCTGCCGTCGGGGCCGTGCGGGTCCTCCCGGACGAGGTATCCGGGGTGGCCGCCGCCCACCCGGGTGGTCTTCATCCGGCGGCTGGCGGCCAGGTCGGCCGGGCCGAGCGAGATGCCCTGCATACGGGGGCTGGCGCCGGCGATCTCCTCGACGTTGGCGACGCCGGTGGCGGTCTCCAGGATGGCGTGCACCAGGATCGGCCGCTGGATCCCGGCCTTCGCCTCCAGCTGGGCGAGCAGCCGGTCGACGTAGTGGATGTCCTCGGCGCCCTCCACCTTCGGCACCATGATGACGTCCAGCTTGTCGCCGATCTCGGTGACCAGGGTCAGCAGATCGTCCAGCGCCCAGGGCGAGTCCAGGCTGTTGATCCGGGTCCAGAGCTGGGTGTCGCCGAGGTCCGTCGCCTTGGCGATCTTCACCAGGCCGGACCGGGCCGCCTCCTTGCGGTCGGCGGCGACGGCGTCCTCCAGATTGCCGAGCAGTACGTCCACGGTCGGCGCGATGTCCGGCACCTTGGCCGCCATCTTCTCGTTGCCCGGGTCGAAGAAGTGGATCATCCGGGACGGCCGGAAGGGTACTTCGCGCACCGGTGTCGGTGCACCGACGGCCAGCGGGCGGAAGAAGTCCTTCGGAGAGCGCATGCAGTCTCCCTGGTCGGATAAAGAGGGGTGCGGGCCGCCGCCGGCTGTCCGGCGACGCCATCGGGCCCTCACTCTAGGCCCGTGGACCGGTAACGCTACTGGTCAGTACGTGTGCCGTTGGTCACCGAACGCAGCGCGGCGGCAAGGAACATCGCATTCGCCCCTAAGATCCACTTCGTGCACCTTCGATCTTCCCGCACCACCCGCGCGCTCCTGCTGACCCTGGCTCTGGTCCTGCCGTTCGGCACGGCGTGCTCCGCCGGCCGCGGCCCCCAGGACACCGGCGCGGCAACCCCCCGCGCGGTCCGGCCGCCCACCGCGGGCGCGGAGTTCGACTACCAGCTCGGCGGCCCGTACCCGCCGCCGCGCGGGGTCCGTGCGGTCTCCCGCGACCGCACGGCGAAGCCCGCCTCCGGCCGCTACAACGTCTGTTACGTCAACGCCTTCCAGGCCCAGTCGGACGAGACCCGCACCTGGCAGCAGCACCACCCCGACCTGCTGCTACGGGACGCGGACGGCGGGCCGGTCATCGACAAGGACTGGGACGAGCCGCTCTTCGACATCTCCACGGCCGCCAAACGGACGGCACTCATGGACATCGTCGGCCGGTGGATCGACGGCTGCGCCACGGCGGGCTACGACGCGGTGGAACCCGACAACCTCGATTCCTACGAGCGCTCGGACGGCCGCCTCACCGCCGGGGACGCGGCGGCCTTCGCCCGGTTGCTGACCCGCCGCGCCCACCAGCGGCACCTGGCCGTCGCCCAGAAGAACACCGCGGACCTGCTGCCCCGCCGCAAATCCCTCGGCTTCGACTTCGCCGTCGTCGAGGAATGCGCCCGCTACCAGGAGTGCGGCGATTTCGCGGACGCCTACGAGGACCGGATCTTCGTCATCGAGTACCGCGAGAAGGACTTCACCGCCGCCTGCCGCACCTGGGGCCCGCGGCTCTCCGTCACCCTGCGCGACCGGGACCTCCGGCCGGCGGGCACCAAGGGGTACGTCGATCGGCACTGCTGACGGCGAATCGGCCGGCTCCCGCGGCCGGCCCCTGTCCGGCGGTCGCCGCTACGCCGTCTCGTGACCCGCCGTGCCGTTGATCCGCTCGATCGCCTGCCGGGCCTGTTCCTGCGGGGAGCGGGCGGGCAGCGGGGACACCGTGGTGGTGGCGGCGACCGCGGGTGGCGTCCGTTCCTGGGGCACCGTTTTCACGGGCGCGGCCGGCGGCCGGATCCGCAGCCGGTGGGACGCCGCCTCGTCCAGCGTCACCGGGCGTTTGAAGCGGGCGGCGAGCCGGGTGGCCTCCTGGCCGAGGGCGGCGACGTCCTCCCACTGGAGACGCACCACCAGCGACAGTTGGGCCTCGCCTTCCGGGAGGGCCTGGAGCTGCGGGTTGCCGGCGTCGGTCATGGGCGCTCCTCACTTGGTCGTCCCGTGCCCCCGCGGGGCGCGGTTGCCGGAAGATACGGACGACGGCCCGCGGGCGTTCACTCCCCGTCAAGTTTCGGTGAAAGCCGGCTCAGCAATGGGGGCAGACAGGAGGTATGCCGCATCCCGCTCCCCAGTCGTCCCACCAGTCCGACCGGCCACACGACCTTCCCGACCCCGGGTTCCCGCCCGAGGAGTACGCCCAGCGGCTGGCCGGTACCCGGGAGGCGATGGCGCGCGACGGGCTGGACCTGCTGCTCATCACGGCGCCCGAGGACATCCACTACCACTGCGGCCTCAATCACCAGGGGCCGGCTGGGCATGTACGCGTGCTCCGACACGGCGCTGGTCACCGAGGACGGCTGCGAGATGCTCACCCGTACGCCCTATCCGCACTGACCCGATGCCGTACGCGGTATCCGCACTGACCCGATGCCGTACCCGGTATCCGCGCCGAGAGCCGGCGCATCGCAACCGCGCGCCCCGCCCCCACGGCTCCCGGACCGTGCGCCCGGAACGTGCCACGGGCGCATTGCCCGCGGCACCCGTGCGCCCTGTCGGGTGTCACACCCAGCCGCCACCATGGGCGAAGCAGCCCACAACCGGCTTGGAGGCCGACTGATGGACGCAGGCCGCCTGTCCCGTCTCGACGACGACGCGTACGAACAACTCGTCCTGGACAACGCCCACCCACCCGCACGGGACCCGGAGGTCTGGGCGGCCCTGATCGACCCGGCGCTCATCGACCGCACCCGCGACGCCCTCAACACCCTCTTCCAGCGCAGTTCGTCGGTGCTGCGCAAACGGCGCGAGGAGCGCGAGCGGTTCCGCCTGGAGTGCTTCGCCCGCGGGCCGGCGGGCAAACAGGAGTGGTTCGCCTCGAAGCGGGAGTACGACGCCTGGCGGCACCGCGCGGCGAACTTCAGCCGGACGGTGCAGAACGCCCTGTCGGAGATCAACAAGGCGAAGAAGGAGCTCAACCGCTCCATGAACCACCAGGTGGCGCAGAACCACCGGGACCGGCTGCGCGACCTCGCCTGCGCGGTGCACCGCCACCAGGCCGCGCACGCCCGGTCCGGCGGCATCGCCGATCAGGCCGACTACGAACTCTGGCGTGCCCTGGACCGGATCACCGTCCCGATAGGGCCGGCGAACGAACCGACGTCACTGCGCACGATGCTGGACATCTACTGGAGCGATGTGACCCCGGTGGACGAGGGCCAGGAGCGGCGGGCCCGCGCGGAGCGGGCGATGCGCGCGGCACCGGCCGGCCAGGCGGCGCGGTTCAGCGGCGTGCCGAAGGCCCGACACCTGGGCAACGGCAAGCACCTGGCATAGGAGGCGGACCGTCGACCGTCCGCCACCACGGAGCGCACCGCGGTACCGACCCGCCCCTACGCCACGGCGTGGAAGAGCGCCGCCGCCGCGCCCCGTGATTCGACGCCCAGTTTGGTGAGGATCTTGGCGACGTGGAACTTCACCGTCGACTCGCTGATGTGGAGTTCCTCGGCGATCGCCCGGTTCCGGTGCCCGAGCGCGAGCCGCGCCAGCACCTCCAACTCCCGCTCGCCCAGCGCGGTCAGCGGATCGGGCGCCGGGTCCTGGGACACCCGCAGCGGGATCGTCACCGACACCGTCGTGCCCCAGCCGGGCACCGCGTCGATGTCCAGGCGGCCCTTGAGGACATCGAGCCGTTCCCGTACCCCTCCGGCCGCCGGCGCGTCGGGCGCGAGGGTCCCGGGCCCGTCGTCCCGTACGGTCGCGCGCAGTTCGTCGTCGTTGATCTGCCAGCAGACATGCACCCGGGTCACCGCCTCCTGCTCCAGCGCCTTCATCAGCACGGCCCGGACGACCGCCCGCGCGGTGTGGGCCACGTCGGCGGCCAGGGTCCGCACGGAGTCGGGAGCGCCCAGTTCGAGCCGTACGGGGCTGTGACGCACCAGCGGCCGGAGGGATTCGGCGAGCCGGGCGAAGGCCTGGTCGGCCGGTTCCTCGGCGATCTGCTGGTCCCGTTCGGCCTCCGCGCGCAGTTCGACCAGGGCGGAGACCGCCAGGTCCGTGGCGGTGGCACGGGCCGCCGCATCGTCCAGGGTGCGGCTGCGCAGGACGCCCAGTACGCCGGTGAGCGCAGCCGAGTACGCCTCGCCCAGCTCGGCGATCACCCGCGCCCGGGTGCCGGCGGCGGTCCGTGAGCGGGCCAGCGCACCGGGCACGGCCTCCGCGGCCAGTCGGTCGAAGTGGCTGGTGACGATGTCCCACAGGGCCTGGACGAGCGCCGTGACGCCCTCCTCGACCGGTGCGGCCGCCGCGTCGCGCACCAGCAGCAGGACCGCGCCGCGGGGCGTGGCATGACTGGTGACGGCGAGCACCGGCCGCTCGGCACCGGCCAGATCGAGGGTCCCCTGCCACGGCCGGCCCGGAGTGCCGGCGGCGAGCAGCGGGGCCAGGTCCGCGGTGGCGAGCCGTCCGATGATCTCCGGGTCGCCGGCCGTCTTGAACGGCGAGTGCGCGCAGTGCGTGGAGAGTTCGGCCACCGCACGGTGCGGGACCGCCGCGGACAGCACCTCGGAGAGCCGCGGCAGGATCTCGCCCAGCGGCTGGCGGATCACCTCGTAGGCGGCGGTCAGGGCGGGTACGGCTCCGGTCAGCTCCATGCCGTCAGCCTAGCCAGGCACGACGGAACGGGCGCTGGCCTTTCGGCCAGGGGGGACTGGCCCGACGGCCGGGGACCGGGCACTCCCCCGGGAGCGAGGCTGGAGCCCGCACACCACAAGCGGGGAGATACCACATGAAGGCGATCATTTACCACAGCTTCGGCGGCCCGGAAGTGCTCACGTTCGGGGAGACCGAGAAGCCCGAACCGGGCCCGGGGGAAGTCCGGGTGAAGGTGGTGACGGTCGGCGTCAATCCACTGGACTACAAGCGGCGTTACGGCTGGGTGGAGCAGCACTACCCGACCACCTTCCCCGCGGTGCCCGGTCTGGAGTTCGCCGGGATCGTGGACGCGCTCGGCCCGGGCGACCACGAGGTGTCCGTCGGGGACGAGGTCTTCGGCTGGACCAGCACCGGCGCCTACGCCGAGTACGCGCTGGCCGGGGACATCGTCCGCAAGCCCGCCGAGCTGTCCTTCCGGGCCGCGGCGGCGCTGCCCGTCGCCGGGGAGACCGCGCAGCGGGTGCTCGACGCGCTGGGTCTGGCCGAGGGCGAGACGCTGCTGCTGCACGGCGCCGCGGGGGCGGTCGGCCAGATGGCCGTCCAGCTGGCGGTGGCCCTGGGCGCCACGGTGGTGGGCACGGCCTCGCCCGCCAACCACGACTTCCTGCGGGCGCTCGGTGCGATACCGGTGGCGTACGGCGAGGGGCTCGCCGACCGGGTCCGGGCCGCCGCCCCGCAGGGCGTGGACGCCGTTTTCGACGCGGCCGGGCATGAGGTGCTGCCGCTCTCGATCGCGCTGCGCGGCGGGACGACGGACCGCATCGTCACCATCGCCGACCCGAACGCGGCCGAGCACGGCGTGCCGTTCTCCGCGGGCGGTACGCCCTCGGAGCAGGTCCGCGCGGGCCTGGTCCGGCAGGCCCGGCTCGCCGTGGAGGGCCGGCTGTCCGTACCGGTCGTCGAGACGTTCCCGCTCGCCGAGGCCGCCGCGGCACAGGAGTTGAGCGAGGCGGGCCATGTGCGGGGGAAGCTGGTCATCGAGGTCTGAGCCCGGCAGGTCCGCCTGCGCCAGATGACCTGGGTGCCGTCACGGTCCACGGGGCCGTGACGGCTTTCCCGTTGTCGGGTCGAACGCTCAACTCGGCTGCACCTCCGGCGCGGGCAGCGGCAGCAGGCTGCCGCTCCAGCGCTTCTCGTCGTCCGCGGCCGGGGTGACGCGCAACCCGAAGGCGTTCTCGGCGAGAGCCAGGACGCTGTGCAACGGGGCGGGTTCCCCGCGGACGAGACCGAGCGGGCGCATGAACGCGTCGAGCCGCTGGGGGTCCAGGCCGGTCGGACCGACCGGCTCAAGGGTGTGGAAATCGACGATGGTCTCGCCGTCCACCGCGTACTTGAACCAGTGCATCGGCTGCTCGTTGTGGTACAGCGCGACCGCCTCCGTGCCCTGCGAGACCGCGCACAGGATCCTCTCGTCCAGCCCGTGCCTGCCGCCCTGCTCCCATGCCCACGACCACGCCCCGTCGGTGCCGGTCGTCACCACCGGTTCGTCCTCGTCGAGCAGGGTGTCGGCGAACTCGTCGGCCAGTTCGGCGGCGTCGCGCAGGGCCAGGGTGTCCGGATCGATCCCCATGCGCGCCAGCAAGTCCGTGGGGGACACGCCTTTGCCGAAGGTCAGCGTGTAGAGGGGGACGTCTGCACGAAAGTGGTCCAGCCCCTGCCTTGCACCGGTACTCGTCATGCCCAGGATGCTGTCACGCCGCACTGACACGCCGGCGCTGCAGGGCCCGGCCGGTGGCACCGTGGCGGGCCGACGCCCGGACGAAGAAGTTACCCATGAGCTTTCCGTTATTTCTGGTGTTTTCCGTTATCCCTGTGGTTTCCCGTTGCCCTTGCCGTTCCGACCCTCTACGTTGAGCGGCGCCCTGTTTCAGGGCGCAACTCGCCGCCCCTGCGGCGACGTTCGGAAGGACAAACCCCCCATGCTCAGACGTTCCCCCTCCATACCCGGCACCGGTCGGCACCGTGGTGCCACCGGACGCGAACCGCGCCGCCCCTCGCTGCGCACCGCGGCTTCCGGCGTACTGGCCGTCGCCGCGCTGGCCGCCGCCACGGCCGCGGCGAGCACCGCACAGGGCGCCGCCCCGGCTGCCTCCCCGCAGCCCCGACACACCCAGCGGGTCGAGTACTTCACCGGCCCGGGCGGCCACCCCCGGCACACCTCCGTAGCGGCTCCGAAGCCGTTGTCCCGCTCCCAGAAGACGGCGATCGCCGCCGGCGACGGCGATGTCACGCCGATCGTCCAGAACGGCCCGGTCGGCAGCAAACTGGACGTCGTCTTCATCGGCGACGGCTACACCTCCGCCCAACAGGAGGACTTCCACGCCGACGTCCGCGCCAAGTGGAAGAAGATCAGCGCCGTGGAGCCCTACGCCTCCTACAGCGGCCAGTTCAACGTCTGGGCGGTGGACGCCGTCTCCCACGATTCCGGCGTCTCCGGTGACCCGACCCAGGACGTGGTCCGGAACACCGCCCTCGGCTCCGGGTTCTTCTGCGACGGGACCGAGCGGCTGCTCTGCGTCGACACCGGGAAGGTCGAGGCGTACGCCGCCAAGGCCCCGGCCGCCGACCTGGTGGTCGTCCTCTCCAACTCCACCAAGTACGGCGGCGCGGGCTACAACGACATCTCCTCCCAGGTCGGCTACGACGGGATCGCCACCGCCTCCTCGGACAACGACCGGTCCGATCAGATCGCGGTGCACGAGACCGGGCATTCGCTCGGGAAGCTCGCCGACGAGTACGACTACGGCGAGTCCGGCACCTACTCCGGGCCCGAGCCCCAGCAGGCCAACCTCACCACCCTCTCCGCCGACCAGCTGGCCGCACAGCGTCAGAAGTGGTACCGCTGGCTCGGCCAGGAGTCCCCGGACGGCGGCCCCGTGGGAGCCTACGAGGGCGGCGGCTACTACCAGTACGGGCTCAACCGCCCCACCGAGAACTCGATCATGCGGAGCCTCGGGCGGGAGTTCAACCTGCCCGGCCGCGAGGCGATGATCGGGGGCTTCTACCGGTTCGGGAGCGTGCTCAGCAGCCCGCTGGCCACCGACCGGGCGCTCACCCGCGGCACCCGCATCCGTGTCACCGTGCCCGCGTCCGCGCAGCTCAAGTGGTACGTCGACGGCCGTGAGCGGAAGTCCGCGCGCGGCCGGACCACGGTCGTGCCGCGCAGCCTCGGCGTCCCGGCCGACGGCCGCCGGCACACCGTCACGGCCCGCGCCGCCGACCGTACCGCCGCGGTCCGCGACCCGGCGCTGCGCCGCCTGATGGCGGGCAAGCTGAGCTGGCGGATCGCCCCGTAGCAGCCCCGGAGTCAGCACCCGCCCTGGGGGTGACGGGCCCGCGCGGGCCCGTCACCCCCAGCAGCGTTGTCAGTGGCCCCTGCCACACTCGGCGACATCCACATCCGGAACCGTCCGAGTCCGAGAGGACCCGACCGCGAGGCCGGGAGCCTGATGCCGGGAGCCCGGCGCCGGGGGCCCGGAAGGGAGCCAGACGATGACCGGCCGAGCAACCCCTGCGCACTACTCCCCCCAACTGGACAGCGATACCCGCCGCCCGACGCCCGCGACGGGCGGTGAGCGGGAGACGCTGAATGCGGTGCTCGACTGGCACCGCGCCACCTTCGCGCTCAAGTGCGCCGGCCTGTCGACGGAGCAGCTCTCCGAAAAGGCGGTGCCGCCCTCCGGGCTCTCCCTGCACGGCCTGGTCCGGCATCTGGCGGGCTGCGAACGCTGGTGGTTCCGGATCCAGTTCGCCGGTGAGGAGCTGCCCTTGCTGTACTACTCCGACGACGATCCCGACCAGGACTTCACCGCGCTCGACGGTGATGCCGACGAGGCCTTCGCCGTCTGGCGGGCCGAGTGCGAGCGGTCGCGGGAGATCGTCGCCGCCGCGCCATCGTTGGAGGAGACCGGGATCCGCAAAAGAACGGGCGAACCGGTCTCGCTGCGCAGCATCCTGGTGGACAGGATCGCCGAGTACGCCCGGCACAACGGCCATGCCGATCTGCTGCGCGAACGACTCGACGGCACCATCGGTCGATAGCCGGCGCCACGGAGAGCCCCCATGTGACTCAGGTCACACAGGAGGGTGTCATACGTCGAAGTGCCCTTCTCCGTGTACGGGGTGACGGGCCCGCACGGGGCCCGGACCTACGGGGAAAGGACATCAACGTGCGCAACAGGCGAGTTCTCACCACCGCGCTGGCGGCCGCCGCGCTCACGGTCGCCGGTCTGGGCGGCGCTGCCCAGGCCCACGCCACCACCGGCGCCAAGACCGCCGCACGGTCCCAGGCCACCGCTGCCCAGTCCGCCGCTTCCGTGCGGCACCAGGTCCGGCCGATGGACGGTCCGCCCGGCACGGTGTGGACCGGCAAGAAGTTCTGGACCCTCAGCGGCTGCCAGGCGGCCGGTACGGACCTGGTCGCCAGCGGTAAGTGGGCCGATCCCTTCTGCGACGGCTCGGGGCTCCAGTGGGACCTGTGGGCCCGTCCGCTCTAAGCAGCTCACGACACCGGTAGGCCACCGGTAGTCATGGGCGTACCTTGCGCTTCAAGGGTCGTCCCCGCGCAGATCCGCGGCTGCGCGGGGACGACGCCGTTCCGGCCAGGGCCGAAGCCCTCGGCTCAGGTACCGGCGCCTGCCATGAGGTGCTCCACCGTCCGCACCACGCGTTCCAGAAGCGTCTCGTCGTAGGGCAGGAACGGCAGCGGAACCGCCCGCCGTCCCGTCGGCAGGCTGATCTCCACGGGATCACCGTCCCGGGTGACCCGCCCGGTGGCCAGGTGGATGCCGTAACGGCCGTCCAACAGCAGTCGCCTTTCGCCGAGTTCGACCCGGCCGGTCGCTATCTGTGCCGCGAGGATGCGGCGCAGCGCCTCCCGGCGCATCCGTGCGCCCTCGCCCAGCGGCAGGTCGTAGAGGCGGTTCAGCTGCTGCCGGGCGCCTGGTTCATGGCCGTGGGATGCGCACCAGCCGAAGCTGCCGGCACTGACCAGCAGGTCGACGGCGCGCAGGATCTCCGAGAGCCGCACGGCATCGACCTCCGCCAGGGGCTGGGGACTTCCGTCGGCGTGCAGGAGCTTGACCTCCAGCGCCTCCGCCCAGCCACTGGCACCGGGATAGAGCGACCCGGCGATCACGAAGCACGCCGTCAACTCGCCCGCCCCGCCGACGGGCAGGACGAGTACGTCGTCCTCGATGTTCCAGCCCTGGCGCACGGCCAGGCCGAGGACCGCCTCGACCCGGACGAGGTGACCGTGGAACATGGCCGTGGTGTGGGCGAAGTCCCCGGTGGCGTCGGGGCGGTAGTGCTCCCGGTAGGCCTGGCGGAACGGCTGGCGCAGCCCCAGCTCCGCGATCCGGTCGCGCCAGGAGCGCCGCTCGTCGGCGGTGGCGCGGGCCGGGTGCCAGAGCCGGACCGCGGCGGACCCGGCCGGCTCGGGGCCGTCGTCGATCGACTCCGCCGCGGGCAGGACGGCCCGCCACTCCCCCGGCGCGTACTCGACCTCCCAGATGAGGCGAGCGGCGGTGCCCCGGACCACGGGACTGTGGGCAAGGGCATCGCGCCAGCGGTCGTACCGATGGACCGTGCCCTCCAGATAGCCGCCTTCCACTCCGCGGATCAGTGTGCGTATCTGGGTGCGTGCCTTCGCCAGCAGGTCACGAGCGGCCGCGACCTCGTCGGGGTGGTCCCGCCGGGCGGCGGCCGGCAGGGACGCAAGCGCCCGCCCGTCGGCACGTTCCCAGGTCAGGGTGGCCTCCTCGCCGACCGTGAGAAGGGCGGTGTACGGGCCGCAGGGGAGGCGCCGGGTCCCGTCGGCGTCGAGGCCCAGGTCCGGTATGCGCAGGGCGAGTTCGGGACGTCGGGCGAGGTTGCGTTCGGCGCGCCGCAGTGTGCGGTCGAGCTTCTTGGTGACGCCGGCGTGCCGGACGACGCGGCGGGCCTCACGCAGCGCGGCGAGGGATTCGGGGGTCGGGTGGGCCTCGACGGCCTGGGCGAGACCGATGCAGGCGGCCTGCGAGGGCAGGGTCTTGGCGGTGGTCGGGGCCACCGCGCTGTGCGGCAGGAGCGTCGCGAAGAGCTGCCCGGCCCATGGTTCGTCACGCCGCAGGGCCCGTCGGGCGGCCCGCCACAGCGTGTTGGTGTCGGCGCCGGTGAAGGCCTTGTCGGCGGCGTAGGGGATCCGGCCGGCATGCACGGCGGCGAGGTGGTCGGCCGCGGTGCCAAGCACCTGGCGGGCCAGCTCGGTGTGCAGTTCCTCGGCGGCCGGCCCGAGCGCGGCATCCGTCAGCACCGGCCACTCACCGGTCAGCGGTGCGTACCGCCGGTCCTCGGCGACCAGGGCCCGCTCACGGGGTCCCGTCGCGAGCAGCACCTCGATCTCCGCGGAGCGCAACGGGCTGTCGGCGTAGCAATCCCGCAGGCGCCCGGCCAGCTCCCGCTCGGCCTCCGGGCCGGCCAGCGCGGCCACCGCCAGGGCGGCATCGGCGGTTTCGCCGACCTCGCGCCCGGCGGCCTCCACCAGGATGGCCGCGGGCTTCCGCAACGCCTCCTCGTCCCACGCTTCGGTGCAGCGCAGCAGGCCGCCGGCCGCGAACCGCACGTCATGGGGCCGCGGGGACTGGGACTCGGCCAGTGCCAGGAAGAGTTCGGTGAGCGCGAGGGAGGTGAACGAGGGCTGCACGTCGCTCCAGGTGACCCTGCGGGCGACCTGGCGGGCGTGGTCGGGCGCATCCTCGTCGGCGAGGGTGCGGTACGCGACCGGCAGCAGCATGCCCAGCTCCGCCGACGTCAGTTGGGCGCAAGCGGCCCAGAGGCCGCCGGACCACCCAGCGTCCGGCTCCGGCCCGGTCATGGCGGCGCGCAACCGGGCCGCGTGCGGTGACAGTTCGTTCATGTCGACGACCGTAGCCCCAGGGTCTGACAATGCCCTCTGACCTGCACCGCAGCCGGTGAACCCGCCGCAGCGCCCCGCCCCGCCCGCGAAGTGGCGGTCGCCCCGGCCGGCGTGCTCAGGCGCGCACCGCCTGGACCGGCGCCCCGGGCTTCCGCGCCCCCGCGCCCCGATGGCGCAGCGCCCACCGCAGCGGCGCGTACACCGCCACCGACACCGCGAAGGCCACGTAGTACGCGAGGTCGGCGCCGTGCAGTGCGGCCGCTACCGGGCCGGTGAAGAGAGAGGTGTTCATGAACGGCACGGCGGCGGCGAACGCGGCGAGGAAGGCCACGCAGCCGGGCCACCACGGCTGCGGCCGGCCGCTCTCGGCCGCGACGTCGATCGGCGCGCCGCCCCGGGCGGTGGCCCGCACCCGCGCGTCCACGAGCACGATGCCCACGAAGCCGGGAATCCAGTAGCCGACGAACAGCAGCAGGTGCTGGAAGCGGACGGTGGTGTTCGCCGCGTGCAGCCACAGCACGAGCAGGAAGCCGAGGACGGCGGCGGCCGCGGCGGCGAGCGGCCTGGGCACCCGTAGGCCGGCCGCCTGGAGGGCCAGCGAGCCGCTGTAGTCGTTCATCGCATTGCTGCACACCGCCGCGGCCGCGAGAGCGAGCAGGCCCAGAGCGCCGAGGAATCCGCCGCCCAGCAGACCGTGCACGCCGGCGGCGGTCTGGTCGGTGAACAGCCCGGCTCCCCACAGCCCCAGGGTCTGCACCCCCACGCAGGAGACCACCATGCCCAGCAGCGAGTACCAGAACATCCGCGGCCGGGAGGTGCTGCGCGGCAGATAGCGGCTGAAGTCGGAGGCGTACGGCGCCCAGGAGACGGCCAGGCTGAGCGCCACGGTGCTGGTCAGCGCGCATGCCCCGAGGCGGTCGGCGCCGTGCGCGGTGCCCGGCACCGGCAGCGGCACACCGGTCAGCAGCTTGGCGCCGAGGACCAGGAACGCCGCGCCCAGCACGAAGGTCATCACGGTCTGGAGCCGGTGCAGCACCTCGTACCCGAAGACCCCGACGGCGCCCTGCAGGAGCAGCACCGCCAGCGCGCCCGTCCAGAACGGCCAACCGAGCAGCTGCGCCAGCGCCTCCCCGCCGGACAGCCCGACGAGGGCGTCCCAGGCGACGGCCGTGAGCCACTGCAGGACACCGGGCAGCACCACCCCACCACCGAACGCGAGCCGCGCCAGCGGCAGCTGCCCGGTGCCGGTCCGGCTGCCCCATGTGCACAGGTACGCGGCCGGCAGCGCGCCGACCACCGTGCCGAGGACCATCGCGACCAGCGCGGTCCAGAAATCCAGGCCCAGCGAGACGCCCACCGCGCCGGTGAAGACCCCGGTCATGGTCAGGTTGGGCGCACACCACACGGTGAACAGCCGCGCCGGAGTCCCGTAGCGGTTGCTCTCGGGCACCGGCTCGATGCCGTGCCCCTCCACCGCCAGGTCCCCGGCGCGGCCGGGCATCCGCCCACGGAACGCGGAGTCTTCGATGGTCATACCTCTCCCGGCATCAACGGCAACGCCCCACCGTAGGCGGCGCGTTCTGCCGTGCCGCCACCGGGGAGGCATCAGCGGGGAACGGTCGTCAGCCCAGGGCCCGGTCGAGGTTGAAGGCGGCGCTGATCAGTGCCAGGTGGGTGAAGGCCTGCGGGAAGTTGCCGATCTGTTCGCCGGTGCGGCCGATCTCCTCGGCGTACAGGCCCAGGTGGTTGCCGTAGGTGAGCATCTTCTCGAAGGCGAGCCGGGCCTCGTCGACGCGGCCGGCGCGGGAGAGCGCCTCGACGTACCAGAACGAGCAGATCGAGAAGGTGCCCTCCTCACCGCGCAGGCCGTCCGGGCTGCTGCGCGGGTCGTAGCGGTAGACCAGCGAGTCGGACACCAGGTCCTCGCCCAGCACGTCGAGGGTGGAGAGCCATTTCGGATCGGTGGGCGAGATGAACTTGGCCAGCGGCATCATCAGCACGGCGGCGTCCAGAACGGTGTCGCCCTCGTGCTGGACGAACGCCTTCCGCTCCGGGGACCAGCCCCGGTCCATGATCCTGCGGTAGATCGTGTCGCGGGTCCGCCCCCACCGGAGCACGTCCGCCGGCAGCCCGCGGTGGCTGGCGATCCGCATCGCGCGTTCGATGGCGACCCAGCACATCAGCTGCGAATACAGGAAGTTCTGCGTCTTGCCGCGGGTCTCCCAGATCCCCTCGTCCGGCTGGTCCCAGTTCTCGCAGACCCAGTTGACCAGGTGGCCGATGGCGTCCCAGTGCTCACTGGACAGCGGCTCACCCCACTTGTCGTAGAGGTAGAGCGAATCGATCAGGGCACCGTAGATGTCCAGTTGGAGCTGCTGGACGGCGTTGTTGCCGATACGGACGGGGGCCGAGCCCAGATGTCCCTCCAGATGGGACAGCTCCTCCTCGGGCAGTTCGCTGCGGCCGTCGATGCCGTACATGATCTGCAGCGGGCCGGCCGCGCAGCCCTCGGGCCGGATGTTGCCGGAGAGGAAGTGCACAAACGCCCTGGCCTCATCGGTGAAGCCCAGTCTGAGCAGCGCGTAAATACAGAAGGCGGCGTCCCGCACCCAGGCGTAGCGGTAGTCCCAGTTCCGCTCGCCGCCGATCTGCTCGGGCAGGCTGGTGGTGGGGGCGGCCACGATGGCGCCGGTCGGCGCGTACGTGAGGAGCTTGAGGGTGAGCGCGGAGCGGTGCACCATCTCCCGCCAGCGCCCCCGGTACCGGGAGTGGGACAGCCAGCTGCGCCAGTACCGCACCGTGGCGTCAAACAGCTCCTCGGCCTCCGCCGCCGGACAGGCCCGAGGCTCCAGTCCTCCGCCGATACGGTCGAGCGCGAACACCGCGGCGTCGCCCTCGTGCAGCTTGAACGAGGACCAGGCGTCCGGGCCGTCGATCTCGACCGGAACGCTGGACGTCAGCGCCAGCGCCAGCCCCGGGGACTCGAAGACCGTATGGCACCCGTGGCTGCTCACGGTGTGCGCACGCCGGCCGTAGTCGAACCGGGGAGCCACCCGGGCGATGAACGGAAGCGTGCCGCGGACGCACAGCACCCGGCGGATCAGCCGGTGCCGGTCCGCCTCGCGCGAGTCGTCGACGATCGGCATGAAGTCCTGGACCTCGCCGACGCCGTTGTCCGCGAAGAAGCGCGTGATCAGGATGTTGGTGTCGGGGAAGTAGAACTGCTTGGTCCGGGCGGGCACGTCCGGCGCCAGAGCGAACGCCCCTCCGCGGTCGGCGTCCAGGAGGGCGGCGAACACACTGGGCGCGTCGAAACGGCTGCAGCAGTACCAGTCGATGGTGCCGTTCGTGCCGACGAGTGCGGCCGTCCGCATATCGCCGATCAGGCCGTGTTCGGCTATGGGGATGTAGCGCGGCGCGTCCGCCTTACTGGGACGCAGGCTCTCACCGGCGGCCATGAGACCTCCCCGGCACTGGGGACAGGAGGGCTCCGTTCAGGTTACCTCCGGGCCGTGACACCCCGCGAACGAGGCCGGGGCGGGGGCGGGCCCCCCGCAGCGGTCGGGATCATGGCCGGCCCGGCCCCGCCGGCCGGGTGCGCTTCGCCGCCGCGGCAAACGTTGCAGAGGGCAACGAACCACGGCGACCAGCCTTGCCCGGACGGGCACCGGGACGGCGATCACGCCCCGCGCTACTCGGCCGGGTCGGCTCGCGCGGGGTCGGCTCGCGCGGGGTCGGCTCGCGCGGGGTCGGCTCGCGCGGGGTCGGCTTGCGCGGGATGGGCCGCCGTCGCCAGCCGCGCCACCACGCTGTCCGCCAGCGCCTCCGCCTCCTCGCGGTCCAGGCCGCGCTCGACGGCGCGCTCAAGGATGTGCGTACGCACCAGCGTCAGCTCGTCCCGCGCCAGCTCGATCAGCACCCGGTCCGGCGCGGCGGGAGCACGGCGCAGCAGCCTGCGCAGCCCTGCCCGCCCGCGTGCCAGCACGTTCTCCGTGGCCATGTCGACCCCGCGCCTGGCCGCCTGGTCGAGGACGAGCCAGACCACCGGCGTGACCAGGGACACCATCTCCGCATAGCCGAAGCCCAGCGGTTCCCCCCGCCGGCCCTGCCGACCGAGGGTCCGAACGACCCGGTCGTCGTCGAACTGCCGCAGGCTGTCGACCAGCGGCAGCTCGTGCGCCGCACGCTCCGCCACCACCTCGCGGACCACATCACGCACCTTGACCATCAGCAACCCCCGTATCCCTGCCGCACGTTGAGACCATTGCAGCATGGTCTGCCCCGCCAGCAAGCAGCAGATTCCGTCACTCCCCGCGGACCCGGTACAGATCCCGTAGCAGCGCGATCTCCGCTCCGTGGTGCAGCAGTTCCTGGTTGACCCACCAGACGATGTCGATGAACGGGTCCTCGGGGTCGCTGCCGTGCGGGTAGGTGCTGTATCCGACCGTGTCCAGTGCATCGTCGTCGGCACCGAGCAGGGTCTTCCGCCACGCCGTGGCGCCGGCGTGGAAGGCCGCGATCGCCCCGGCGGCGTCTCCGCTGCTGCAGTAGTCGTCCCGGGTCAGCGTGCGGCCACCGGATGTGTGGTCGGCTCGCAGGGTCAGGACTTCGCTGAGGTGGCTCAGGCGCCAGGCGAGGGTGGTGAAGGGCGGCGGCACGGGGTGCGGCGCGGGAGCGTCGTCCCGCCCCCACTCGCCGGTGCCGGCCAGCATCGTCGCGCCCGGCCCCGGCCCGTCCGTACGCCGTCGCACCGACCAGCAGCCGGCCACCGGCTCCCAGAGGTACTCCTCGTCGGTCATGACGTCGACCTCGACGTCCGTGCCGTTCCCGCTGTCCATGACGGGCCCGGTCAACCGGTCCGCGAGTCGCCGGTACGCGAAATCGAACTGCTCCAACAACGGGATCATGCGGGACGGTACGGACATCGGACACTCCTTGCGCGGGGCTGAAGGGGCGGAATCGATCACTTGGCCCACCACCCTGTCACAACGACGCCCCTGTCCGACGTGCCAAAGCCCGAGTTGCCGCAAGTGGCCCGCAGAGCAGACCTGTTGACACCCGTCGCAGGCGCCCGCCGACGGCTCTCCCCCGCCGGGTGGCCGCCGCCCGCGGAGCCGTGCGCGTACCGCATCCGCCACGCCCCCGGGACGGGCTGGTCGGCACGCCCTCTCGCCACACCGGACCTTCCCGTAGGACCATGTCTCGCCCGCCCGGATCCACCACGCCCGTCATCCGCACGCGCACGCCGTAAGCCGCCCCCTCATCCCCCGCCCTCGGCACTCAACGCTCGGCCAGCATCCCCGGGAGGACCCCGATCATGCCCAGACCGATCGCCGTACGCGGCCGCCGCCCCCTCCTCCTCACCACCCTCCTCCTCGGACTCACCGGACTGTTACTGATCGTCCCGCCGGCCCCCTTCGCCCCCCTCGCCCACGCAGCCGGTGCCTCCCACCCGACGGCCGCAACGTCCGCATCCGCCTCCGCATCGGACGATGACGTGTACTGGACGCCGCAGCGCATGGCGGCCGCCGAGCCGGTCACGGCCGGCACGCGTGGCCGAGCGAGCCGGAACAGCAGCCTCCGCGC
The DNA here is from genome assembly GCF_040640655.1 of Streptomyces sp. NPDC021749. Lineage (NCBI taxonomy): Bacteria > Bacillati > Actinomycetota > Actinomycetes > Kitasatosporales > Streptomycetaceae > Streptomyces > Streptomyces sp. NPDC021749. The sequence continues at coordinate 59,876 of NZ_JBFACE010000030.1, read as the reverse complement.
AGCGCACACGTCGGCGGAGGCGGATCCGGTGCCGCCCAGCCACCCGTTCGACGGCCTCCCGCAAGTCGGCACCTTCTTCTGGACGGACGGCACCCACACCGGCCGCTTCTGCGGGGGAACGGTCGTCCGCAGCCCGCTCCGCAACCTCGTCGTCACCGCCGCACACTGTCTGCGCGCGCCCGACCCGAAGCGCCATCTGTCGTTCGTGCCGCAGTACCACGACGGCCTGAAACCCCACGGGATCTACCCCGTCGACCGGATCTACCTGGACCAGCGCTACTACGACCTCGGTACGGACGGCGGCGCGCGCTGGGACTACGCGGTCGTACGGCTCGGGGTCCGCGCGGACGGGGCCGAGGTGGAGGACGTCACCGGCGGGTACGACCTGGTCCCCTATCCCGGATACCACCACCGCAACGTACGGCTCATCGGTTACCCGGGGCACAGTGACACCACCCAGCCCAAGCCGCTGGACTGCACCTCGTCCACGCACCGCTACACCAGCACCGACCCGGCCGCTCCCGGCGACTTCCTGGAGATCGCCTGCGCCGGCTATATCGGCGGCACCTCCGGCGGGCCCTTCCTCGTACGGGACTTCACGGGTTACGCCCTGATCGGCGTCATCGGCGGCTACCACACCGGCGGTGACGTCCCCGACGTCTCCTACAGCTCGTATTTCACCCTCGACACGCTGGCTCTCTACCTGCACGCCGTACACGGCGACACTCCGGCCGCACCCCGCGTTCCGTCCTCCTGACGAGGCCGCGGTACCGCCCGCTGTTAATCTCGACGCATCTCGGCATCGCCGTGAGAAAACCGGCTTTCCGCCGGAGAGCCGGTTTTCCGCGAGACGCCATTGCATTCCCGTCAGACTGGCAGTGGAAGGTGATGACCCCCGTTGGTGCCGTCGTTTCTTGCGTCCGCCCTGAATCGCCTCTTCAAGAACGAGGCATGGCGCCGGCTGCACGCACGGGCCGCTTTCTGGGTGACCATGGGCATGGGCGCACTACTGCTCAGTGGCGCCGCGCTGACCGTCGTCGCCGAATCGGGCGCGGCACGGGCGAATATCACGTCGTACCCGAAAGCGCTGTGGTGGTCGATCGAGACGGCGACCACAGTGGGGTACGGGGACTTCTATCCGGTGACGGTATGGGGCAGGGTCATCGCGTCCCTTTTGATGCTGGGCGCCATTACGGCGTTCGGCGTCGTCACGGCCGCCCTCGCCACCTGGTTCGTCGGCCGTGCGGAGCAGGACGCAATCCGGCTGGGCAAGGCGATCGGCAGCCACGCGCGTGAAGACGCGGAGGCGCTGCGGGCGGAGCTGCGAGTGCTGCACGCGCGTTTCGACCACGTCGAGAACCTGATCCGGGGCCGCGGTCCCACCGGGTCTTCCTGAACGCTTCGGGAGCGTCGTCGACGGGGCTAAAGTAGTGACGTGATCGATTCCTCCGACGTCCGCCGCATTGCCCTGTCCCTCCCGGAAACGGTGGAGAAGGAAGCCTGGGACATGCCCACGTTCCGGGTGGCGGGAAAGATGTTCATCACCGTTCCCGACGACGAGACGTCATGCGCCGTGCGCTGCCCGATCCATGAGCGGCAGGAACTGATCGCCGCGGAACCGCACAAATTCTGGGTGCCGCCGCATGAGGCGAGTTCGCACTGGGTGCGGGTCCGGCTGGCCGAACTTGAGGATGTGGACGAACTCCGGGACATCCTCGTGGATTCCTGGCAGCAAGCCGCCCCGGCGCGGTTGTTGGAGACCTACCGCCCGGGCAGGAACAGGAACGACCCATCGTGAAAGGCGCGGTTGCGATCGACCGAGCGGGCAAACGCCGGAAGGAAAGAGTGTGCGCCTGAGCGAGCCGCTCGCGGGGCGAGTGCCGGCGCACGCCCCCTATTGGTGGTGACGGCGACGCAGATCGCTCCAGTCGAGGGCCTGGGACGCCTTGAGTTGGGAATGTTCCGCCGCCTCACGGGTTGCGGCGAGGACATCGCCGTGCTCCTCGACGAGCTCTTCGTAGATGGGCGTGGCACCGGAGGGCTGCATGGCGGTGGTCATGTCGGTGATTCCTTCTTTTTCCTTCTACTGACGCTGGTTCGGCTCGGTAGGAATTCGCCGCCCCGGGAAGAAGGGAGCACCTGTGGGGTCAGCCGGCCGCGGCGGATCGACGGAAACCTTGGTGCGCAAAGGGAGGTTGTCCCCACTGATACACCGCTCCCCCGTGCGGCGCTGGCCATCGTGTCATGCGCGCGGCGAGCGCGCAAAGATCATCCCAGAGCCTGAGACTGTTGATCACCGTTGATGAGCGAACGCACGGTTTGTGCGCGGGAGGGATACGCGCGAAGACGGCCGGACGCCACCAGGGAGCCGGAACGTCAGCTGTCGCGCCCGGCGGTTCGGCGCTGCTCGGCACGGTGGGCGAGCGCACTGAGGATGCGTTGCCATGCCGGTGATGCCTCGTCGAAGATCCGGGAGAAGACCAGCTCCAGGTTCGCTGACCGGCTGCTGTCCCGTTCGTGCGTGATCTCCCATGCGTCCAGGTCGTCGATGAGCTTGTCCAGGCGTGGATCGTGCGGATCCCAGTCGACCGATTGATCACAGGCGAGATACAGGCGCGTCGTCTCGGGGTCGTCGAATCTGCTGTTCTTGTCCCGTATCCGTTGCGGCATGGAGCGCGGGTCCAGTGCCTGCAGCAGGATCCACGAGTCGCGCTCAAGTCGTACCCTCCGTTCGCTGACCCCGAGGCTGCGCATCCGGTCCAGGATGGCGACCACCTCCGGGGGCAGGACGAGCCGTTCGCCGCTTGCCAGTTCGGCGATCCGGCTGCGGTATGCGGTGAGCTGGTCGATCTTGCGCTGCAATGCGGCGTCGATGTCGGTGAGGGCCGCGGCGAATTCGGTCGGCTGCGCATGCAGCAGCGCATCGATACGGGCCAGCGGAACACCGGCATCGGCGAGGGTCCTGATCCGGATGAGATCCACCGCCGCTTGTGCGCTGTAGCGGCGGTATCCGGAGGCATCGCGTTCGGGCTCGGGCAACAGGCCGAAGTGGTGGTAATGGCGAACGGTGCGCACGGTCACGCCCGCTGTCGCTGCGAGTTGGCTGATCGTCAGCACCGTTCACCTCTGATCGTCGGGCCTGGGCGTGCCGATTCTAGGGGCGAGCCGCCCGGTCGAGGACGTCGCGGACCGCCTGGACCACGGCATCGGGGCGGTCGAAGCAGAGCCGGTGGTGGAAGGTGTCGGAGAGGATGCGTTGTTCCCCTCGCGAGACCGCGCTCACCAGGGCGGCGTCCATGGCCGTCTTGGCGTCGTTCATCTCGTGCTGCATCCGCTCCGACGTCAGCGCCTGCTGGGCGGCGTCCGTGCCGACCACGGTGAGAGCGACCACCGGGACATCGGGAATGTTCGGCCCGGCCCGCAGTTCGGTGGCGAGCTCGGCCAACCCGGTGCGCTCGGCGATGCCGACGTCGGTCCATTCGTCACTCATCTTGGCATCGAGCAGCGCCTGCCGCAGGTGCTCCGGGTGGTCGGCGAGCAACTCGGCGTGCATCTCGCGCAGGGCCGGGCGCATCTGTGCCAGCTGCTCTCGGTCAGGTGCCCTCTCCTCGACCGCGGCCAGACCCGCCGCGGGAGGCATGAAGTCGTCCCAGTCACGGTGGAAGGCGTCCAACCAGACCAGCCCGGCCACGTCCTGGGGGTACAGCTGCGCGAAGCGATGCGCGTAGGCGCCGCCGAGGGAGTGTGCCGCCAGCACGTAGGGGGCGGCGATGTCCTGGGCGCGCAGCAGCTCGTGCAGTTCCGTGGCGACCGCGGCGGCGGTGCGCGGCAGCGGAAGGGGGTCGCTGTAGCCCGTGCCGCCACGGTCGTACACCACGGCGGTGGTGAACTGCGAAACGCCTTGCTGAACACCGAAATAGTCCAGGCCGACCGCGCTCGCGCCCGGCAGGAACACGACGGCCGGCCCGCCGCTGCCCGACCGATGCACGAAAATACGGCGGCCGTCGATCTCCTGGAACCCTCCGATCGGCGGGGCGAACCGATCCGAGGAAGTGCTGTTGTTCGTCATGCGACGAGGCTCCAACCCTGACGCAGGGTCAAGGTCAAGCCCTTCCGCCGCGATACCCGAAATATCCACAGTTGTCGATGCGCTGTGACGCCGCGAGGTCCGCATCGCATGGATCGGGTATCGCATCGATCGGGTGCGGCCGGATCGTTCCCGGCTCGATGCCGGTGCTGCGCACTGCGGCGGGTCGACTTCATCGGCTTGCGGGGGCCGCACAGCGTCCGCGCCCCCTCGAAGGGCTGCGTTCCGCTCTCCGCAGGCGCTCCGGATGTGCGACCGCGGGTTCCGGGCCCTCGCTCGTCGCGCCGGTCCGGGAAGGCTGCGGCTGGTCGGGGGACGCTGCGGCTTGGCGTGCCCCGGGGCGGGGGGACGCCTCCAATACTGGGCGCATGCCGGAAATCGCTGAGGCGCGGGTGCGGAGAGCGGGGGCCGAATGAACGCGCGAGACGTGGCCGTCACGGGGCTCGGGCTGGTGACGCCCGCGGGCGTGGGTGTCGCCGCCACCTGGCAGGGTGTGCTGAGGGGCGAGTCCACCGCGGCGACCGAGCCGTCACTCGCCGGCCTCCCGGTGGACTTCTGCTGCCGGGTGCCCCGCTTCGACGCCGCCGCGCAGCTCGGACGCCGGCTCTCCTGGCGTCTGGACCGGTGCGCCGCCATGGCCCTGGTGGCTGCCCGCGAGGCGGTGAAGGACGCCGGACTGGGTGCGGGCCACTGGGATCCCGTACGGGTGGGGGTCGTCCTCGGGGTGGGGACGGCGAGCATGGAGCGCTACGAGGCGGAGTTCACCAAGCTCACGGAGGGACGGGCCACGGACATCTCCCCGTTGGCCATTCCGCGCAGTGTGCCGAACATGGTGGCCGGCGAAGTCGGGATGGACCTCCAGGTGCGCGGTCCGAACCTGACGGTCAGTACGGCGTGCGCGTCCGGGGCCACGGCCCTGGGGACCGCCCGCCAACTGCTGCTCACGGACGCCTGCGACGTGGTGGTGGCGGGCGGCAGCGAATCGCTGTGCAGCCGGGTTCCGGCCGCCTGCTTCCACCAGATGGGCGCGCTGTCCCGGCGGGCGGACGATCCGGCGGGCGCGTCCCGCCCCTTTGACGCGGACCGTGACGGGTTCGTCCTGGCGGAGGGGGCCGGGGTGCTCGTACTGGAGCGGCTGGGGCACGCCCGGTCCCGGGGCGCCCGCCCGCACGCCTACCTGTCCGGCTACGGGGCGTCCTGCGACGCGTACCACTTCACGGCGCCGCACCCGGAAGGGCGGGGGGCGGCCGAGGCGTTGGCGGCCGCGCTGGGCGACGCGGGGATCGATCCGAGCGACATCGACCACGTCAATGCGCACGGCACGTCAACGGTCCTCAACGACCGGGCGGAGGCGCTGGCGCTGCGGCAGGTCTTCCGGCGGCCGCCGCCGGTGACCGCGGTGAAGGGGGCGCTGGGGCACTCGGCCGGTGGTGCCGGGGCGATCGAGGCGGCCTGCACGGTCCTGACGCTGACCGAGCAAGTGATCCCGCCGACGGCGAACCTGCAGCGACCGGATCCCGATATCGGGCTTGACGTGGTCGCGAAGGTGCCACGGCCGTTGCCGATGGCGGCGGCGGTGAGCAATGCGTTCGGGTTCGGCGGCCAGAACGCGGTACTGGTCTTCCGCGCGGCGCCTTAGGACGGGCGTTCCTCTGCCGTGGGCGGGCGTTCCTTATGTCATGGCTGCTGGCGGGACCGGTGCGGGGCCGCGCGGTAGCGGCCGGAGGTCACGCGAATGCTCGCATTGCCACGGTGCGCCGGTTCGCCGGGGCCTCTGATCCCTGACTCTTCGACATACTGCGACAAATTCCGATAAATAGAAATAATGCCCGTGCCACGACGTGCGGCCGGCGGTGCGTACGCTGCCGCGCCGCAGCCGGCACGCGGTCGAAGGAGTGAGTCGTTGATCACGATCACCGGTGCCACCGGCTTTCTCGGCGCACATCTCCTCGCCGCGCTGCTGCGCAGGGACGACCGTCCCGTCTGCGCCCTCGTGCGCGGCGATCCGGTGTCGGCCCGCGAACGACTGCTGCGGGCCGTACGCAGCACGGGCGCCGGGCCTGGTACGGAATCCGGAGACGAGCCGGAGGGCCGCTCCTGCTCCGGGGCCTCCTCCGGGGCCGGAGCCGGGGCCGAGACCGTGGCCGAGACCGGGGCCGAGACCGTGGCCGAGTGGGCCGCCGACGAGTTCCACCGGCGGGTCACCCCGGTACGGATCGACCTGGCCGCCCCGCGGCTGGGACTGCCCGAGGCGGAACACGCGGCGCTGGCACGCCGCACCCAGGAGTTGTGGCACTGCGCCGCCGACACCAGCCCGCTCGGCCAAGCGGCCGCCCTGCACCGCACCAACGTGGAAGGCACCCGCCGCATCCTGGAACTGCTGCACGCCGGCGGGCACACCGCCCCGCTGTTCCACATCAGCACCGCCTTCGTGGCGGGCCGCCGCCGCACGGGCGTGGTCTACGAGGACACCCTGGATGAGCAGTACGGCTTTGCCACCCCGTACGAGGAGTCCAAGTTCCGCGCCGAGAGCCTGGTCCGCGCATGGGCACGGTCCGAGGGCCGGCCGGCGGTGATCTTCCGCCCTAGTCTCCTGGTGACCGACCGGCCGACCCAGGCGGGCGAGCCGCGCCACTGGCTGGCGGTCCAGGCGGCGCGGATCAGCATGTTGGAACGACAGGATCCGGCACTCGTCCTGCGCGCCGCCGGCCTGGCCGCCGACGACATCAGCCTCCCCTATACGGCGCGAGTGCCGGGACGGCCGGACGCCCTCGTCAACCTCCTCCAGGTCGACTGGGCGGTGACGGCCATGCTCCGCTGCGCCGCCACCCGCACGGCACAAACAGTGGTCCAGCCGGAACCGCCTGCGGTGACGTATCACGTGGTCCATCCGCACGACTGCTCGGTGCAGGAGCTGGTGCAGATCGCCTTGAGCGGATGTGACTGGCTCGATGTCAAGCTCGACCCGGATGTGACGGCAGAGGACATGCGGCCGCTGGAGCGGTTCCTCATCCGCCTGGCCGCCGGACTGACCCCGCACTGGTGGTCCCGCCGCCACTACGACCGGACCCACCTGGAGGCCGCAACGACCGGCCTGGCTCCCCCGCCGGAACTGTCCGGGAAGTACGTCCGCGCGGGCATGCGCATGCCCTCGTCACCCGAGCCCTCCGCCGCCCCGTCCGCCTCCTCCGCTCCCTCTCCCTCTGGGTCTTCCTCCTCTCCCTCGTCGTCTTCCTCCTCCGCACAGAAGGGAGCCGTGACGGCTCGTGTCCGATCTCCGCCCGACGACCACTTCCCCCGCCCCCTCCCCCAGCTACGACGTCATCTGCACGGCCCTCCACGAGACCTTCGGTATCGACCCGGCCGAACTGCGCCCTGACGCGACGTTCGAGGAACTCGACGTCGATTCCCTCGCACTGCTGGAATTCGCCCTCGTCATGGGCGAACGCCTCGGTGTGACCGGGGAGACCGAACTGCGACCGGGGATGACGCTCGCGGAGGCAACAGCGCTCGTCGACACGTCTTCCTCATGACCGCCACGTCCAGCACGTGACCGAGGTGTCCCGCTCCCCCTCACCGACGATCGAGGTCGGGACCCAGGCTCGACTTGAGGGCCAGGTCCGTCACCTCGGCGTGACCAGGTGCGACTGACAAACCGTCATGGCGAGGAAGTCCATGTCGGGGGCGAGGACCGCGGTGGCCGCGCCCCGGCACCCACCAGTTGGCGCACCCCGCCAGCCGCATCACCGACGGGACGAGTACCCCTCGCACCACCGTGGCGTCGACCACGACCGCCAGTGCCAGACTGACTCCCAGCTCCTTCAGCAGCAGCACGCCCGAGGAGGCGAGTGCACCCATCGCCACGGCCACGGCGAGCGCGGCGGCGGTGAACAGCCGCCCGGTCCGGGCGATGCCGTGGACGACCGCCGCCGTGTTGTCGCCCGTCGCCCGGTAGTGCTCCTGGATACGGGAGAGCAGAAACAGCTCGTAGTCCACGGACAGACCGAAGGCCACGCTGAACAGGAGCAGCGGAATGGTCATGTCGATCGTGCCGGTGACGGTGAAGTCGCCGAGCAGCGAGCGCAGATGACCGTCCTGGAAGACGAAGACGATACCGCCGAGGGCGGCGGTGAGGCTCAGTGCCGCCACCGCGAGCACCTTCAGCGGAATCAGCACGCTGCGGGTGAACAGGAACACCACGGTCATGGTCCCGACGGCGATCAGCCCCAAGGCCAGCGGCAGCCGGTTCGCCAACGCGGCGCGCGCATCGACGACTTGGGCGGGCCAACCGGCAAGGTGGGCGGTCCGCCGGGGGCGGGCAGCCGGCGGACCGCGTGCACGAGTGCGGCAGCGCGCTCCGACTGCGGATCGGGCCGCAGGGTCAACGTCACCACCGTGCCCCGGACCGCCACCCGCCCGGTGGCTGCCGCCACACCCGAACCGGTCGCCTCTGCCGGCGAACCGGCGGTCGGCCTGCGTGGATCGGCCGCTCCCTCGCCCGCCGGGCGCCGCCCGCCCGCATACCGTCCCGTCGCCGCCGGCACGGTCACCGTCGCTTCCCCCCGAACCCCGGCCAGCCCGGACAGTCTGCGCCCGTACGCATCCAACGCCGCCCGGTCGGCCACCGGATCGACGCGCGGCAGGACCACCGCGAGGGTGCCCTCCGCGGACGTCCCCCACTCCCTCCGTACGAGATCGGCGGTCGCATGCGATGCGGCGGCCGCCGGCAGGATCCGTTCATCGGCGAGTCCGGAGCGACCGTGCGCGAACGGCAGCACCAGCACCGCGAGCACCACCATGCAGGCCGCTCCCCAGCACACCGTCCGTCGGGTGACCGCCCGTACGACCGCGCCCCACAGCGGACTGTCCCCGCCAATCGTCGGCGCCGGCGCCCACCGGAACCGCCCCAGGGGATCCAGCGCCGTCACCCGGCTCCCCCAGCAGACCAGCACCGCAGGCAGCACCAACACGGCGGTCAGGGCAGCGAGTACGACCACCACCATCCCCGCGTACGCCATCGAGCGCAGGAACGAGAAGGGGAACACCCACAGCGCGGCCAGCGCCGCGGTCACCGTACCGGCCGACACCGCGACCGTACGGCCTGCCGTCGCCACGCTGACCCGCGCCGCGTCCTCGGCGGCACGCCCGCGGGACCGCTCCTCGCGGAACCGGGCGACGATGAACAGGGCGTAATCCACCGCCAGTCCGAACCCGAGCGCACCGACGAGGTTGACCGCGAAGACGGAGACGTCCGTGACGGCGGTGATCCCCCGCAGCACCGCGAGCGCCCCCACCGCCGACACCCCGCCGACCAGCACCGGAAGCAGCGCCTCCACCAGCGAACGGAACGCCAGGGCCAGGATCACGAAGGTCAGCGGGGCGGCGATCAGCTCGGCCCGCAGCAGGTCCGTGCGGGCTTGCACGGTCGACTGCGCCAGACTCCACGCGGGCCCGGTGGCCCGGATCTCGAACGGGCCGGTCTCCCCCGTGTAGCGCGGTACGATCCGCTCCGCCGTACGCGCCGTAGCGGTCTCGCTGCCCTCCAGATCGACCAGTACGAGCGCGGCCCGCCCACCCGGCGACCGCAGACCGGCGCCACGGTCAGGCACACGAGCGGTATCGCCGTCCCCGCCGGTAGCCCAGTACGAACGCGCTCCGGCCACCCCTGCCTCAGCCGCCAAACGCGCCGTCAGCCGTCGTCCCGCGGCCCGTACCACCGGACCGTCCAGTGAGCGGCGCGGCGATACCGGCCGGACGACGAGGACGAGTTCCGGACTGCCGGCACCGTAGCGTGTCGCCCACGCCTCGGCCCGCGCCGAAGGCGTCCCCGACGCGGCCAGCCCACCGACGGACAGCCGATCGGCCAGCCCCGAGGCAGCGCACCCGAAGAGGACGCACAGCACCCCCGCCACCACCAGCACCCGCCGCGGAAACCGCACCCCCCACTGCGCCCACCCCCACCACGCCCGCCCGCCGCATCCGTTGCGCATCGCGCCATGGTCCGGCCGGCCTACCGCCAGGCGGAGCTGACGCGCCGTCACTCGTGACACACGTGGAGCGGATGGCGCACCATGAACGGCACACCACCACTACGCCGCACACCGACGGCCTGCCCAACGGGTCAGCAGCCGTGGCATGTGTGTTCATCAGTGACGCCGTGAAGCGCCTTCGGCGTGATCTACCGGATGGATGAGGAGAAGACCGGCTCCCCCGCGTGGGGGAAAGGCTCGGCGTCCTGGCCACCTCGGAGGATGAGTGATCTTCAGTCCCGAGCTCGATGCCTGCGCACGCGGGCCCGTGGAACCGTGTCTCTTGATCAGTATCGCCCCTCTCGTCAGGAGGCTCGCGCCATGTCCGAATTCACCGTCCCTCGTCCAGGGAGTGCAGTCGCTGAGGTTCCGCCCCCGCCCCGGTGGGCCGTCCGAGCCGCTTATGCCTCGGCGCTCTCCGCGACCGTCGGGTTCATCCCGATCCACGCGGTCTGGGCGCTGGGCATTCCCCTCTGGGCGGACAAGGACACGTTCCGGGAGTGGTACGCGCTCGGTGGCGGCCCGTACCTGTTCGTGCTCAGCGGGCTGGCACTGCTGGCCGGCATCCTGGCGTTGAGCCTGGTCCGGCCGCGGGGTCTGGTGTTCCCGAGCTGGACCCCGTTCCTCGCCACGTGCAGAGTTCCGCGCCGGACGCCGGCCGCCACGGCCTTCACCGTTTCGGCCTTCCTCCTCCTGTACACCGCCTGGGCGGCTGCGCGGACGCTCGAAGACTTCAACGAGGACGGCATCTTCAGCCGCTGGATCGTCGTCTACGGCGTCCCGCAGTTCCTGGTGTGGGGTATCGGCCTGGCCATCGCCGCAGTCTCTTACCGCCGCCGCACCTCCCGCGGGCGCTGAGGACCGTCCGGCGGGACAGAACGAAGCCAGGGGCGAAGGGCTGCCGGCGGTTGGCACGCTGGCCCTCGCGGGAAGGGTGTGCTTGACCTGCCCGCGCCTCCGCGGGCGGATCACCCGGCCCCTCGGACACTGCCCGGCCCATGCCGCCGCCCCTGCCGTCTTCCCCCCACTGGAGGTCAACACCATGCCCCTGCCCCGCTATGTGCGGTTCCAAGGCACGACACGCAGCCCGCACGGCCACTTCCCCGGCATCTTCGCCCTCGCCAACGGGCTCGCGCGGGACGGCAGGCTGAGCGAGGAGCAGTACCGCTTCTGGCGTGCCGCCAACGACTGGTACGACGCCCACTACGCCAATCCGTCCGACACCGACCCACTCGTCTACGACAGGCAACGGAACCCGGGTGCGGTGGCATGGTTCAAGATCAACGCAACCCACCTCATCGACCGCGTGGACGGCTACCTGCACCTACTGGCCGCACACGGCGTCCCGTACGAACGGCTGGAGTCCACCGACCCGGGCCACATCATCTACGAGGACGACGACCAGGTCGTGGTCGTGCCACGGCGGAAGGCAGATGACCGCAGGCATCCCGCCCGGGCGTCCCGGTTCAGTGCGGGATGCCGTCGATGAGTTCGCGGGCGCCCTGGCGCAGGAGAGCCACGGCCACGGAGGTGCCGAGCGTCTCGGGGGTGAGCGGGCCGGCCCATTCGTGGGCATTGAGGACCGTCTTGCCGTCCGGGGTGAAGACGCAGGCGCGCAGGGAGAGTTCGCCGCGGCGGTCGGTGGTGGCGTAACCGGCGATCGGGCTGTTGCAGTGGCCCTGCAGCACGTGCAGGAGCATGCGCTCGGCGGTGGTCTCCTGGTACGTCCTGGGGTGGCCGAGACCGCTGACCGCGTCGATGGTCCCGGTGTCGTCCTCGCGGCACTGGAGCGCCAGCACACCCGCGCCGATGGGCGGGCACATCTCCTCCACGGACAGGATCTGGGTGATCACGTCCGTCCGGCCGATGCGCTCAAGACCCGAGACGGCCAGCAGCAGCGCATCCGCCTCGCCGACCGCGAGCTTCTCCATGCGGCGGTTGGCGTTGCCGCGCATCGGCACGCACTGGAGGTGCGGGTGCGAGGCGGCGAGCTGGGCGATCCGGCGGACCGACGAGGTGCCGATCCGGGTGCCTGCGGGGAGTTCGTCGAGCGTACGACCGCCCGGGTCGATCAGCGCATCGCGGACGTCATCGCGCTCCAGGAACGCCGCGAAGGTCGTCCCGGCCGGCAGCGGGCGGTCACCCGGGATGTCCTTGACGCAGTGCACCGCGAGATCCGCCTCACCGGCGAGCAGGGCGGCGTCGACCTCTTTGGTGAACGCGCCCTTGCCCTCGACCTGCGAGAGCGCACCCATCCAGCGGTCACCGGTGGTCTTGACCGGGATGACCTCGGTGGCGATTCCGGGGTGGAGCGCGGCGAGTTCGGTGCGCACTCGCTCCACCTGGGCCAGGGCCATCGGCGAGTCGCGGGAGACGATGCGGATCAGTTCTGGGGCGGACATGCGCCCACGATAGTCCGTCAGTTATGGGCGGCAGTCCAAGGGAGGCCACTTGTCGGGCCGTTTCCCTCGGCCACATGTGTGCGAGATACGGTCCCCTCATGTCCCGGTCAACGCCCAGTCCTAGCCATGGCCCCAGTCCTAGCCCTGGCCCGAGTTCCAGCCCTGGTCCGAGTTCCAGCCCCAGCCCCAGCCCCAGTCCCAGTCCCCGTGCCGCGTCCGGACCTCCTGCCCCTCTCACCGTCACCGCGGACGATCTCGACCGTTGTGTGCAGCTCGCGGTGGCCGTGCTGGGCCAGGCGCCCGCGGACGCGTGGCAGCGGAAAGCCGGTTCGCTGGAGTGGGACTGCTGGGAGACGGTCGAGCACCTCAGTGACGATCTCTTCGCCTACGCGGTCCAACTCGGCCCGCGGAAGCCGCCGTTGGACGGGCTGGTGCCCTTCGTATGGGAGAGCCGGCGGCCGGGCGGGCCCGCGAACGCCGTGCATGCCGACCGCGCGGCGGGGCCGGCGGGGCTGTTGCAGGTTCTGGAGGCGAGCGGCGCACTGCTGGTCGCCATGGTGCGTACGGCGTCTCCGGAGGTCCGGGCCCACCATGTGTTCGGGGCCTCGGATCCGGAGGGCTTCGCCGCGATGGGGGCGGTGGAGACCCTGGTCCACACCCACGATCTCGCCCAGGGGCTGGGGCTGGCCTGGGAGCCGCCCGCCGACGTGTGCGCGCGGGTGCTCGCCCGGCTGTTTCCCGATGCCCCGGATGTGCCGGCCAGCGGCCCCTGGGCCGTCCTGTTGTGGGCCACCGGACGCGGTGCGCTACCGGGGCGTCCTCGTCTCACCAGTTGGCGATGGGACAGCAGCGTTCGCCGATGAAGTCGGGGGAGGAAGGGGAGGGAGACGGCAAGGGTCGTCCATGACACCGTCCGGGCTCAGTGCCGGGCCCACGGGTGCCGTAGCCGGATCCAGATGTCCCTGGCCCGCCGGCCGGCTTCGGTGCGGCTCTCCGCCACGAGGGCCTGGGCCTGCTCCTCGGTCTCCACCATCGGGCCGGACCCGCGCAGCGGTTTGCCCGCGGTTTCGCGCAGGAAGAACGTGGCGATCAGCCCGATGACCCCGGCCGCCATCAGGTAGTACGCCGGGACCATCGCGCTGCCCGTCGCCTGCACCAGCCCGGAGGCGAACAACGGTGTCGTACCGCCGAAGAGGGAGACGGAGATGTTGAACGAGATCGACAGCGCTCCGTAGCGCAGACGGGTCGGGAAGAGCGCCGGGAGGGTGGAGGCCGACGTCCCCGCGAAGCAGACCAGCAGAAGGCCGAGGATCAGACATCCGAGGGCGGGCAGCAGGATGCCGCCGGCCCGGATGAGCAGCACCGCGGGGGCGGCGAGTGCGATCAGGGCGGCGCTGCCCGCCATGAAGACGGGCCGCCGGCCCCATTTGTCGGAGGTGCGTCCGATGGTGGTGATGGTGAGCACCACGACGATCATGGTGCCGAGCACCAGCAGCTGCGCGGTGAGCGGATCCTCGCCGAGGGTCTCGGTCATGTACGTCGGCAGGTAGGAGGTCACCATGTAGTTGGTGACGTTGTAGAGCAGTACCAGGCCCATGCAGATCAGCACCGCCTGCCAGTGCCGGGTGAAGATCTCCTTCAACCGTCCGTGACCGGACTGGCGGGCCTCCTCGACCGGGTCCTCGCCGCCCGCGGCGCGGATCTCCTCCGCGTCGTGGTGTGCCTGTTCGGCCTCGCGCTGGAAGGCCGGCGTCTCCTCCAGCCGTAGCCGCATGTACAGGCCGATCAGCCCCAGGGGCCCGGCGACGAGGAACGGCAGCCGCCAGCCCCAGTTCACCAGACCGTCCGTACCGAGGACGCCGGTGAGCAGCGTGACCAGTCCGGAACCGAGCGAGTACCCGACGAAGGTGCCGAAGTCGAGCCAGCTGCCGAGGAATCCGCGCCGGGTATCGGGGGCGTATTCGGCGATATAGGTGGTGGCACCGGCGTATTCGCCACCGGTGGAGAATCCCTGCACCAGACGGCAGATCAGCAGCAGAATCGGCGCGGCGAAGCCGATGGTGTGGTAACTGGGCAGAAAGCCGACCGCGAAGGTGCTGATCGCCATCATGATCATGGTGGCGGCGAGTACGCGCTTGCGGCCGATGCGGTCACCGAGCGGACCGAATACGAGGCCACCGAGCGGCCGGACGAGAAACGCCGCGGCAAATGTGGCGAACGTCGAGACGACCTGCGCACCCGGTGAACTCGCCGGGAAGAACACCTTCCCCAGCGTGCCCGCCAGATAGGCGTAGACGCCGAAGTCGAACCACTCCATGGTATTGCCCAGCGCGGCCGCCGAGACCGCCTTGTGGACCGCGGGCCGGTCCGTGACGGTGACGTCCTGGGCGCTCAGTGGCTGTTTGCGACGGCGCAGCAGAATGCGCAGCATGCGGTCGGTCGCGGGCGTACCCCCGCGGGCCGGCTTACGGCCCCGCCGCGGGGTCGGCGGTTGTTGACGTCCGGGGTTCATCTCATCCCGTCATCAGGGCGAGGTTTTGGTTTCACGAGCACGAGGAGCCATGCGGGCCCTCGTCTGCTGTGCTCAGGTTCTGACACTCACGTCGCCTCGCGTGTGCCCTGTGATCGCCGGGCAAAACGGCTGACGACCGGTGAGCACTTCTCAACGGTCGGAGCCTTGAGAGTCGGAAACGTCGGAACACCGAACAAAGGACGTGGATCAACGTCCCGAGTTCCTTCTCAACGCTTCGCTAATGCTGAGTGGTGAGGGATGAGCGCGTCCATCATTTCCCTGCCCCTTCCCGATCGGGGAAGCATCCACGGTACCGCGTTTCGCCCGTTTCCTCCTCTACAGGACGGATACAGGGCAGTGCCCGGACCGGCACGGCGGCCGGCCCGGGCATCATCCGGTTTCGCCAAGACGAGAGGCGAAGACGGGAACGAGAGCGAGAACGGGGACGGGAACGAGAACGGGAACGAGACGGGGACGGGGACGGGGACGCTGACGCGATGAGCCGTGGACGGTCAGGCTCGCCTGTACGAGTCGAGGTGGGCGAAGACCACGACGTTGTCGACGTAGTCCTTGACCTTCCGGTCGTAGGCGCCCCCGCAGGTGATGATCCGCAGCGACGCTTCCTGCACATCGCCGTAGACCCGGTCGCTGGGGAAGTTCGCCTTGCTGAAGGTCTCCACGGAGTCGACCCGGAACGTGGCAATCATGCCGTCCTCACGGGTGATGTTGACCGTGTTGCCGGGCTTGAGGGATTCGAGTTGCATGAAGACCGCGGGTCCGGTCTTGGTGTCGACGTGACCGGCGATGATCGATGAACCGCGTTCGCCCGGGCTGGCCCCGTCCTTGTACCAGCCGACGAGGTTGTTGTCGTTGGGGGGCGGGGCTTCGAGCTGCCCGGTCGGGCCGAGGCCGAGCGGGGCGAAGGGCGCGTCGACCGCGATCGACGGGATCCTCAAACGCTTCGGCGCGGAACGGGGCAGGGCCATTCCCGGGGCGGCGGCCGGAGAGGCGGAGCCGCTCGCCCGGGGGGTGGCGGAGGCGGCCACGGCGTGGTGGGACTGCGGCTTGGGGTCCGCCGAGGTGTCGACGGAGTTGTAGACGAGGAGCGAGCCCAGCAGAAATGCTGCCGCAGACCACAACAGGCCGCGACCGACGGGGCGGGACGCGGGGGTGCGGGACGGGTTCGTTTTCGGCTGGGGCGACTGCTGGGCGGTCATGTGCGGATGCCTTTCATGAACGGGCGGCGGCGAGGCGTTGAGAAGGCGGTGGGCAACGCAATCGCCGCGGCCACCGTCCACGAGGAACGGTGGCCGCGACGGCGTGGCGGCCTCCGTCGGGGGCAGCCTGGTCAGGCCGTCGCAGAGCCCGAGGCGGAACGACGGCGCAGCATGTAGGCACCGGCGCCCAGACCACCGAGCATCAGCACGGAGCCGGCAGCCATGCTGCTGCCGGACGCGAGGCCACCGCCACCGGTGTGGATGCCGCCGTGCGGCCGGCGGTGGTCGCCGTAGCCACCGTGGTCGCGGTCGCCGTAGCCACCGTGGTCCCGGCCGTGGTCGCGGTCGCCGTAGCCACCGTGGTCCCGGCCGTGGTCCCGGTCGCCGTAGCCACCGTGGTCCCGGCCACCGTCACGGCCGTGGTCCCGGCCACCGTCACGGCCGTGGTCCCGGCCACCGTCACGGCCGTGGTCCCGGCCACCGTCGCGGCCGTGGTCGTCGCCGTAACCGCTGCCCTGGTCCCAGTCGGCAAGCACGGTCTGGGCCAGTGCGCCGCCACCGGTGTGCACGCCGCCGCTCGGCCTCCTGTTGCCGTGGTCGCAGCGACGGTCCCAGTCGTTGTAGCGACCGTGGTCGCGGTCGCGGTCACGGTCACGGCCGTTGTCCCGACCGTGGTCCCTGCCGTTGTCGCGACCGTAGTCACGGCCGTTGTCGCGACCGTTGTCGCGACCGTAGTCACGGCCGTTGTCGCGGCCGCCACGTCCGTAGTCGCAACGGTGGTCCCGGTCGCGGTCACGATCGCGGTCGCGGTCGCGGTCGCCGTTCCTGTCGTGGTCGTTGTTGGTGGCAGACGACCCGCTGCCCGAGGCAATATCCTGCATGATCATTGCGTTTGCGACGGGCGCGGAGATTGCAAGGGCCGCTGTGATGGCGGCCGAGGCGAACAGGGTGCGGGCAGTGCGCATGGGGACATGTTCCTTTCGGCGCGACTGCGAAGGCTGACTCTTTGTCGGCACATCGGATCGCAGTAGCGACGTGATCACCGTCAGCCGGATTGCGACCGCGCACCACCGGAGAACGTCGCATTCGAGGTACCCGATGGGCTCTTCGGGTGGCCGAAAGCGGCGGATTCACCCATTGGACGGCGCGCGTCGTCGGCGTGTCGCGCAACGAGTGGGCTAGGGGCATGAGAACGCACTCCCCGAGGGGTTGGTTCATACTTGAACCACTACGCACTGCGAGGTGCGGCGGCGACGAACTTCACCCAGCGCCATCACCCAGCGCCATCGCCCTGAGCCGTCACCCCGACCCTCCACCCCGCCCACAACGCCACCGATCCGCGTCGCCGAACGTCCCTGCGCAGGGACCTCGTTGGCGAACTGACGCACCATCACCTTCACTGCCACGACACGGCGAAACACGGCGGTCGCCGCTGACCGACCCCGCCCCCGACGGCCCTCCCCTCCCTCGTCACCCGCCCTGAGGAATCCGTACGGCCAAGCGGCCGCCCCGGAAGGCGCCACCCCGCGGCGCGTGGCAGCGCGGCAACGGGCTCCGGGGCACCGTTTCAGCCCGCGTTCTCCCGAAGCGCCTCCTGGACGATGGCCTCCAGGCGGGCGTGGTGGGCGCCGCGCCAGTAGACGCGGCCGCACTCGGTGCACTGTGCGAACACGTCGTACGTTCGCTGCGTGCCGTGCTGGAGTTGCTCACGCACCGAGTCCTTGTCGGCGTCCGCCAGTCGGCCGTTGCAGGCGGTGCAGCGGGTCCAAGGGGCCAGGGTGGGGGCGAAGCGCCTTAGTACGTCGCGGAGTTGGTCGTCGGGCCGGTCGCTGTAGATGAACGCCCCCGCCCAGATCTCCCGTCGGCGCAGCAGTCCGCGATCCCGGGAGAGCAGCACCCGCTGCTCCTTCGCCGAGAGCGCCGCCAGTGCGGCGTCGCCCGGGTCCTCGTTCGTGTACGCCGCATCGACGCCCAGCAGCCGCAGCCGGCGGGCGAGGGTGCCGAGGTGGACGTCGAGCAGGAAGCGCAGCGGGGCACCGGGGATCCGTTGCGGGCGTTCGACGGCCCGCACCTCGATGCGCTCGCCCGCGCTCGGCACATGGGCGGCTGTCGCCTCGGCGCCGTCCACCACCAGACCGCCGACCTCGGTGAGCGGGACGCCCAGCGACTCGACGACATGGCCGAGCGTCGACGTCCCGTCGGTCACCACGGCGGCGTCCGTGGCGCTGTGCTCTGCTGCGACGAAAACGTGCAGCTCAGGGGCGAAGCTGAAGTGGACTTCCGGTGCGTTCACGTCGCACAGCATGTCATCGGACGGGACGGACCGGCCAGCAATTTCCGCCTCGGCGGGCGCCTCCCCGGAAGCGGTCCGACAGCCACCGCCACCAGAGCGGTCGCAGCCGGTCCTGCGGGCACGAAGATCGGGGCGGTCGCGGCCAGTTTCCGCGAGCACGACGATCGGGGCAGGGAACGGTCGCAGCCGGTCCCAGCGGGCTCGACGTTCGGCCGGAGCAGCGGAACCGCGAGCCACGAGCCGCTGAAGGTTAGCCCGGATCTGACTACGTACGGACCGTAGTGGTTCGCTCCCTCGCTTGTGCACGGTGGAGCAGGCCCCGCTCCGCCGCCGCCCCTAGCCTCACTGCCACCCCACCAACATCACCAGCGCGACCAACGAGGGGCGGTACCGGTGAACTGGCTCATCCACGACTACCGCGAGAACGATCTCGCCGAAGTGGTCCATCTGATCGACTCCACGGCCGACCTCGGGCAGGAGTCCGTCTTCTCGCTCGCCGAGTGCATCAGCGCGCTGACCTCGCGGCAGCCCGCCGTGGTGGCCGTCCACCAGGGAGCGCCCATCGGGGCCGCCCTCGCGTGCGTGGCGGGTGAGCGGGGCTGGGTGATGCGGATCGCGATCTCGTCGGCCTGGCGCGGCCGGGGCCTGGCGAGCGCGCTGCTGGTCGAACTGGAACGGCGGCTGATCGCGGCCCGGGTGAGCCGTATCGCGTACGTGCTGCCGGAGGAGGACCTGCTCGGTGAGGGGTTGCTGAACGCCGGCTACACGCGCCAGCCCGCGGTGGCCTACTTCGAGAAGGTCGAACCGCACCACGGTCCGGCGGCCAGCCTCCTGGAGGACCTCGGCGGACGGTTCCTGCCCGACCAACTCGATCCGCTCGCTCGACCCGGCGTTCCTGCGCCCGGGCCGGTTCGACTACCTGATCCCAATCGGTACGCCGGACACCGCGGCCCGCTCGGCGATCTGGTCCCGCTACACCGACGGGCGGCCCGAGGTGGACATCTCGGAACTCGTGGCGGCCAGCGAGCTGTTCACGCCGGCCGACATCGAACACGCCGCGCGGGTGGCCGCGCAGGCGTCGTTCGAGCGGGACCTGGAGTCGGTCGGCGCGGGGGCGGGCGCACACGGCAGGTTCGGGGCGAGCACCGAGGACTACCTCGCCGCCATCTCCCAGTGCCGGCCGACCGTCACGCCCGCGATGATCGACGAGTTCGGCACGGACATCACGGCCCACGCACGCTGCTGATGGCCCGGGCCGGAGCCGGAGCCGAGGCCGGGGCCGGAGCCGAGGCCGGGGCCGGAGCCGAGGCCGGGGCCGGAGCCGAGGCCGGGGCCAGGGCCAGGGCCGGGCTTACGCCCAGTCCCGCACCTCAGCGGCTCCCTAGTCAACGGCCCCGCCCCTTACACAGCAGCTCACCAGCACAGCTGCTCAACAGCTCAGATTGTCGCCAGGTGTGGTGCCCAGGATCTGCACGAAGCTCTTGTAGTTGTCGATCCGGCTCTGCACCTGGCCGGGGTTACCCCCGTTGCATTCCAGGGACCCGTTGATGCTGCGAATGGTCTCGCCGAAACTGGCGCCGCCGACCATCGCCTGATGGGGCGTCATGGTTCCCGGCCCCTTCTGGGTGTTCCAGTACCAGAGCGCCGTCTTCCAGGCGACGGCGGGATCCTGCTCCACCAGATAGGGGTTGTCCAGCAGATCCACGCCCAACGCCTCGCCCGCCGCCTTGTAGTTGACATTCCAGCTGAGCTGGAGCGGCCCGCGGCCGTAGTAGGCGGCCTGCCCGGCCGGGCATCCGTACGGCTGGCTGGCGTCGCAGTAGTGGGGGTAGTTGCCGGTGTTCTGCTCCACCACGTGGACGAGCCCACCGGTCTCATGGCCGACGTTCGCGAGGAACGCCGCGGCCTCCTGCCGCCGTACGGTGTCGCCCCCGGTGTTCGCGAACTCCGGGTAGGCACTGAGCGCCGCGGTCAGTCCGCTGTACGTGTAGAAGGGGTTCCGGTTCGGGAACATCTGGTGGAACTGCGCCTCGCTGACCACGAATTCCTCAGCTCGCGCATCAGCTCGCACATCGGCTCGCGCGTCACCTGGCGCGCCACCTGGTGCGTCGTCTCGTGTATTGGCGCGCGTATTGGCGCGCCCAGCTGCCGGGGCCCCGGCTTGATCGGCGGTACAGGAGGAACAGCCCGGCGCGGCCGCCGCAAGCCCCGTCGGCACGACGAGGGCGACACCGACGGCCAGAGTGGCGGCACTCAGCACTGCGGCCATACGTGTTCTCCTTGCGAAACTCCTTCGCGCGGCCGCCGGGTGCCGCGAACCCCAGGGAGAAAGGCACCAACGGGTCGGGACGGGACGGCCGCGAGGCGGGGGGGGAAGAAAGGAATCGCGCGCACGCACACAGAGGCGAGCCTAGGTCTAGACCAAGCAAGCTCAACGGCAGGCTAGCCAGGCCCAGTTGGCCCTGTCCAGACCACTGCACCACTCCCCGCCGCCACCAAAGTCGGAGATCACCTCCGGCACACCTGTGCCACAGTGATCCCATGGAAATGCGAACAATCGGACTGCTCGGCGGGATGAGCTGGGAGTCCACGGCGGAGTACTACCGGCTGCTCAACGAGCTCACCCGCGAGCGCCTGGGCGGCCTGCACTCGTCCAAGTGCGTGCTCTATTCCGTGGACTTCGCCGAGATCGAACGACTGCAGGTTGAAGGCCGCTGGGAAGAGGCCGGCGAAATACTCGCCGAAGCGGCCAAAGCACTGGAAGCGGCCGGCGCGGACCTGCTGCTGATCTGCACCAACACCATGCACAAGGTCGCCGATCAGGTGGCCGCCGCGACCTCCGTCCCGCTCCTGCACCTCGCCGACACCACGGCAGAGGCCGTCCGCGCCCACGGACTACACCGCGTCGGCCTCCTGGGCACCGCCTTCACCATGGAGCAGGACTTCTACCGCGGCCGCCTCACACGCCATGGGCTCGACGTGCTCGTCCCGGACACGGCCGGGCGCGGCACCGTGCACACGGTGATCTACGACGAGCTGTGCCTCGGCATCGTCCGCGAGGAGTCCCGGGCCGCCTTCACGGCAGTCATCAACGATCTGGTCGCGGCCGGCGCCGAAGGCATCGTGTTGGGCTGTACCGAGATCGAGTTGCTCATCGGCGCCGAGCACAGCCCGGTCCCCGTCTTCCCCACCACCCGTCTGCACGCCGAAGCAGCCGTCGCCCACGCACTCGCCCCTTCGACCGTGTAGCCGACCGGTCGCTGAGCGCCCTGACGTACGGCCATGGCATGCCGAATGCACTGCATGAAGATCGAGCGAACTCGCCGGCGGGCCCCAGCACCCACGCGCACATCACCCGTCAACTCCCCTTTCTCCACGAATTCTTGGGCTGCGCCGAGGTTTGAAGTGGCGACGGGTACTCTGACGTGGTGTCGCGTACCGAGTTAGAACGACTGGCCAGGATCCGGATGCAGATCACCGGGGAAACGCTCGAACGCGCCATGGCCGTACTCCAAGGACACGCCGGCGAACCGCTCCCCGAGGACGGCCACGCTGCCGAGTCGGACCGCGCCCTTCCGGATGTCGAGCCCGATGCCTCGGATTCCGGCCAGCCCCCCGAGGACGGCCAGTCCCCGGACGAGGACCAGCCCCCCCAGCGGCATCGCCACCTCCGCGGCCTCTGACCGCTCTCCCGCCGATCCGGGCGCCCACCCCACCCCCTCCCCTCCTCTCCTCCCCTCTCCCGCTCTTCTTCCTCCCCTTCTCTCCCCTTCTCGCCTCGCGTGACGTATCCGCTCGATCACAGAGAGGTGCGCCCGGAGGCCGCTACGGGCCAACGAGCGCAAGCGCGGCCGGAGCGGCGTCAGCGGCTCTCCAGGGGGCGCGCGAGGAGTGGCGTACGGGGTGCCTGATGTCCGCCGCTGGCCAGCATGCGGACCTCGCCCCGGTCGCTGATCTCGGCGCGTACGATCCCCGACTCGTCCTCGTAGATTGGATAGCCGCCCGCTCCGGCTCGCTCGGTGCGGTGGACGACCACCACGTCGTCCTCTACGGCAGGGGCTTGAAACACCAGCTCATAGCGTTCCGGGTAATCCATGGCGGCCTCCCGATACGGCTTGGCCCTTCCATCGTTACTCAGGCCTGCCGAGCGCGCCTCAGGAAAAGGCGCTATGCCGCGCCAGAAGGAACGGTGCCATCACGGCATGTAGGGGCCCCGCTCCGGTGCGCTGTCACCGGAGCGGGGCAGGTCCGAGAAGCGCCAGCAGCTCGGATAGTTACGGCTTCCACCGTACGGGCCACCACTGACAATCGCGGTCCGCAAGAGAGCATGATGTGCCGCGCATACGCCCCCGACGGGCAACTGGCCACCCGAAAATCGCCACAGCACGACATCGGGGCATCACCCGATCAGGGGAGTCCCAGCAATCAACCAAAGACCCCGCCGGAGCCGACGAAAGCCCTGACCAGACCAGCAAGGAAGGGGTAGCGGAAGGTGACCAGGAAACCTCGCTTCTCGATCGCGACGATCGCCCTGGACTGCCCGGACGCCCACCAGCTGGCCGGCTTCTACGGACGACTGCTGGGATGGGACGTCACCGCCAGCGAACCGGACTGGGTGCTGCTGCGGTGCCCCGACGGCGGCACCGGTCTCTCGTTGCAGTCCGAACCGGGCTATCGACCACCGGTGTGGCCCGAACTGCCCGGAAAGCAACAGAAGATGCTGCATCTCGATATCCGGGTCGACGACCTCGACGAGGCCGAGCGGTACGCGGTCGCACTCGGCGCGGACCGGGCCACCTACCAGCCCCATGACGACGTGCGGGTGCTGTACGACCCGGCAGGACACCCCTTCTGCCTCTTCCTCGACTGACCCCTCCCCCAACCCCGCTTCCTCTCGCCCTCCCTCTCCCCCAACCCACCCCCACCCCACCTCTCCCCTCAGCCTCACCTGCCTCACCGCCCCCTCACCAGCCTCACCCCCTCCGGACGCGGAGCGTGTGGGAATGGACACATGCAGCCAGCGAAGTGCGTGCTCGGGGCCTTCGGTCCTCGCTGGTCAGCGAGTCGAGGTGGCGGCAGAGGCAGGGGCCGGATCGCGCCAGGTGGGCCGGAGCGCACCGCAAGCAGGAAGGCGTTGTCAGTGCCTGCCCCTAGCATTACCCATATGTCCCCAACTCCTTCTGCCCATAAGGGTGCGCCCGTTCCTGCCTCCGAGGCGAACGAATCGATTCGGCGGTTCGTACGCGCTCGGCACGGCCTGGCATGGACGGCGCAGGACATGGCGGAGTACGCCGCGCTGCTGGAGGTCTGGACGCTGGCGGTACGGTCGGAGGACGCGGACGTCATGGTGGTGGAAGCGGCGTAGGAGATCAGAAGCGGCGTGGGAGATCAGCACGCACAGACCCACAATGATCCAGACCCACGCCGATTCGGCCAATAAGGGGGCACAAACAGGCAGGATCGCAGGCAGGCGGAAACAGATGAGCACTCCGCTCCCCGGCTTCGAAAACGTCGGTGTCCCCACAGGGCGGCCGAAAGCTGCGGGAATCGAGCCGGCCCCCGGAGAGCAGGCCGGCAGCAGGACGACGAGCAGCCGCCGGGAGATCGCCCCCGGCGCCGTGCACATCCCCGGCTGGTTGTCCCTGGCGCAGCAACAGGCCTTGGTCGTCGCCTGCCGGGGGTGGGCGCGCGGTCCCGTGCCGATCCGGCACACCAAGCTTCCGAACGGCGGCGTGATGTCCGTCCAGACCGTGTGCCTCGGCTGGCACTGGCAGCCGTACGCCTATACCCGTACCGCCGACGACGTGAACGGCGCCCGGGTCGCCGAACTCCCCTCCTGGCTCGTCGAGTTGGGCCGCACAGCCATAGTCGCGGCATACCGGGACCGGGACCGGGCCCCCACCGCAGCCACGCACACATACCCGCCCCACGCCGCCACACCCGACACCTGCCCGCCCTCCATCCGCACGCCCCTCAGCTACACCCCCGACACCGCACTGATCAACTTCTACGACGGTCAGGCGAAGATGGGCATGCATCAGGACAAGGACGAGCGCTCGGACGCACCCGTGGTGTCCCTCAGCATCGGCGACCGCTGCATCTTCCGCTTCGGCAATACCGAGACGCGCACCAAGCCGTACACCGACATCGAGCTGAGCTCCGGCGATCTCTTCGTCTTCGGCGGGCCGTCCCGCTTCGCGTACCACGGCGTCCCCAAGGTACGACCGGGCACCGGCGACCCCGCCACCGGGCTGGCCGGCGGCCGCCTCAACATCACCCTGCGCATGACGGGCCTCAAGGGGTAGGCGGCACGGACAGCCCCATCGGGGCCGGGCGGCCCCACCAGGCTCAGGCAGACCCCACCAGGCCCAGTCGGACCGCTCCGGGCCCAGGCGCACCCCCACCAGAATCGGGCGGGCCCACCAGATCAGGTAGCCCCCGGATCGAGCAGACGCCACCGGATCGGACGCACCCCACCAGGTCAGATGACTCCCTCGCCAGAACCCCGCACACTGAACTCATGTGCCGCAGCATCAAGACGCTCCGCCCGCCCCTCACCCCCGAGGTCACCGACGAGGACATCAGGGCCGCGGCCCTGCAGTACGTCCGCAAGATCTCCGGCTTCCGTGCCCCGGCCGCCCACAACCGCGAGGTCTTCGACCACGCGGTGGACGCGGTGGCGGCAGCGACCCAGGAGCTTCTCGACGGCCTACAGATCCGCGGCTCCGCGACCCGTCAGCCCACCCACCACTGACCCCAGCCCCGGCCGAACCCATCCACCGGCAGACCGGCCCGGCTCACCCTCCCCACTCGACAACGGCCTGTACCGGTAGGTGATCGCTCGGAAACTGCCCGTGCGAGGAATAGGTGTTGATCGTCGCGCGGCGCGTCCGTACGCCCGGCGAAGTGAGGATCCAGTCGATCCGGTCCCCGTCCAGCACCAGCGGCCGGTATCCGTGGAAGGTGCCGTACTGCGCGCTCCGCTCCTCGGCGGTGTCCCAGCTGTCCACGAGCGCCCCGCCGTGCAGCATCGCGTCGTACACGGGATTCCCGTGCGCCGCCACATTGAAATCGCCGGTGACGATCCGGGGCAGTGCGGGGTCCAGTCCGTCCAGCCTTTCGGTGATCAGTGCCGCGGACCGCTCCCGCGCGTATTGATGCGCATGATCCAGATGCGTATTGAGTGCACAGAACTCAGTCCCCGTCCGCAGATCACGGAAACGCACCCAGGTCACCATCCGGATGACCGTGTTCCCCCAGGTCGCCGAACCGATCAGATAGGGGGTATCGGACAGCCAGAAATGGTCGTACTCAAGCGGAGCGAGCCGCCCCACCCGGTAAAAAATCGCCGCGAATTCGTCCTTGCTGCCGCCGGCCCGCCCGGTGCCCAGCCAGGCGTAGCGCGGCCCCAGGTCCTCCGCGATGTCGCGCAGCTGCCCGTAGAGCCCCTCCTGGGTGCCGAGCAGATGCGGGCCCTCCCGGCGCAGGAGGGCCCGCATCACAGGGCGGCGCTCGGCCCAGGAGTGCGGCCGGGTGTCCGAGGCATAGCGCAGGTTGAAGGTCATCACCTGCAGCCCCGGCCCGCCGTCGTCGGCGTACGCGGTCCCCGCCCCGTACACCGCCGCCGTCACCACCGACCCGGCGACCGCCGCAGCCGCCACCGCCCGCACCACAGCCCGCCGCCGTAACCCGGCCCCGCCCGCTCCGCAACCGACCGCATCGGTCACCTCAGCTACGCCACGCAACTCGCTCGCATCCGTCACATCCGCCATGTCAGCCACATCCGTCACGTCCACCACGTCCGTCGTGTCAGCCACGTCAGTCGTATCCGTCATCCCACACAGACTCCCGAACACCGCGGTGACCGGGAAGTGGCTCACGGGGAACGCGCCCGGAATCAGCCTCAGCGGTCGCTGGCCGGCCCCCGCCAGTCCGCGTGCCGAATACGGGACAGCTCCCGCACCTCACCGACCGTCCCCCACTCGTCCCGGCCCAGCCGCGCCAGCGGCTTCAACCGGGAAATCTCCGGGTGACCGTCGACCAACACGTCCTGCGACACGACCGCATGCACCACCCGCCCGAAAACGATGACGGAATCCCCGATCCCCACGGTCGAGTGCACCTCGCACTCCAGCGCCACCGGCGAGGCCGCCACCCGCAGCGGCTTGACCCGCAGACTCGGCTCGGACTCGACCCCGGCCGCCTCGAATTCACTCACACCGTGCGGGAAATCGGTCGCGGTGTCATTGATCTGCTCGAAAAGCTCCTCGGAGGCGAAATTCACCACGAATTGTCCGGTCGCCTCGATGTTGAGGAGAGTGTCCTTACGCCCCACCGAACTGAACTGCACAACGGGCGGCGCAACGCTGGCGATGTTGAAGAAAGAGTGCGGGGCGAGGTTGTGCACCCCGTCCGCCGAGGTGGTCGACACCCAGGCGATCGGCCGCGGCACCACGGTGGCGGTCAGCAGCCGGTAGAAATCGTTGCGGGACAAGGCAGCGGGATCAAAGTCAATGCGCATGGTGATCAGTATCCACACGGGCAGCCGCGGATCGTACAGCGGATCCACGGCACCACCAAACCCCTGAGTTCGACGGAAGTGCCCGGTATCGGGAGCCACCGAGCACCAGGAGCCCACACCGCGCCCACAGCAGCAACCACCACTGTCTGGGAGGACTTCGAGGTCCCCGCCCACGCCCGCGGCGGCCAAGTCACCCGCAACCTCCACGACCACCTGGCGGCCTACGCCCCCAAACATCCTGGCACCATCGCCTACGGCTGGGTCCGCAAGGGCGAGCGCAAAGGGCAGCTTGTCCCGGAGGAGACCGACGTTGTCGTCCGGATCTTCCAGGACTTCATGTCGGGGGAATCGGCCTACAGCATCGCCAGGACCTTCAACGCCGAAGGGATCAAGCCTCCTGCCGCTCGTACCTGGTCGTCCACGATGGTCGCCACCAGCGGACGGCGCTGGGTGATCTACGACGAGGCATGGCGCGTCATGCGGCACGTCGCCCTCCTGGAACGCATGCAGAGCCAGTGGAAGCTCTCACGGGGTCTTGGCATCGCCAACCTCATGGTGATCCACCGCCTCAGCGATTTGCTGACCGCAGGAGATGCCGGCTCCCGCGGCCGGGCGCTGGCGGAGGGCCTGCTCACCGACTGCTCGACCCGCATCATCTACCGCCAGGAAGCCGACCAACTCACCTCCGCCGCTGCCCTGCTGGGGCTCACCGGCGTGGAGACCCAGGCCGTGTCCGCCCTCACCAAGGGCCGGGGCCTGTGGAAGGTCGCGGGCCGGTCGTTCATTACTCAACATCTCCTCCACCCGCGCGAACGCGAACTGTTCGATACAGACGCCCGCATGCATACCTGAGCATCAGCCGTCGCCCCGCTCACCTCACGGAGGGAGCCGAAGCCGCACTTCGGCTCCCCCGCCCCCTTCCAAGCATCGAAGTCATCCATTCCCATGGCTGGGCAGCAGGGACCGCGCCTTCATGCCATTCCTGCCACCGGACGATGCTGGCTCGGCTCGGCGGTCGGTGCGCTGCTCCCCGTCGGCAAGATTTCCGCGAGGGTCAGTGAGGCACCCAGAACAAACAACCTCCGTGGAGCCGCATGCCGTACAGAGCGCTCCATCGCGGGCAGGGGGTCCGCTGGAGTCTGGGGGACGCCATGCGCCCATTTCGCCACGCCACTGCGTTCGTCATAGCAGCGTTCGTCATAGCAGCGTTAGGCATGACGACGTTTGTAGCCGGCTGTTCGTCGTCGCCAGAAGCACCTGCGGACCGGCCACACTCGTCAGTACCGAAGCGAGAGAAGGCTACAGGGCCGCTCCAGAAGCAGGGCAAGGCTCCGGTCGTTACTGTCGGAAAGACGGCTTCTTACAGTGCTGCTAGTGGCACTACCGGGGCAAGGACGACCTCTTCTATCACCTTTCACGCCGCCAAGTACGTGACAGCGTCGGAGATCAGCGCAGGGAAGCCAAGGGGACGATATGCGGTGATCACCATGCGGTTGCCGCGTGTCGCCGCGCGGCTCACCCCAAGAGGTCGCGCTGGAGAGCCCGCAGCGCTTCAGTCTCCTTCATGAAACCATCCGACCATCGTTATGGGGAGTGGGTGAGCAAGCGGATCTCGGGAATGTGACTGGCGGAAGGCGAGGCACCATGTGACAGTGGCCGAACCGAGGGCAGGGAGTTCACGCAAAGGACTCTCTAACTTATAAGCACTTCACCCTTTTTGGAAACCTGATAGTAGTCAACTACCGGGAATTCCAGTTTGAACACCATTCCGTACCGCCTGCGTATCTCGGCCACCGTCTTCTGCGCCGGTTCGTGCAGGCACCGTGTGACCGGCGGATCACTCTTCATGCAGGGAGCCAGCTCTTGCAGCAGGCGCTTCTTGCTGCTGCGTACGGTGTCCCACGAAAGGGTTTGCGAAGGGGTGAAGACCTGGGCCGGCTCCTGCGCGTCCGGGCCCGACGGGTTTGGACCGTGGCCGCGGTAGTAGTCGACGAGGCGCCTGCGGTAGGAGTCATGACTGAACGGGATGGTCTCCCCGGCCGTGCCGTGGGAGGAGTGGTGGTCACCGGCGGCGAAGACGCCGTGCAGAGTGTCTCCGATGCGGTGGGGGTCGGCGCCGTAGTAGGCAGTGACGCGAAGGGCACAGCGGATCTTGTACTGGTCTTTTCCGTCCTGAAAGAACCACTGTTTGGCTTGTCCACCTGAGCAGATGTCGTCCACGGCGACCAGGGCCAGGGTGAGGGGGGTCTCCTGGTCATAGGCCTCTGCGATGGACCGCAGCCGCTTCTCTGCCTTGTGGCGGGACTCTTCGGCCTGAGTGCTTCCTGCAAGTCTGCGTACCTCTTTGGGGCTGATGGCGCGGTTTTGGGAGGAGCAGGCGGTCAAGGCGAAGATGAGGAGGACGGGGAGAATCCCGAAGATGCGTCGGACGGCGTCACGTAAGGCGGCTGCGTCCCTCTGCGCCTGTTTGGTAGTCATGCTGTCATTTTCCCAAAGTGGTTGGCGGTGTCTACGCGAACGAATACTCCTACGGATGCGGGGGCGCCCCATGTGGAGTGCCCCCGCGGGTAGTGGAGGTACGGTTACAGACCCATGCCCGCCATGGTCCTTTCAAGGGAGTTCGCGTAGAGCGGCGCGCCCCCGATCTTGGGGTAGGGCAGTGTGGTCCGGATGTTGTGCCGGCTGCTCACTGCCCAGGACTGCAGCGGCCCGGCCAGCCGCAGGGTCAGGACGCTCACTTCGCCTGCGCCTCCGCGAGGGCCTTCGCCAGAGCCTCTTCCGCCTGCTCCAGGGCCGTCTTCCAGGTGACGCGCTGCGGGAGCTTCGAATCCTTGTCGTCGGTGGGCTGGTGTGCCAGGGCAGAGGCATAGATGGCGGCGGTCCAGGCCGGGCTGTCGCCCCACTGCTCGTCTGCGTCGGCGATGTGTGTGAAGAGTGCGGTGGCGTACGCGTACGAGCAGGTCAACCGGGTGGCGAAGGCTCGCCGGCTGGCTCCGGCCCGGGTCCGCAAGCTGGTCGCCGAGCACGTCCAAGGCCGCGTCCTGGGGTTCCTGGGTCAGGAAAACGTCAACATCGTCGAGCTCAACCACGATCTTGCCGGGCTGATGTGACCATGGAACACCACCTATGCCGCTCGGCCGCCCGAGGTCCGTCCTCCGCGCAGCGCAGGCGACGTGGGACTGTGCAAGACCGGTAAGGGAGGGGCTTTCGGTGGCGCCGAGGGTTGTCGCAGCCGATACGCCAGGCGTGGGCGTACGGCCAGGGAAGCTCAAGGTTTTCCTCGGGGCAGCGCCCGGTGTCGGCAAGACCTACCGGATGCTGGACGAGGGGCGTCGCCGGGCCCGGCGCGGCACCGATGTGGTGGTCGCGTACGCCGAGTGCCACGCCCGGCCGCACACCGAGGAGATGCTCGAAGGACTGGAGCTACTCCCCCGGACGCACCGCGAGTACCGGGGAGGCACCTTCAGCGAGTTGGATCTCGACGGTGTCCTCGCCCGCCACCCCGAGGTCGCACTCGTCGACGAGCTGCCGCACACCAATGTTCCCGGCGGACGTAACGCCAAGCGCTGGCAGGACATCGACGAGCTGCTCGCCGCGGGGATCGACGTCGTCACCACCGTCAACGTCCAGCATCTGGAGTCGCTGAACGACGTCGTGGAGAAGATCACCGGCGTCCCGCAGCGCGAGACCGTCCCCGACGAGGTCGTCCGCCGCGCCCACCAGATCGAGCTCGTCGACATGCCCGCCGAGGCGCTGCGCCGCCGTATGGCACACGGCAACATCTACCAACCGGAGAAGGTGGACGCCGCGCTCGCCCACTACTTCCGCGTCGGCAACCTGACGGCCCTTCGGGAGCTGGCGCTGCTGTGGGTCGCCGGCCGGGTGGACGAAACCCTGCAGAAGTACCGTTCCGAGCATGGCATCGGCACGGTCTGGGAGACCCGCGAACGCGTCGTGGTCGCGCTCACCGGCGGCCCGGAGGGCGAAACGCTGATCCGCCGGGCCGAACGGATCGCGGACCGCTCGTCCGGCGGCGACCTGCTGGCCGTCCATGTCGCCCGCAGTGACGGCCTCGCCGACGCCTCCCCCGCCGCCCTCGCGAAACAACGCGCACTGGTGGAGAGCCTCGGCGGCAGCTACCACTCGGTCGTCGGCGACCATGTGCCCACCGCCTTGCTGGACTTCGCTCGCGCCGAGAACGCCACCCAGCTCGTCCTGGGTACGAGTCGCCGCAGCTGGCTCTCCCGTCTGCTGGCCCCGCGCGGTATCGGCGAGGACACCGTCGAGCTCTCCGGCGACATCGACGTGCACATGGTCACCCACGAAGGAGCCGGCCGCGGACGCCGGCTGTCCGCACCCGGCCGTCAGCTACCGCACGCACGCCGCGTCGCGGGACCGCTGGCCGGCTTCGCCCTCCCCCTCCTCCTGACCGCCGTTCTCGCCAACACCCGCGGCTCGCTCAACCTGACCAGCGAGGCCCTGCTCTTCCTGGTCGCCGTCATCGGCGTGGCCTGCCTCGGCGGTGTGGTCTCCGCGCTGCTCGCCTCCCTCACCGCCTCTCTCCTGCTGAACTACTACTTCATCCCGCCGAGCGGCCAGTTCACCATCACCGAACCCAACAACGCGCTCGCCCTTGCGGTGTTCGTGGTGGTTGCCGTCACGGTCGCCGCGCTCGTCGACCGGTCGTTGCGTCTGGCGCGGCGAGCGGCGAGCGCCACCGCAGAAGCCGAGACGCTGTCCTCCATGGCCGGGAACATCCTCCGGGGCGACCAAGCGGTGTCGATGCTCCTGGAGCGCACCCGTGAGACCTTCGGCATGGAGTCGGCCGAACTCGTCCCGCGCTCGGATCAGGAAACCGAAGTGCTGGAGGGCCATGACGGACTCGTGAAGGTGCCCGCCGGGCCGGACCGCGTGCTCGTCCTACGAGGCCGCAGCCTTCCCGCCTCCGAGCACCGGGTGCTGACCGCCTTCGCCGCACATCTCGCCGCCGCACTGGACCATGCCCGCCTCGCGGAAGCCGCTGCCGAGGTCGAACCGGTGAAGGCGGCGGACCGGATGCGTACCGCGCTGCTGGCCGCGGTCAGCCACGACCTGCGGACGCCACTGGCCGCCGGACGGGCCGCCATCAGCTCGCTGCGCAGCACGGACGTGGACTTCTCCGCGGCGGAACGGGACGAGCTGCTGGCGACGGCCGACGAGGCGCTCGTCAAGCTCAACCGCCTGGTGGACAACCTCCTCGACATGAGCAGGCTCCGGGCCGGCGCGTTGACGTTGCACCTTCAGCCCACCGCGTTCGCGGACGTCCTCCCCCTGGCACTGGACACCCTGCCCGCTACAGCGGTGCCGGTCGACTCCCAGGGGCTGACGGAGATCTGCGACGTCCTCGCGGATCCGCCGCTGCTGGAGCGGGTCATCGCCAACCTGGTGACCAACGCGGTCCGCCACTCGCCCCCACAGCGACGGGTGCTCATCAGTGCCAGCACCCTGGGCTCGCGAGTCGAACTGCGGGTCATCGACCGGGGGCCAGGGCTCCGCCCGGAAGACCGCGACCGGATCTTCGTACCCTTCCAGCGCCTGGGCGACAACGACAACACGACCGGCCTCGGGCTGGGGCTCGCGCTCTCCCGGGGCCTGGCCGAGGCGATGGGCGGCACGCTCACCCCCGAGGACACCCCCGGAGGCGGGCTGACCATGGTCCTTTCCTTGCGTGCCGCCGCCGCGGAGGAGCCCGCTGGGCTCACATACGACGGGCGGGCGTAGTCGTGGTCACCTCGGAGATCGGATAGACGTGGACGCAGGGGCCATGGTCGTGCTGGCGGGGATTGCCGCGTTCGGCGGCCTGCTCGCCATGCTGGCAGGTGCGTACGGCCTGCGTCAGGCCCGGCACGTGAGGCGGACCGGCGTACGGGTTGAGGCCCTGGTCAAGCGTCCTCCGGGGAACGTTTCCGACGAGCCGGCCGCGCCGCGCCCGCTGCTCCAGTTCGTCACGGCCGACGACCGTGTGAGGGAAGTCGTCTGCCCCGTGGCCCCGACCCGCCGACGTCCGCTCAACGATGGCGACCACGTGCTCGTCCTCTACGATCCCGACGAGCCGCGCACCGTCATCCTTCCCGACCTGGAACGCCCGGGTCCGGACCGCTTGTTCATCACCGGGGGCGTCTTGGTCATGCTGCTCTCCCTGACGTTGGTGGCTGTCGCGGTAGCGAGTCGATGACCGGGCGTTCCCCGCTCCCTGACCGTCATGTCAGTCGATTTGCGCTCGCCACCCGTCGAAACCACAGCTCATCAGGGGTGCGTCAAGAGCTGCGCGGTTCTCTTGAAGCCGGATGCGGCACGGCATTTGATAGGTGATGTGAACAGCGCCTGGCTCCTTCTCGACCGCCCGCCGTCATGGCGAAGCCGTGCCATGTCACGGTCGGTGGGTCAGTGTCGTGCGCCGCGCTGTCCGGAGACCTCGGCTGTGAGCTGAGACCTCTCCTGCATCCCTGCGGGGCGCCGTGATCTGATCCGGCGCCCCCTTTTGCACCCGCACGCCTCACCCTCTGACGGAGCCGCGTGCTACGCCCGCCCCTTTTCTCTCTTCCTGGAATGAATCATGCCCGCTTCCGACCTTTCCTCCCGTACCGTCCTGGTGACCGGAGCCACCTCCGGCATCGGCTTCGAAACCGCCCGCCAGCTCGCCGAGCGCGGGGCCACCGTCCTCGTACACGGCCGCACCGCCGAAGAAGCCCAGGCCACGACCGACAAGCTGATCGCCGCCGCGGGCATCGACGGGGCCCAACTGTGCGGGTTCACCGCGGACTTCACCCACCTGGAGGAGGTCGAGGCCATGGCACGGCGCGTCATCACCGAGCACCCCCGCCTGGACGTCCTGGTCAACAACGCCGCCACAGCCGCCCCCGAACGCCACACCGTCACCGCCGACGGCAACGAGATCGCCTTCCAAGTCAACTTCCTCGCCCACTACCTGCTGACCTGCCTCCTGGAGCCCGCCCTCACCACCGACCCGGGCGGCCGCGTCGTCAACGTGTCCTCCTCGCTGCACCGCACCGCCTCCATCCAGTGGAGCGACCCGCAGCGCGCCCGCCGCTACTCCCGGCTCGCGGCCTACGCACAGTCGCAGCTCGCGCTCACCGTCTTCGCCGCCGACCCGCGGGTGACGGCCGTCTCCGTCCACCCGGGTGTCTGCGAGACGGACCTGCTGTCGCTCTACGCGAACAGCGGTGAATCGGCGGCCGAGGGCGCCGCCCATGTCGTACGCCTCTGCGACCCGGCCACCGAGATCGTCAACGGCGCCTACTACGACCGCGACCAACGCGTCGAGCCCGCCCCGGCCGCGACGGAGGAACGCACCGTCAAGCGCCTCAACAAACTCGCCGACCGGCTCGTCGGCCACAGCGTCTGAAGAACGCCACCGCCTGACGAGCGCCCCCAACAACCACCCCAGAGCGAAAGGCCCGTACGCCCATGTCCGAGCGCGCCCGCAAGAAGAAGGCCAACCACGGCAGCAAAGCCGGCCAGAGCTGACCGCCGAGCAGGGCGGCTCCGCCAGGGCCGCCCTGCTCGGACCACCCCACGACCGCCACAAGGAGCTTCCGTGATCGAGACGCCAGTTGGGGAGGATCTGCCGGTCTCGCCGCCTCCGGACTCGGCTGGGCGGCCTTCGCCAAGGACCGCGCGCTCGCCGTAGCCTGTACCTACTTCGGTGGCACCACGTACGAGGATGTCGCCTGCGTGACCATCCCCGAACTCCGCCGCCAGCGCCTCGCCCTGGCCTGCGTCACCGCCCTGTGCCAGGACATCGTCGCTCGCGGCCACACCCCGAGTTGGACCTGCTCCCGCGACAACCGTGCCAGTCGGCTCCTCGCCTGGACCGCCGGCTTCCGTCTGGAGCACGAGTACGTCCACTACTTCACCGGACAGCCGGCGCGCCGCGTCGCCGGTCTCACCGCCTGAACACCACCGAAAGCCAGGAGCCGCCATGAAGCCGCACCGCACCCCCCTCGCCTCGGTGAGGATCCTCGACGGCGCCCACGAGCTGTCCGTCCACGCCCTGAAACGGCGGGACGATTCCTTCACCCTTCACTACACGATCGCCCCACCCCTGCCGGGCGCCGCCGACCGCACTCCCGTGCTCCTCGCCCTTGAGGCCATGGACGACGTCGGCAACGAGTACTTCGACTGGGGTGGCGCCTACGGAGCCGCCGACGACGGCACACACACCGACGGCAGCATCTCCGCACAGCCCGCCCTGGCGGCCAAGGCATGTGAGATCCGTATTCGGATCACCTTCCTCCGCAACGGCGAGGAGCACCCGTGCCATCTGATGCTGCGCACCTCGGCCATCAAACCCTGAAGCCAAGCCCGTCCATAGGACCGCCGGCCCGCTCCCGCCGTTTCCTTCTCTGCTCCACCGTGTCCCGGCTTACTGACCGCCGTTCCGGGGACACAGGGTGTCGCATCGCCGAACACCGTGGCGAAAACGCCGCGGGTGTTGTGTAGCCTGACGCGGCCATCGCGTCGATGGCTGGATCTTTTCGTGGTACGACAGGAGCACACGATGGCCGCCTCCGCCCCTGCGGATTCTTCGTCCGGGGCCTCAGTACGGCATCGGCTGCGTGCGTGGATGTTGGAAGGCCTGACCGATATGGCCAAGCGCCATCCCGGTCCGCATGCCGGCCCACAGGCCGCCCACAAGGGGCAGCGGTGGTGGCGGGTGATGTGTCTGACGGGTGTGGACTACTTCTCCACCCTCGGCTATCAGCCCGGTATTGCCGCCCTCGCCGCCGGCCTGCTGTCGCCGATCGCCACCATCGTCCTGGTCATCGTGACCCTCGCCGGCGCGCTCCCGGTCTACCGGCGGGTGGCGAAGGAGAGCCCGCACGGCCAGGGCTCGATCGCGATGCTGGAGCGGCTGCTGTCGTTCTGGAAGGGCAAGCTGTTCGTCCTGACCCTGCTCGGCTTCGCCGCCACCGACTTCCTGATCACCATCACCCTCTCCGCGGCCGACGCCGCCACCCACCTGGTGGAAAACCCCCACGTCAACAGCGTCCTGCACAACCAGCAGATGATCGTCACCCTGGTCCTGGTCGCCCTGCTCGGCGCGGTCTTCCTCAAGGGCTTCCTGGAGGCGATCGGGGTGGCGGTCGCCCTCGTGGGCCTCTATCTCGGCCTCAACGTGGTGGTGGTCGTCGTCGGCCTGTGGCATGTGGCCACCGCCCCGCATGTGGTCACCGACTGGTCCCATGCCCTCACCATCGAGCACGGCAACGCCGTCGCCATGGTCGGCGTGGCTCTGCTGGTCTTCCCGAAGCTGGCGCTGGGCCTGTCCGGCTTCGAAACCGGCGTCGCCGTCATGCCGCACGTCGAGGGCGCCCCGGAGGACACCGAAGAGCGTCCTACGGGCCGGATCCGCGGAACGAAAAAGCTGCTCACCACCGCAGCCGTGATCATGAGCGCTTTCCTGATCCTCACCAGCTTCATCACGACCCTGCTCATCCCGGAGGGTGCATTCAAGCCGGGCGGGGAGGCCAACGGCCGTGCCCTCGCCTACCTGGCCCACGAGTACCTGGGCTCCGCCTTCGGCTCCGTCTACGACATCTCCACCATCGCCATCCTCTGGTTCGCCGGCGCCTCCGCCATGGCCGGACTGCTCAACCTCATGCCGCAGTATCTGCCCCGGTACGGCATGGCGCCGCACTGGGCGCGCGCGGTCCGCCCGATGGTGCTGGTCTTCACTCTCGTCGCGTTCCTGGTGACCTGGCTCTTCAACGCCGACGTCGACGCCCAGGGCGGTGCCTACGCGACCGGCGTCCTGGTTCTCATCAGCTCCGCCGCCGTCGCCGTGACCATCGCCGCACACCGCGCCCGTCAGCGCGGCTGGACGATCGGCTTCGCGGCGATCTCCCTGGTCTTCCTCTACACCACCGTGGTGAACGTCATCGAGCGGCCGGACGGAGTGAAGATCGGTGCCTGTTTCATCGCCGGCATCATCCTCGTCTCGCTCCTCTCCCGCCTCGCCCGCGCCTTCGAACTGCGGGTGACCGACGTCGCGCTCGACGAGATGGCGGAACGGTTCATCCGCGACATCGCCCACCGCAAGGTCCGCTTCATCGCCAACGAGCCCGACCAGCGGGACGTGGCCGAGTACCGCGACAAGCTCCAGCAGATCCGCACCGACAACGACCTCCCGGCGTCCGAGGACTTCATCTTCGTCGAGGTCACCCTCGGCGACCCCTCTGAATTCGAGAGCGAGCTGCGGGTCCGCGGCGAGGTGCTGCACGGCCGCTACCGCGTGCTGTGCCTGGAAAGCTCCACCATCTCCAATGCGCTCGCCGCCCTGCTGCTGCACGTACGGGACGTCACCGGAGCCCGGCCGCACATCTACTTCGAGTGGACCGAAGGCAATCCCTTCGCCCAGTTCCTGCGCTTCTTCCTCTTCGGCCAGGGCGAGGTCGCCCCCGTCACCCGAGAGGTCCTGCGCGAGGCCGAACCCGACCGCGAGCGCCGCCCCCGCGTCCACGTCGGCTGAACACACACAGCGACTCCGCGTCAAGGATGCGATAAAGACAAGCGACACGACATCAAGGAGTCATCAGGAGAGCCGGCGCCCACGCGCATCCTGCCTAGTGTCGGCGGAATGGTACGGCGAACCGCTCCCGCCGCGGCGTCGCACGCCGGACGGCCGGACACAGCCGTCGACCGCCACTGGCGTGCGGATGTGCGACGCGCCCTGCAGTACTCCCTGGCGTTCGTCGGACTGCTCATGGTGCTCGACGGGGGCGAAGGCAGCCTCACGCTGCCCCGCGCCATGCTCTGGGCCGTGCTCGGGATCGGCGTCCTCGCCGTCTTCCTGCCGTCGCGCGTGGCCGCGGGCGAAGGGTGGCTGGCGGTACACGGCCTCGTGCGTGAACGCCGGGTGCGTACCGACGCGCTGGTCTCCGTGCGGCGGTACGGCGGCATCGCTGCGCACCTCGTGCTGCGGGATACGCACGGGAAGTGGCTGGAACTGGACCCTCGCGTCCTGGAAGCCAATCCGCTGATCTGGCACCTGCTCGACGCCGGCGCCCGCCGCTCGCTGGCGAGTGGGACGCTGCGCCACGGTACGCAGGTACTACAGGAGTTGGCGGACCGAATCGACGGGCAGGAAGCGCGTGCGGTGCTCACAGCTTCCGGTCTGCTGTGAGCGCTGCGGTGCGCGCACGAGGCGAGCAGGCAGGTGTGGCACACGGGGGGCAGGGCCATGGGGCGGCACGCGAAAGCGGTGCGGTCGGGTGCCGCACGGCAGCAAGCCGGTAAGGGCACCGCGCGCACTGCGATCGGCGCGCTCCTCGTACTCGGCGTCATCGCCCTGGCGGGCCTGCTGCTGCGCATACCTCTGAACGACTTGCGCT
This sequence comes from Streptomyces sp. NPDC021749, assembly GCF_040640655.1. Classification (NCBI taxonomy): domain Bacteria; kingdom Bacillati; phylum Actinomycetota; class Actinomycetes; order Kitasatosporales; family Streptomycetaceae; genus Streptomyces; species Streptomyces sp. NPDC021749. The sequence continues at coordinate 21,422 of NZ_JBFACE010000030.1, read as the reverse complement.
ACACGACCGGCCTGTCCGGGACGCCCGGTACGTTTTCCGCCGAGCATTGCCACGCCGTTCGCTCGGGCCGTGTCACGTCGCTCACCTGCACGGGCACGTTCGTCGCGGCGGACGGCCGAGGGACCGACCACACGGCACAGCTCGTTGACGCACCGGCCGACCATGACCAGCCCCTCACTGTGCAGCGCAAGCCGGACGGCAGCTACATCCAGCCGCTGGTGTTCCGTGTGGCGCTGGACCTGCTCGCCATCTTCGGGATCGTGGCCGCGGCCGCGATGACGGTGGTGATCGTGCGCATTGGATCAAGCACGGCTCCCGTGAGTGCAGGGGTCCCGGCCCGGTCGCGCCCGAAGGTATGGGGACCCGTGCTGTATCTGGTCAGCCTGCTCGCCATCGGGTGCTGTGCGGCGGCGGTGCTGTCATTCGTCCTCGCGGTCGTGACCGTATGGTTTCCCGTCTGACCCGCTCCCCGTGCAAGCCGTGAGCAGCCCTGACAGAAGCACGCAGAGAGGAGTCATCAGTGCGACCGGAGCCAGAGGACGTCTTCGCCCCGATCAGCCACGACCTGCACGCACCAGCATCCGATGAGCCTCGCATCGGACGGCGAAGGGGACTGGCCGTACTGGCGCTGCCCCTCCGGCCCGTCCTGCCGACGGCCGGCCGGGCAGCATCCCGGGCTGCGGTGACAGGCACTCCGGGCAGGCCGGCGCTCGAACCGGAGTCCGTCACAAGGCGTTAGGGCTGTGGCAGGAACCCGACAACACCCGGTAGGTTTGCTTGCGGAGTGCCGGGAAGTCTGGTCGGCGGCGGTTCAGCGACAGCCAAAAGCCATCGAGAGACGAGTACGTGACCGACCTTACTGCCCTCCTGCTCCTCGTCGTCTTCGCCACCTTGGTGGCCACGGGCGCCCGCCACTGGCGCATTCCCGCTCCCTCGCTACTGGTCGTCGGCGGCCTGCTCATCGGGCTACTGCCGTGGATCCCGGATATCCAGGTGGCGCCCGAAGTGATCAGCGTGGTCGTACTGCCGCCGCTGCTGTACGCGTCCGCCGAGGAGATCCCCTGGCGCGAACTGCGCGTGGTGTGGAGGCCGGTGACCGCCCTCGCCTTCGGCCTCGTACTGGCCACCGCTGCCGCCGTGGGGGCGGTGGCCTCCGTGGTCACGCCGCTTAACACCACCATGGCGTTCGTTCTGGGCGCGGTGCTGGCCAGCACCGACCCGGTGGCGGTGACGGCCCTCGGGCGCAAGATCGCGCTGCCGCCCCGCATTCAGGTGCTCGTCCAGTCCGAGAGCCTCTTCAACGACGCCACCAGCCTGGTGCTCTTCAAGGTCGCGGTGGGCACCGCCATCGCCGCGCATGCGGTGACGCTCCCCGCGGCCGGCGGTCAGTTCCTGGCGCTGGGCGGGGGTGGGGCACTGGTCGGCGCCGGCGTCGCGGGGGTGGTGGCGCTGATCCGCCGGCGGACCGAGGACCCGATACTGGAGACGGTGATCGCCCTGGTCACGCCGTACGCCGCGTACGTCCTCGCCGAGGACCTGCACACCTCCGGCGTCACCGCGGTCGTGGTGGCGGGAGTGGTGCTCGGCAGCACCGGTCACAAGCTCAGCAACGCCACCATCCGGCTCCAGGTGCACGCCGTCTACGGCACGATGATCTTCCTGCTGGAGAGCGTCGTCTTCGCCCTCATCGGCCTGGAACTTCCCGCACTCGTACGCCAGTTGACTGTGGACGAGCACGGCTGGCCGCTCGGTGTGCTCGCGGTGGCCGCCACCGTGATCACCGTACGGCTCCTAGGAGTCGTCCCCCTCTCCACCGTCATGCAGCGCCGCCGCGGCAACGGCCCGGTCACCTGGCGCATCCCCGCGGTGGTCTCCTGGGCCGGCACCCGCGGCGTCATGCCGCTGGCCGCCGCCCTCTCCATCCCCCTGACCGCCGACGACGGCAGCCCGCTGCCGCACCGCCCGCTGATCCTGGTCCTCACCACCGGCGTCGTCGTCCTCACCCTCGTCCTGCAGGGCTTCACCCTCGCCCCGGTGGTCCGCTGGTCCAGGATCGCGCTGGAGCCGGAGCACACCGCCCGCGAAGAAGCCCGCGCCCGCGCCGGGCTCGCCAAGGCGGGACTGGACTGCCTGGACGAGCTCGAAGCCGTCGAGGCCGCGCCCGTCACCCTCATCGATCAGCTGCGCCGCGGGCTCCTGGCCCGCCTCGACCAGGCCGACGCCGACCAGGACGACGACACTGCGCCCTCCTCGTCGTCCTCCGCCGCCGGCTACAGGGAACTACGCCGCACCGTGATAGCCGCCGAAACCGCCACACTCCAGCGCCTGTACGCGGACAACCACATCAGCGACCTCACCCGGCGGCGGCTGCAACGCAAACTCGACCTCGAAGAGGCCGGACTCGGCGACGAGTGACCCGAGCGAGTAGGCCCTGTTCTCGTATAGCTACGGCGAGGGGACAAGTACCTCAGCGTGATGTCAGGGCCTTCGCTTCAGTTCGGGGCTCGGGAACCGCTCCGCCGTTCAGGGCGGCGAAGTCGACGTGAGCCTGCTCGATGGCCTCGGGGTACGCCTCGCGCTTGGCGTGCTCGGCGAGGGCCCGGTAGATGCTGGCCACCGAGGGGTTCTGGCCCTTGCGCTTGCCGGTGGGGATCATCAGGTCAGGCTGGATCTGCTCGACGGACTCCCCGCCCGCGCGGCGCCGCAGCACGGTGTGGAGCATGTCGTCGGTGATGACCGGCGGCCGGCCACCGTGCTTGCCCTTGCGGGCCGCGGTGTCGAGCCCTTCGAGCGTGGACTCGCGGATGTTCTCCCGCTCGGTCTCCGCCATCGCGGGCGGACCCGCACCCGGGTGCTGATCTTCTCGCTGAAGATCTTGTCGCGGGGGATGCCGTGCCCCGCGAGTGCGTCGAGCTGGGAGTCGAGTTCCTGCCCGAGGGTCGAGCAGCGCGCGTAGCCGATGCGGATGTCCGCGCTCGGCAGGTCCGGGTCGATCGGAGCCGGCGGCGGGGTGCCCGGCCGCCACGGCCGGCCCGGGCCGCGGTCGGCAGGGGTCGGCACCCGCAGCGCCTTCTTCAGCCGGGGCACCATGGTGAAGCGGCGTGTGTGGTAGGCGGAGGCGACCGCGCCGCCGCGTGAGCGGCAGGGCGAGCCGGGCTGTGCGTCACACTGCGGACAGGCGTGCTGTTCGACGTCGTCCGCGTCCGACCGGTCGGTTGGGGCAGGCTGCTGAGGGTCCGCCATGGGCCCGGATTTTCGCACAATGCAAGTCTCAGAAGGGGATCCGTCCCGCTTTTGAGTGAGAACGGGTTCTGAGAACGAATCCGGGATCAACGGGGGTCTGGCGGCCCGTGATTGATCTTGCTCGCGCAAAGGACCGTTTGTGAGAACCGTGCGGCCCTGGCGCCTGTGGGTGCCAACGGTTCTCGGGCGAGGTGGTCAGTTGCAGCCGTCCGAGCATGACGTCGTCGTGCCGTTCGCGGCGGGCTTGCCGTCGTCGCAGTCGTCGTCGCAGACGAGTTCGCCTTCCCAGGCTTCCTTGCCTTTCATGACGGCGAAGGCGGCGATGACGAATCCGGCGACCGGATCGAGCCAGGTCCAGCCGAACAGGGCGAAGGCGAGCAGGCCAGCGAAGGTGGACACGCTCAGCCAGGCGCACAGCCTGGTCTCGGCGGCGTCGGCGACGACCAGGCGGGAGTTCATCTCGCGTCCGGCCTTGCGCTTGACCCGGGCCAGCCACGGCATGATCACGATGGACAGGCCGGTCAGCGCGATGCCCACGGGGGAAGTGTCGGGCTTCCCCCGCCGATCAGGTCGCGGATGCCCTCGATGGTGACGTAGGCGGCGAGCGCGAAGAACGTGATGGCGATGAACTTCAGCGCCCGGCGTTCCTTGACCTCGTCCGGCTCGCCGCCCTTGATCTCCGCCAGCAGACGTATCAGCACCACCACGGCGGCGGCGACCTCGATGCCGGAGTCGATACCGAAACCGACCAGGGAGACCGCCCCGGCGATGGCGCCGGCGGAGATGGCGATGATGCCCTCGACGACGTTGTAGCCGATGGTGAACTTCGCGTACTTCACGGCGCGGTGCGCGGCCGGGCTGGTCACGTTTGGCGTGGTGGCGGGGGTGGCGCTCATCGGGCGGACTCCTCGGGGGCGGCATGGTGGCTGCCGTAGGTGGGGCACAGGTCGACGGCCTCGCCGGTGGCCGCGAGCAACTGCTCGGCAGCGGCCAGCAGGTCCAGCAGTTCGGGGTGGGCCAGCGCGTGCAGGGTGGCCCTCCCTTGCGGCCGGGACGTGATCAGGCCGCAGTCGCGCAGGCAGGACAGGTGTGCGGAGACCGTGGACTGCGCCAGCCCGACGCAGGCGACCAGGTCGGTGACCCGGGCCTCGCCCTCGGCCAGGCGCCGCAGGATCGCGAGGCGTGGGCCGATCGGTGCACCGGCCGGGGCCGGACGGCCCTGGGCCGGTTCTTGCGTCCGGAGAGAGGCTGGAGGAGACAGACCCGCGTCCGCCGGGTCGGGCGGTCGGGACAGGGACCGGCCTTGAAGGGTGACGATCATGTCCAGTACGAGCAGGCGGACTGCCGGCGCGCTGGCGGCCCTCGCGCTGGCCGGCACGCTGGCCGCCGGGTGCGCGGCGGCAGGCGACACCACCTCCAGCGGCACGTCCCAGCGCCAGGCCGCCGCCCAACCCAGCCCCTCCGGCAGCGACTGCTGGAGGTCGGGCACGTCGGGCGACGACTGGGACGATTGGGACTCCTGGGGGCCCGGCATGGGGCCGGGAATGATGGGCCGCGATGACTGCTCGTGGGGGCCGGGCATGATGGGCGGGCACTACTGGCAGCGCGGCGACGGCACTCCGGTGACGACCCTGGACGAGGCCCGACAGCGGGCCGACGCCTTCGCCGACCGGCTGGACCTGCGTGTTGGTGAGGTCATGCAGTTCTCGAAGAACTTCTACGCAGAACTGGAAACCCCTGCCGGGAAGCTGGCTACCGAGATCCTCGTCGACCCGGCCGATGGTGACACCGGCATCGAGTACGGACCGGCGATGATGTGGAACACCGACTACGGCATGCACGGCGGTGGTCAGACCCAGGCCCGGATCTCTCCCGACCAGGCCCAGGACCGCGCCCAGAAGTGGCTGCGCGACCGGGGCAGCAACCTGACCGCCGGCGAGGCCGAGGCGTTCCCCGGCTACTACACCCTGCACACCCTGCGCTCCGGGAAGATCAACGGCATGCTGTCGGTCAACGCCGCCACCGGCGCCGTGTGGGACCACACCTGGCACGGCACCTACATCGCCACCAGCGAGCACTAACTGACGCCACGGCCCCTGGCCGGAGCCACCAGCCGTGCGTGCTTCCGAGTGCTGTTCGGCGTAGTCGTCACTTGGGGCGCGCGGGCCGGGCACCGTCGCCGCTCGGGTGGTCAGGTCCAGGTCGAGGCGGCTGTTCATGTCCAGCTCGAACCGGCCGTAGGGGTTGACGTGCGTCCAAAACAGCGGGGACAGCGCCCGCCGGTCCGCGTCGGTGAGTGTGTCCGCCCACTTCGCATCGGCCAGGACCTGCTGCATCAGCAGCGTGTTGACGTGGACCAGGGCCGACTGGAGCAGGTGGAGGGCGAGCATGGAGACCTCCTGGGACTCCTTGTCCGCACCGGCCAGGTCGCCGTCCTTGCCATAGAAGAGGTCCTTGTTCGCGGAGTTCCAGTTCTCCACGACCTGCAATCCCTCGTGGATCTCCTGCCGCAGATCGACGTCGGCGAGGTAGTCGCAGACGAACGCCGTGCGCACCGCCCGCCCAAGTTCCTCGATCGCCTGGAAGGTGGGGTGCTTGGGGCCGCCGCGGGTGAAGCGCCGCAGGACCTGCTCGGCCTCGGCGGTGCCCAGCCGCAGGGCGGTGGTGTACTTCACGATCTGGTCGTACTGCTGGCGGATCAGGTCCCAGTTGATCGTCTTGGTGGACAGCACCGGCACGAGGTGAGGCCAGTTGCCGTCCTCCCCGGCCGCAGGCCGGTACAGCTTCGCGGAGCCGATGTTCTTCAGCCTGGGCATCAGCTTGAAGTCGAGCATGTGGGCGAAGGCGAAGCCGACGATGGAGGCGCCGTGGGTGTCGGTGTACTGCCGGTCCACTTCCATGTCGGTGCAGTGCCGCAGTACGCCCTCGATCATCGAGGCGACCTCGGACGCCGAACAGGACTTCAGCTGGGAGTAGATGCACACCGACTTCCGCTCGACGTGCCAATAAATCATCACGCCGGGGCCCCGGTAGCGCTGGTGCCACTCGGTCATCAGGTTCGAGGACCAGGAGCCGAACTTGCGGCTGTCGGACGCGCACGCCATGCCGGTGCCCCACCACATCTCGTCGCGGGCGGCGAAGGTGGCGTTCACCAGCCTCACCAGCGCGGCGCGCATGTTGGCCCGGTTGACGAACAGGTGCCGCACCCGCCGCAGCGTCGCCTCGGACTCGCCGTGCTTGCCGGTCACCGCGACCCGCTTGATGCCCATGTTCGTACCCAGTCCGAACAGCACCAGCAGCAGCCGGCGCCGCAGCACGTCCTTGGACAGGTTCTCTCTGGTGGCCACCGAGGTGAACTCGGAGATGAAGCCGGTGTCGAACTCGGCGTACTTCAGGATGTCCAGCAGGTCAATGGTGCCCCAGCGCCGTTCGATCTCACTCTTGATGGCTACCAGGGACTCCGGCTCCTCCTGCTTGCCGCGCGGCGAGACCCTGATCCACGGCTCGCCGTGCTTCTTGACGATCGCGACCCCGCCCGTGGTGTCCTCGGCCAGGGCCTGCTCGAAGCGGTCCAGCGAGGCCCGCAGCCTGCCCTGGAGAGCGGTGATGAACTCACCGCCGTCCTGCGGCTGCCCCAGGGCGGCGTAGTGGACGTCCCGGTTGTCCTCGAAGTCAGCGGGCAGGTCGTCCTCCGGGTTCCGCCACCGGTTCGCGCCCACCACCCAGACCTCCCGGCGCCGCAGGGCGTCCCGCAGCGCCACGAGGACGCACAGCTCGTAGGGGATGCGCTCGACCCGGCCCTTGTCGTCCACCACCGCCGCCCGCCACTGCTCGGGCACCACCCCCTCCAGCGGCACCATCTCCGCCGGGCCGAAGAACGCACCCTCCTTCAGCGGCTGCTCCAGGTACCGCTTCAGCAGGTCGATCGCGTCCATCACCGGCCGGTAGGCGGTGTTGTTGCACTTCAGCTCCAGCGCCCGCAGCAGCGGCGACAGCATCCGCCGCCAGTGCGCCGAGTACGACGACCGCAGCACGGTGCGGACCCTGGCCTTGTAGCGGGCCTCGTTCGCCGCTGCCTCCGCCGCCAGGGCCTTGAGCGTCTTCTCCCCGCCGACCACCGGGAAGATCACCCGCCGCACCGTGCCGGACGGCTCCAACAGCGCCGCCTCCGCGACCCGCAGCAGCATCGCCTCCTTGCCACGGACCTTCTTCAGCTCGGCCCCCAGCTCCTTCTCGACCCTCCGCTCCGCACGCGTGTTGATCTTCAACACGAGCTGGATGAACAGGTCCACCAGCGAGTCGGTGATCTCCGTCTGCCGCACGTAGCACAGCGTGGCCAGCAGCGTCAGGCGCCGCGGCGGCTTCATCCGCTCCAGGTTCGCCGGGTACTCCTTCGACGCCCGCGCCCGCCACGCGTCGACCAGCCTCTCCGACACGTCCGCGAACAGGCCGGCGGGCAGGTCCAGGCGCCGCACCCGCTCCAGCCTGTTCACCTCCGCCGGCAAACTCCCCAGGCCCGGCGCCCCGGGATCGGCCTTCAGCTCGGTGAAGTGCGACCGGCCTCCGCCAGCCACCGCGCCTTCGCCGTCAGCTTCCTCGTCCGTCCCGTCGCCCGCGATCAGGTCCTCCAGCCGCGAGCGGGTCGCGTGGCTGAGCCGGTCCAGCGTGCTGCGGCAGAACCGCGCCTCGAACTCCTTGACCGCCTTGCCGACCAGCCGCCGGACCTGTCCCGGCGCCGGGGGCTCGATGTGGTCGTTGCGGCACCGGGCCACCACTGCGGCCGCCAGCCGGTCCCGCGACAGCTCCACCGGGCACAGCTCGGTGGCCAGCCACCCGGCCAGTCGTTCCTGGTCCTCCTAGGTGTTGGCCCGGAACCCGTACGTCGCCCGGATCTCGCCCGGTGCCGCTGGATCGCCTTGCTCTGCCAGTCGTACTCCGCCCACGCCTCCGCCGGCACCTTCACCTGCTGGGCCACGTACACCACCGCAGCGGCCGGGACCTCCTGCCGACTCCGGGAACCGGGCCTCCGCCTCGAAGAACTTCGGCAGCAGCGCGAACCCGAGCCGAGTCGCCCCGGACTTGTTCCGCACCCGCTTCATGTCGTCTTCGAGCAGCGTCCAGACCTCGATCAGATCCTCTGGCTCCCAGTCCTGCCGCACCCGTGCTCCTCCGCCCAGACCGAGTCACTCGTTCAGCTCAACGAGACGCCCAGCGAGGGGAAACGAGGCTAAGGAAGTCACACAGCGCTACATGTCTGTTCGCCGTAGCTATATGAGAACGGGGCCGAGTACGGCACCGAGCCCAAAAGCCCACCTCAAAACCGGTCCCGAAACTTGACGCCGACCACCAGAAGCCCGACAAGTGACACCGCCACCAGCAGCCCCACGATCCGCTCCACGCTCACGACACCACCGCCGACATCATCGCTCCGCACATCACGGACCTCCTCAGTGCTCCACTCATCCCGACCGACTCCACCGTGTAGGCCGAGGCGCTGACATACGAACACCGAGGACGGTTCCCTAACGGAACTCGTACGGGGGTGCGCCCGACTGGAGGACACCTGCGTCGCAGGAGTCGGCGACCCGTCCCATAGGCGCAAAAGGGGAAGTAAAGGCGGGATCGCTGGTTCGGGCAGTGGGCGCAGCTTCCGGAGCATCTGGTGGCCGCGTGGTCGTGGTCCTGAGGCCCGGAACCGATCAGGGCCGGTTCTTGCTGCCGCTCCCTCGCTCCTGCTCGCCGGAGCCCTCGGAGCCGAGTCTCGGACAGCCGCCCGCATGGCGCCATGAGCGCGAGGCTTGTGCGCGGCCGGTTCACGAGGCGATCCGGGATCAACGTGGAGGGACAATATGACAGTCCACGACGCACGCATGGCGCCCACGCCCCGCGCATCCACGCCGGATGTCTCCGATTCTCAACTCCGGTCCTCAGATCCCCTGCATCGCGCGATACACGCCGCGCACCACACTTTTCGCGACGCCGCCGTGGACCTCTCCGGCCTCGACGCGATCAGCTACGTCGTCCAGCGGCGACAGGTCCCGCCCCGCTGGCAGTCCGCCCGTGTGGCGTACGCCCTGGGCGCACGGGAAGACGTTGCCGCCTTCGATGTCCCCGGGCAGCGGACCGCCCGGAGAATGGCCACGGCACTGAGCGCGCCCGGCGAACCGGTCCGCCGGGTGCTCGTCATCGAAGCAGAGGGAACAGGACAGCCGTCCGCGTCGCTCATCTCGGGCTGAAGCCGTGCGCCGGAGCCGACGCCTCCGGCTCGTGCCGGATGTCTCATGCCTCGTCTCTCATGTCTCGTACCTCATGTGCGGCCCTCCTGTCCGGTGGGAATCGCGACCGGAACCGGTGCGGCCGGCAGGGAGACGACCATCGTCAAGCCTCCTCCGGGGGTCTCTTCGGGGGTGAGTGTGCCGCCCATCGCCTCCGTGAGGCCACGGGAAAGGGCCAGGCCGAGGCCGAGGCCGGTGGTGTTGTCGGTGTCGCCGAGTCGCTGGAAGGGCTCGAACGCCCTCTCCCAGTTGGTGAGTTGGATGCCGGGGCCGCGGTCGATGACCCGCAGTTCCACGTGCCCGGCCAGCGCGCTGGCGCCGATGGTGACCAGGCGCCCGGCGGGCGAGTGACGTACGGCGTTGGAGACCAGATTGGCGATGACGCGTTCCAGCAGCGGCGGGTCGGCGAGCACGTCGGGGGCGGTGTCCAGGCCCTGGGTCACGACGTGTACGAGCATCTGCGGGGATGAGTCGGGCAGGGTGTCGAGGGCGGTAGGGAGCACCTCGGTGAGTGCGGTGGGCTCCAGGCGCAGGGGCAGCGCGCCCGCCTGGAGTCGGCTCATGTCGAGGAGGTTGTCCACCAGGCGGCTGAGTTTGGCCAGGGATTCCTCGGCGGTGGCGAGGAGTTCCTCACGGTCCTCGGGTGAGAAGTCCACATCGCGGCTGCGCAGCGAGCTGATGGCGGCCCAACAGCCGGCCAGGGGTGTACGCAGGTCGTGGCCGACCGCTGCGAGGAGTGCGGTGCGCATCCGGTTTGCCGCCTTGACGGGTTCGATCTCCGCGGCGGCCTCGGCGAGCCGACCGCGGTCGACGGCGGCGGTCAGATGCGCGGCGAAGGCGGTGAGCACGCGGTGCTCGGAGGCGGGGAGGCTGCGCCCGCTGAGCACCAGCACGCTGTCGTCTCCTATCGCGACCTTGGTCTCGTGATCGTGGTCGGGCACCGGGCCGCTTACGGCGGCCGGCTCCGGCTCTCCCTTCCGGGGTCGTAGCTCGATGCTGTCCATGCCGAAGGTCTCACGGGTGCGTTCCAGCAGTACGGGTACGGCCCGGTCCCCGCGGAGGATGCCGCCCGCAAGGGAGGTCAGGGTCTCGGCCTCCGCGGTCGCCCTCGCGGCCCGTCGGCTCAGGCGCAGTGACCGGTCGACGATGGCGGCGACGGTGACGGCGACGATGGTGAAGGTGGCCTGGGCGACGACGATATTGGCCGAGGCGAAGGTGAAGTGGCCGATGGGCGGGATGAAGTAGTAGTTCAGCAGCAGGGATGTCGTGATCGAGGCGAGCAGGGCGGAGACCACGCCGCCGATGCAGGCCACGCCCAGCACCGTGAGCAGGAAGAGCAGCGCCTCACTGGTGAGGTTGAGCGCGAGAGGTCCTGAGACGGCCCGCAGGGCCAGGGTCAGCAGCACGGGCAGTACGAGGCCGGCTACCGGTCCGGCCACGCGGCGCGAGCGCGGCAGACCGCTGCCGGGGGTGGCCCATCTTCTCCCCTGACCGGCATGTTCGTGGGTGACCGTGTGGACGTCGATGTCTCCGGACAGCTCGACCACGGTCTCCCCCACGCCGCGGGGCATCAGCACCCGCCGCAGCCGGCCTCGGCGGCTGGCGCCGAGGACCAGTTGGGTGGCGTTCTGGGCACGGGCGAAGTCCAGCAGGGCGGCCGGCACATCGTCACCGACCACCGAGTGGTAGCTGCCGCCGAGGCTCTCCGTGAGCTGCCGCTGCCCGGCCAGCGTGGCGGGTGAGGAGCCGGACAGGCCGTCGCTGCGGGTGATGTGGACGGCCAGCAGATCGCCGCCGGAGGAGCGGTCCACGATGCGGGCGGCCCGGCGGATCAGCGTCGCGCCCTCCGGCCCGCCGGTGAGCGCCACCACCACCCGCTCGCGGGTCTCCCACACCCGGCCGATGCGGTGCTCGTCCCGGTACTTGCGCAGCGCCTCGTCCACCCGGCCCGCCACCCACAGCAGCGCCAGCTCCCGTAGGGCGGTGAGGTTTCCGAGCCGGAAGTAGTGTGACAGTGCCGCGTCGACCTTCTCCGGCGGGTAGATGTTGCCGTGCGCCATACGGCGTCGCAGGCCCTCGGCGGGCAGGTCGACCAGCTCGATCTGGTCGGCGCGGCGGACGAATTCGTCGGGCACGGTCTCGTGCTGCGGCACCCCGGTGATCTTCTCGACCACATCGCTGAGCGAGTCCAGGTGCTGGACGTTGAGCGTGGCCGCGACGTCGATCCCGGCGCCCAGCAGTTCCTCGACGTCTTGCCATCGCTTGGCGTTACGGCCGCCCGGTGCGTTGGTGTGGGCGAGCTCGTCGATGAGCACCACCTGCGGGCGCAGCTCCAGTACCCGGTCCAGGTCGACCTCGGCGAAGTCCGTACCGCGGTGTCTGCGCGTGACCCGCGGCAGCACGTCCAGTCCGTCGAGCATCGCTTCGGTGGACGCTCGGCCGTGGCACTCCGCGAGGGCCACCACGACGTGCGTGCCGCGCCTGGCTCTGCGCCGCCCCTCGTCCAGCATCCGGTAGGTCTTGCCCACCCCAGGCGCAGCCCCGAGAAAGACCTTGAGCCGGCCGGGGCGCGTCCCCGGCCCGTCGGTCACATCGCCGCCCGGCGCCATCACGTACTCCTCCACGTACCCCTCTTCGGGAAAGCGGCACACCGGGCGGCATGGCGAGGGTGTCCCACGACATGGCACCGGTCGGCGTGCGAGGTTCCTGGAAGAATCGTCACTTCGCGTCGGCACATACCGGGAGAGAGTGTGCAGACGTTGACGCAACCCTGACCCGCCCGCCGGGGCTCTTTCCTCCTCCCACCGTCTCCTTCGGCCGATGTAGGGCACTCGTCCGCGTACCGCTCCCGCCCGTCCCCGCTCCCCCGGGCGCGCGGCCACCGTCATGGCGCCGGTCAGGGCCTCCCCTGCCGGCGTAAGGGAAAAGCCAACGAATGCGGCGGCTCCACCAGCCACATTTCGATGAACCGAGCCCGTTGCGCCGGCGCGGTAGCGGAATCTTGCCCCGCGCCGTCAATAACGCGTGAAGAACATTCCTTCGCCCGGCAAGGGAACGCCAAGGCCCGCAGACGGCTGCCGCCGTGCCGCGCACCCTGAGCTGGTCCAAGAGCAGCACAGCACCACTGCACCACCATGCCGTACGGAGGTAGACGAACGATGTCGACGGTGTCCCAGCCCGACGGCCGGTCCAGCGCCCGCCACGACGACGGGCCGGAGGAACCGCCGGATACGGCAACCGGCGGCCCCAGGGCCACGCCTCCCCCGGAGCCCGACGCCCGCCACCGCCTCACGGCCCTCCAGGGCCTGGCCGCGCTGTCCCTGGACGCCATGGCGTCCGTCGCCTACGGCCCCGAGTCGATCGTCCTGGTCCTGGCCGCGGCCGGCGGCTACGGCCTCGGCTTCACCCTCCCCGTGACACTCGCCATCGCCGCGCTTCTGGCCGTCCTGGTCGCGTCCTACCGCCAGGTGATCGCCGCCTTCCCCGACGGCGGCGGCTCGTACGCGGTCGCCAAGGCCCACCTCGGCCGGCGCACCGCCCTGGTCGCCGCGGCCTCCCTCTTCCTCGACTACCTCCTCAACGTTGCCGTCTCGGTGACCGCCGGCATTGCAGCCCTGACCTCGGCGTTCCCCGCCCTCTACGACGACCGCGTCGGGCTCTGCCTCGCAGTGCTGGCCCTGATCACCGCCCTCAACCTGCGCGGGATCGTCGAGTCGGCGAAGGCGTTCCTCGTCCCCACCGCGGTCTTCATCGGGGCGGTCCTGACGATGGTCGTCGTCGGCCTCTTCCGCACCACGCCCGCCTCCACCGCCAGCGCCGACGGACACCCCTCCCTCCTCGCCCACCAGGCCACCGCCGTCGGCGCCCTGCTGCTACTCAAGGCATTCGCATCCGGCTGCTCGGCGCTGACCGGCGTCGAGGCGGTCGCCAACGCGGTTCCGTCCTTCCGTGCCCCGGCGGCCCGGCGCGCCCAGCGGACGGAGGTCGCGCTCGGCGCACTGCTCGGGGTGATGCTGATCGGGCTGTCGGTCCTCATCGGCCGCTTCCACCTCCAGCCGGTCCAGGGCGTCACCGTCCTCGCCCAGCTGGCGGACGCCTCACTCGGCCACAACTGGGCTTTCTACGTCGTCCAGTTCGCCACCATGACCCTCCTCGCGCTGGCCGCGAACACCTCCTTCGGCGGCCTGCCCGTCCTCATGGGCCTGCTCGCCCGCGACAACTACCTGCCGCACGTCTTCGGCCTGAAGGCGGACCGCCAGGTCCACCGTCACGGCGTGCTGGCCCTCGCCGCCGTCGCCGCGGCCCTCCTGGTCTTCTCCGGCGGCGACGTCAACACCCTCGTCCCGCTCTTCGCCATCGGAGTCTTCGTCGGATTCACCCTCTGCCAGATCGGCATGGTCCGGCACTGGCGCCGGGAACGCTCCCCCGGTTGGCGCGGCAAGACCGTGCTCAACGGTTTCGGCGCGCTGCTCACCGGCGTCTCGGCGGTCGTCGTCACCGCAACCAAATTCACCGAGGGGGCCTGGCTCGTCCTCCTCGCTCTGCCTCTTCTGGTCCTCACCTTCGAGGCCGTACACCGCGCCTACGCACGGATCGGTGACCGCCTCGCCCTGGGCCGGGTCCCGGAGGCCCCCCGCCGCGCCCACTCCCTGGTCATCGTCCCCGTCTCCCACCTGTCCCGGCTGACCTGCGAGGCGCTGAACGCGGCGGTATCCCTGGGCAACGAGGTGGTGGCGGTCACCGTCACCCACGACGCCCCCGAGGACCGCCCGGCCACCGAGGCCCTGCGCCGCGACTGGGAACTCTGGAACCCCGGCGTGGAGCTCCTCGAACTCCCCTCCGCGGCCCGCTCCCTCGGCCGCCCGATAGCCGACTACGTCACCGACCTGTCGGCCCGCCGACCCGACACCCGCATCACCGTCCTGATCCCGGAAGCCGAACCCGCCCACCTCTGGCAGCGACTGCTCCAGAACCAGCGCGGCGGGGTCGTCGCCCACGCGGTCCGCCGGGACACCGACGCGGTGATCTGCCGACTGCGCTTCCGGCTGGAGAGCCCAGCGGGACGATGAGCCGGTCCGGGCGGGCCGTCAACACCAGTTGCCGGGCCGGACGGGCCGGCGAGACCCGTTGTCGGCCCGCCAACGTCAGAGAGCTGTCAGGGTCGCCGCTCCCCACGTATGGGAACCGCCAACAAACCCGTGCTCGCTCCCCCGGCGGCGTTCGATGAACCGAGACACAAATGCGGGAGACGCAGTCGCGGAACGGAATCGCGGCACGGTCGTTCGATCGCGGTACGGAACAAGGAGCGTGGCGCATGGGCGGCCCCCTCGGTCGGCGCGTCGTGGTCGGTGTGAACGGCTCACTGGGGAGCCTTACGGCTCTGCACCGGGCGGCCGCCGAGGCCCGGGTGCGGGGCCGGGGTGCGGAGCTGTGGGCCGTGCTGGCCTGGGAGCCGCCCGGTGGCGACATCCCCCACCGCGGCGGGGGATGTCCACCGTCCCTGACCGCCACCTGGCGCCGGATGGCGAGCGAACGGCTCGCCGAGGCGCTCGACACCGCCTTCGGGGCCGGGGGCCCGGGGGTCCCGCTGCAGCGCCTGGTAGCGCCCGGCAAGCCGGGCAAGGTACTGCTGGCGGCCGCCGACCGGAGCGACGATCTGCTGGTGATCGGTACCGGAGCCCGCGGCCGGCTGCGCCGCGCGATGTGGCCCTCCGTCTCCCGGTACTGCGTGGCCCGCGCGTCCTGCACCGTACTGACCGTGCCGCCTTCTCCCCTGCACCAGGCACTCGCGACCGTGCAACGCCGCAATGCCTGGAAACTTCCCATCAACACAAGGGAGTTGGCGGGCTGACCGTCCCTTTGGTGTTACGCCGGGACGCTGCGCGGTTCGCGACTGTCTTGCGCCGGTCATGCAGCTGATCGCAGAACGTGGAGGCGTCGAAGGCCGGAGCCTGGTCGAGGTCTGCTTCCGGACCGACCTCGACCAGGCAGGCAGGTCAGTCGTCGATGGCCTGGTAGAGGGTGGTCCAGAAGTCGTGGATGGCCCGCGCCGAATCCGGAGTGGACATCCCGGTCTGGGTGAGCAGGATGCCGACGAGTTGGTTGTCCGGGTCGGCGTACGTGGTGGTGCCGGCTCCGCCGTCCCAGCCGAACTGGCCGACGGGCGCGTAGTCACCGCGGTAGGTGCGCACCGTCATCCCGAAGCCCCAGCCGCCGGTCTGCCCCTGGCCGTGTGACAGATGGACGACGCTGCGGGCCCACGCCTGCAGGGCGGACGTCTGCTCGGGCGTGAGGCGGTTGGTGGTCATCAGCTCAACGGCAGGCCGGGACAGGATCCGTTGGGTCCCGTGCATGCCGTGGTTGAGCAGCATCCGGAAGTAGGCGTGATAGTCGTCGACGGTGGAGTCGAGTCCGCCGCCACCCGACGGGAACGCCGGGGGCTTGCTGTGGTGTCCGCCTTCGGCTTCGTCCTCCACGATGAACTCGCCGGTCTGCGGATCGGGGGCGTAAAGGGGCGGCAGCCGGTCGATCTTGCCGGCGGGCACGTGGAAACCGGTGTCCTTCATGCCCAGCGGACCGAAGATGCGCTCGCGCAGGAACGACTCGAACGACTGGCCGGTGACCCTGGCCACCAGCACGCCGAGCACGTCGTTGCTGAGGTTGTACTGCCACCGCTCTCCGGGCTGGTACATCAGCGGAAGGGTGCCCAGGCGGCGCATCCACTCGTCCGGCTCCGGTTCCGGCAGCAACCACTCCTGGCCGTAAACCCCCCGCTCGAAAAGCGCGCCCATCATCGGGGAGCCCATCGCCGTCATATCCAGACCGAGCCCGAAGGTGGAGGTGAGCAGGTCCCGCACGGTGATCGGCCGCCGCGCTGGCACGGTGTCGTCCAGCGGGCCGTCGGGCCGCTTCAGGACCCGGCGGTCGGCGAGCTCGGGCAGCCACTGATCTATCGGGTCGTCCAGCCTCAGCCGGCACTCGTCCAGCAGGACCATCGCCGCCGCCACCGCGACCGGTTTGGTCGTCGAGGCCATCCGGAAGATGGTGTCCCGGCGCATCGGCGCGCCACCGTCGTGGCGCATCGTCCCGATCGCTTCGACGTGGGTCTCCTCGCCCCGGCTGACCAGGGCGACGAGCCCGGGAATCTTCCCGGACTCGACATGCCCTGTCAGCACCTCGCGCAGTCTGCGAAGCCCTGCTTCGGAGAAGCCGTTATTGCCTTTTCCCGTCATGAATCCCCCTACATACAGTGCTTGATACGCGCAGTGTTTGGTCTTGCAAGGCCCGCCCCGGCGCGGCACTCATGGGCCTTGCTTGGGCGCGTTTGACACAGCCCGGTTCGCAGTTCTGAGGGCGCAATCGCGGAACCGTTCATGGCATCCGCCAGCGCCAACCTGAAATCGGTGCTCGGTCGCCCCCGGGCACGATGCGCTGTGTCGTTGTCAGCCCGTCTCGTCGTCTTTTCCGGTGTCTTAGCTGGTCGCGCGCTCGATGTCGTCGGTCAGCCGCTTCCGTGCACGAGGGGGGACATAGCCACCCTCCGAGTAGTTCTGGACGAACGCCTCGACGAACTCCACCGGGTCGTCCCCGACGATCTCGCGGATCGGCGTTCCGTCCGCCGCGGCCTGTTCAAACAGGTCGGCGAGCTCTTCGAACATCGACGCATTGCTGTCGCCGTCGGTCGGCACGAAGTGCATCATGTACCGCTCGATCGCCTCAACCGCCGTACGGTAGTTCTCGGGAAGCTCCTTGACGCGCGCCTTGTACGCCCGCCAGCGCTTCTTGGGCCCGATCACCTTCGAGATGAAGCCGCTCTTTTCACCATCGGACATGGTTACTTTCCCCCTTCGCGGAGCTGTTCCAGTCGTTCCGTGAGGAAGCTCCACGTCCTCCAGAACTCTTCGAGGTACTCCCGCCCCTGAGCGTTGAGGGAATACACCTTGCGTGGTGGCCCCTTCTCGGAGGGGACCTTCTCCACGTCGACGAGACCGCGCTTCTCCATCCTGATGAGCAGCGCGTAGATGGTCCCTTCGGCGATGTCGGAGAAGCCCTGATCCCGCAGCCGGGCCGTGATCTCGTAGCCGTACGCGGCCCGGCCGGACAGCGACGCGAGAACGATGCCCTCCAGCGTGCCCTTGAGCATCTCCGTCAGCAGCTTGGCCATGGAACACCTCCTTCCCGAGCTATTCGGTGTCATTGAGTACCGGTATACCGTAACACTGACTACCGGTACTCAGCAAGACCGAATAGTGGAGCTGCAAGCCGGCACCACACATGCTGAGTTCGGCAGCGTGACCGGCGGATCGCAGCGTCCGAAGCGCCTTCCATCGGCGGGCGGTAGCCGCTCGGTCCGCACTACTGCCCTCGCCGTCCGGTCGGGCCGCGGCCGGGTCGTGCAGCGGGCGCAGACCGCCGCCGCCCGGAGCAGCGGCGCGCGTTGCCCCGCAGGCGTTAGAGATGCATCAACGTCGCGCTAACGGCCGTAAGGGCCGCGTCAAGGGCAGGCGAAAACCGGCCACCGGCGCGATTCCCTCTTCTGGTCCGTTCAACCAGACCTCTCCTCAGGAGTTCACGATGGCCGATGTGGCCTTCGTCGTCACCACGATCGCGGTCTTCGCGCTGGTGGCCCTTGTCGCCAAGGGGGTGACGAAGCTGTGACCGCCGAAAACCTCATCGGCCTGATCGTGGCCGTCGCCCTGCTGGGCTACCTCGTCCTCGCCCTTGTGTTCCCGGAGAGGTTCTGAGCCGCAGATATGAGCCCCGTTCTTGCTGATGCACTCCAGGTCACCGCGCTCATCGGCGCGCTCGCCCTGGTGCACCGCCCGCTCGGCGACTACATGGCCGCCGTCTACTCCTCCAAGAAACACCTGCGCGCAGAGAAGTGGATCTACCGCAGCGTCGGCGCCAACCCCGACGCCGAGATGCGCTGGCCCGCCTACCTGCGCGGCGTTCTCATATTCTCCGCGGTCGGCGTGCTCTTCCTGTACGTGCTGCAGCGCGTGCAGGACAAGCTGCCGCTGTCGCTCGGCTTCAAGCCGATCACCCCGGACCAAGCCTTCAACACGGCCGCGTCCTTCATCTCGAACACCAACTGGCAGTCGTACTCGGGTGAAGTGGCCATGAGCCACGTCACCCAGACCGCCGGCCTGGCCGTGCAGAACTTCGTCTCGGCCGCGGTCGGCATGGCGGTCGCCGTGGCGCTGGTGCGCGGCTTCGCCCGGTCCCGCACCGGTGACCTGGGCAACTTCTGGGCCGACCTGGTGCGCGGCACCGTCCGCATCCTGCTCCCGCTCTCCGTGATCGCCGCGCTCATCCTGGTGGCGTGCGGCGCGATCCAGAACTTCGGCGACATCCACCACATCACCACGCTCACCGGTGACAGGCAGGCCCTCAGTCCTGGCGCGGTGGCCTCCCAGGAGGCCATCAAGGACCTGGGTACCAACGGCGGCGGGTACTTCAACGCCAACTCCGCGCACCCCTTCGAGAACCCCAACGGCCTCTCGAACCTCCTGGAAATCTTCCTGCTGCTGGTGATCCCGTTCTCGATGCCGCGGGCCTTCGGCAAGATGGTGGGGTCGATCAAGCAGGGTTACGCGATCGTCGCGGCCATGGGCATCGTCTGGTTCGGCGCCGTCATCGCCGTGACCTGGCTGGAGTACGCCCACCCGGGCACCGCCTCGCACCTGGCGGGCGGCGCGATGGAGGGCAAGGAGCAGCGGCTCGGCGAGGGCGCCTCGTCGCTCTTCTCCGTCTCCACGACCATGACGTCGACCGGATCGGTCAACTCCTTCCATGACTCGTTCAGCGGCCTGTCCGGTGGCGTACTGCTGCTGGGCATGATGCTGGGCGAGATCACGCCCGGCGGTGTGGGCTCGGGCCTGTACGGCATGCTGATCATGGCCATCATCGCGGTGTTCCTCGCCGGCCTGATGGTCGGCCGTACGCCGGAGTACCTGGGCAAGAAGATCAGCACCCGTGAGATCAAGCTCGCGGCCTGCTACATCCTGATCACCCCGGCGCTGGTGCTGATCGGCACGGCTGTCGCCATGGCCCTGCCGGACGGCAAGGAAGCCATGACCAACATCGGGGCGCACGGTTTCTCCGAGGTGCTCTACGCCTTCACCTCGGCCTCGAACAACAACGGCTCCGCCTTCGCCGGCTTCGGTGCCAATACGCCGTTCTTCAACACCGCCCTTGGTCTGTGCATGCTGCTGGGCCGGTTCCTGCCGATGGTGTTCGTGCTCGCCCTGGCCGGCTCACTCGCCGAGCAGAAGCCGGTTCCCGAGACTGCGGGCACCCTCCGTACCGAGAAGCCGCTCTTCACGGGGCTGCTGGTCGGCACTCTCCTGATCGTCACCGGTCTGACCTTCTTCCCGGCACTGGCCCTGGGCCCGCTCGCCGAAGGGCTGTCGTCATGACCATCGATTCAAAGAAGCACGAGGACGACATGTCCACGGTTACCCCGACCCGGGCGCCGCACAGCGATGTGCCCACCGGGCACAAGGACGACGGGCGCGTGGGCGCCGGTCTGTTCGACCCGAAGCAGCTGGTCAAGTCGCTGCCCGACGCCTGCCGCAAGCTCGACCCCCGGGTGATGGTCAAGTCCCCGGTCATGTTCGTGGTCCTCATCGGCTCGGTGGTCACCACCGCCTTGGCGCTCAAGGACCCGGGCAGCTGGTTCGGCTGGGTGATCGCGGTCTGGCTGTGGCTGACCGTCGTCTTCGCCAACCTGGCGGAGGCAGTCGCGGAAGGCCGGGGCAAGGCACAGGCCGACACTCTGCGCAAGGCCAAGACCGACACGGTCGCGCGCCGGCTCAACGGCGATGCGGAGGAGCAGGTCCCCGGCACCGAGCTGCGCATCGGCGACCTGGTCGTCTGCGAGGCCGGCGACATCATCCCCGGTGACGGCGATGTCGTCGAAGGTGTCGCCTCGGTCGACGAGTCGGCCATCACGGGTGAGTCGGCCCCGGTCATCCGGGAGTCCGGCGGTGACCGCTCCGCCGTCACCGGCGGGACGAAGGTGCTCTCCGACCGCATCGTCATCAAGATCACCACGAAGCCCGGTGAGACCTTCATCGACCGGATGATCAACCTCGTCGAGGGCGCCGCACGGCAGAAGACCCCCAACGAGATCGCGCTGAACATCCTGCTCGCCTCGCTCACCATCGTCTTCCTGCTCGCGGTCGTCACGCTGAAGCCGTTCGCCCTCTACGCGGGCGCGGACAAGCAGACGTCGTTGATCGTGCTGACCGCGCTGCTGGTCTGCCTGATCCCGACGACCATCGGCGCTCTCCTCTCCGCGATCGGCATCGCGGGCATGGACCGGCTGGTCCAGCGCAACGTCCTGGCGATGTCGGGACGGGCGGTCGAGGCCGCCGGTGACGTCTCGACGCTGCTGCTCGACAAGACCGGCACCATCACCCTCGGCAACCGCCAGGCCGCCGAGTTCGTCCCCGTACGCGGCACGACCGAGGCCGAGGTCGCGGACGCCGCCCAGCTGTCCTCGCTGGCCGACGAGACCCCCGAGGGCCGTTCGATCGTCGTGCTGGCCAAGGAGAAGTACGGCCTTCGCGAACGTCACCAGGGAGAACTGGTGGACGCGGAATGGGTGCCGTTCACCGCCCAGACCCGGATGTCGGGTGTGGACGTCGACGGCCGCAAGGTCCGCAAGGGTGCGAGCGGTTCGGTCATCGCCTGGGTGCAGGAGCGTGGCGGCACGGTCGCCGACGACGCCGACACCCTGAGCAACGCCATCTCCCAGGCCGGCGGCACCCCGCTGCTGGTCGCCATCGAGGACGACAAGGGCGCCCGCGTCCTGGGCGTCATCCACCTCAAGGACGTCGTCAAGGAGGGCATGCGGGAGCGGTTCGACGAGCTGCGCCGCATGGGCATCAAGACCGTCAT
>NZ_JBFACE010000029.1:0-110713 GCF_040640655.1 Streptomyces sp. NPDC021749 | reverse complement strand
TCGAACGGCTCGCACTACTGGCCATGCACCCACCGGGACCGAGAGGTCACAACCCTACCGAAGAGGGCTGCAGAAGGGATGGTCCTCTAATGAGCGCGACCGCACCGCGGCACGAGCGCGCCGGGCGACGGCCGCCGCGGTGGCAACTGGCCGTCCGTTACGCACTGTTGCTCGCCGTACTGGCGCTGACCGTCGGACCGTTCCTGTGGCAGCTGTCGACGTCCCTCAAGGGCCCCGGCGAGGACCTCTACCGCTATCCGCCGAGCCTGGTCCCGCACGAGGTGACGCTGGCGAACTACGCGGGCGTCGCCCGGATCATCCCGGTCTGGGACTTCGCCCTGAACTCCTTGAAGGTCGCCACGGCCAATGTGCTCACCAACTGCGCGGGCGCGGCGCTCGCCGGCTACGCGCTCGCCCGGCTGCGCTTCCGGGGCCGCCGGGCCGCGCTGGTGGTCTTCCTCATGGCGATGCTGGTGCCGGTCGAGAGCATCATGATCGCCCAGTTCGTGACAATGCGGGCGCTGCAGCTCAACAACACCCTGCTCGGGGTGGTGCTGCCCGGCTGCATCGGCGCGATGAACGTGCTGCTGATGCGCAACGCCTTCGCGGCGCTGCCGTACGAGGTGGAGGAGGCCGCGTTCGTCGACGGCGCCAACGCCTGGCAGCGGTTCGTGCGGATCGCGCTGCCCTCGGTGAAGGGCACCCTCGCGGTGGTGGCGATCTTCGCGTTCATGGGGGCCTGGGACGACTTCCTGTGGCCGCTGATCGTGCTGAGCGACCAGTCGAAGTTCACCCTGACCATCGGCCTGAACTTCCTGCACGGCACCTTCGCCGACAACCAGCGGCTGGTCGCGGCCGGCACCGTCATCGCCGTCCTCCCGCTGATCGTGCTCTTCGCCTGTCTCCAGCGCTCCTTCTTCCGCGGTGTCGGCGAGGGCGCCGTCAAGGGCTGAACCCACGGCCCGCCGCCCTCCCGCCGCCTTCGACCCCCAGGAGTCCCATGCGATTCGGCGTCAACTACACGCCCACCCAGGGCTGGTTCCACCACTGGCTGGACTTCGATCTCGACGCGGTCCGGGCCGACCTCGACTCCGTCGCCGCGCTCGGCCTGGACCACATCCGGGTCTTCCCGCTCTGGCCGCTGTTCCAGCCCAACCGCACCCTGATCCGGCCGCGCGCCGTGGAACAGCTGGTGCAGCTCGCGGACGCGGCGGCCGACCGCGGGCTCGACGTCGCCGTCGACGGCCTGCAGGGGCATCTGTCGAGCTTCGACTTCCTGCCCGCCTGGACCCGGACCTGGCACCGCCGCAACCTCTTCACCGACCCCGACGTGCTGGCCGGCCAGGAGGAGTACCTGCGCACGCTCGCGGCGGCGCTCGCGGACCGCCCCCACTTCCTCGGGATGACGCTCGGCAACGAGATCAACCAGTTCTCCGACGGCCCGCACCCCGACCCGGACCACATCACCGGCGCGGAGGCCGCGGCCTGGCTGGAGCGGATGCTGGCGGCCTGCGAGCGCGGCGCGCCGGGCCGGATGCATCTGCACGCCGCGTACGACGCCGCCTGGTACCGCGACGGTCATCCGTTCACCCCGGCGCACGCGGCCCGGCTGGGTGCCGTGACGGCCGTGCACTCCTGGGTGTTCAACGGCACCGCGCAGCGCCACGGGCCGGCGGGCACCGCCACCGAGCAGCACGCCGCCTATCTCGTCGAGCTGTCCAAGGCATGGGCGACGGACCCGCACCGCCCGGTCTGGCTCCAGGAGGTCGGGGCACCCGCGCCGCACATCCCCGCGGACCGGGCGGCGCACTTCACCGAGGCGACCGTCGCGGCCGTCCTGGACTGCCCGGACCTGTGGGGCGTCACCTGGTGGTGTTCGCACGACGTGTCCCGGTCGCTGGCGGACTTCCCGGAGCTGGAGTACGGGCTCGGGCTGCTCCGCACCGACCGCACGGTCAAGCCGGCCGGGCGGGCGCTCGCGGCGCTGGCCGCCGAGTGGCGCGGCCGGCAGCACCGGCCGCCGGTGCGGAGCTGCGCGCTGGTCGTGGACGTGGGCGGGGCCGGCACGGCGCCGCACCGGTCGGTGTGCGCGCCCGGCGGCCCGGTGTTCGAGGCCTGGGCCGAACTGGCCGCCCAGGGCGCCCGCCCGGCCCTCGTACTGTCCGAACTCGCCGAAGACCAGGAGCATTTGACCGCACGTGGCATCACCGAGGTCCTTTCGCCCGACGAGGTGCGCGCATCCGGCGGCTCCGCCCGCGCCGCGCGTCGCCGGCCGCCGTCCGTCCCCCACCGGAGGAGCACCTCATGACCCACCGCCCGCCGCCCGTCACCCGCCGTCGTGTGCTGCTGGCCGGGGCGGGCGCCGCGGCCGCCCTGTGCGGCCCGCCCCTCACGGGTGGCGCGGCGGCCGCCGGCCGGCACCGCACCGCGGACCCGCTCCAGCCGTACGCGTCGTACTGGTTCCCCGACTCCCCTCCGGAAGGCACGCCCGACGACGGCGTGGTGTGGCGCAGCCTCGCGGCGTGGACGCCGCGGTCCGACCGGGACCTGCCGTTCAACACGGCGTCGGTGCCGCTCGCCGAGCGGTTCACCCCGGTGCCGGCGAACACCTCGGCCCGCGCCGGCCAGGCCCGGATCGGCGCCCTGGCGGCCTTCGACCACACCGCGGGCAATCCGTCGCAGGGCTCGGCGACCGCGGACCGCTACGCGCCGACGCACTGGGCGTACCTCGACGAGCTGGTCTTCTGGGGCGGCTCGTCCGGCGAGGGGCTGATCCTCGCGCCGAACGCCCCGGTCGTGGACGCCGCGCACCGCAACGGCGTGCCCGTCCTGGGCACCGTCTTCCTGCCGCCGGCCGCCTACGGCGGGCAGCTGCGCTGGACCCGCGACCTGGTGCGGAAGGACGCCGCGGGCCGCTTCCCGCTCGCCGCGAAGCTGGCGCGGGTGGCCGTGGCGTACGGCTTCGACGGCTGGTTCGTCAACGCCGAGACCGGCGGCGGGGACCCCGCGCTCGCCGCGGACATGCAGGGCTTCCTGCGGGCGCTGCGCGCGGCGGGCGCCCGGCACGGGCTGCGCCTCACGTGGTACGACGCGATGAACCGGACCGGGCGGGTGGGCTGGCAGGGGGCGCTCAACGACCTCAACCGGCCGTTCTTCCAGGACGCCGCCGGGCCGGTCGCCGACTCGATGTTCCTCGACTTCCGCTGGAGCGCCCGGTCGCTCGCGGACTCCGGCCGGCTCGCCGGTCAACTGGGCCGCAGCCGCTACGAGTTGTGGGCCGGCGTCGATGCCGAGTCGGCGGGCTGGGACACCCGCACGGACTGGGACGCGATCGTCCCGGCCGGGCGCGACCACGTCGTCTCGTACGCCTTCTACCGTCCGGAGTGGACGCTGACGCATCTGCCCGAGGGGCGTACGCCGGGTGATTTCCATGCCGCGGACGACCGGTTCTGGTCGGGCGAGGCGCTGGATCCGACCGTGCCGGGCGGTACGGGGGACGGCTGGCGGGCGCCGGCCGCCGTGGTCGCGGACCGGTCGGTGCTGACCGCGCTGCCGTTCGCCACCACCTTCAACACCGGGCACGGACTGCGCTGGTACGAGGGCGGGCGCGCGCTCTCGGACGCGCCCTGGAACCACCTCGGGCTGCAGGACGTGCTGCCGCCGCGCCGCTGGGCGGTACGCACCGCGGGCGCCCGCCCGGAGGTCTCGCTGGACTTCGCCGCGGCCTGGCGCGGCGGCAGCAGTCTGCTGGTGCGCGGTGCGCTCGACGCTCAGACGACCCTGGAGCTGTTCCCGGCGCGGCTGCCGGCCGGTGCGGACGCGGTGGTCGGCCTCACCCATCGCCTCGATCCGTCGTCGGGGCCGGTGACCGTCGAGATGGCGGTGGCGCTGCAAGAGGCTCCGGCGCCGGGCGAGCCCGCACCGTACGCCTATCTGCCGGCCGGCACGCTGGAGCCGGGCGGCGGCTGGCGCACCGACACCGTGCGGCTCGGCCCGCTGGTGCCGGGGACGGTCCGTGCGCTGGGGGTACGGCTGACCGGCCGCGGCGGCGCACCGGTGGCCTGGCGGCTGGGGGCGCTGGCGGTCCGTGACCGTGCCGGGTCGCCGGCCGCGCCCACCGGGCTGCGGGTCACCGACCGTGCCACCACGGACGGGGCGCTCGCGCTGCGGCTGCGCTGGGAGCGGGCCGCCGGGCCGGTGCGCCACTACGCGCTGTACCGCCACCTTCCGCACGGATCGCGGGAGTTCCTGGGCGGGACCTGCGGCACGGCGTACTACGTCCGGGGGCTGCGGCGGGCCGCGGACGAGGCGGCCGCCCGGCTGGAGGTGCGCGCGGTGCACGAGCTGTTCACGGTCTCGGCGCCCGCCCGCACCGACGTCCCCTGGTGACCCTCAGCCCTTCCCGCTCTCCTTCCCGCCTCTCCTTCCCACCTCTCCTTCTCGACGCTACGGAGCCCCTCCCATGCATGACGATCGCGCACTGGTCGAAGCCCGGCTCAAGCGGGTTCTGGACGAGCGCATCCGGCCGGCGCTCTATCCGGAGTCGGTTCCCTTGGAGGTCGCGGCCTGGGTCGCACCCGGTGAACCCGTGCCCGTGGCCGAGGGCCTGGCCGCCGAGTACACGCCGGTGGCGGTGGGGGACGCCTGGGGCGCGCCGTGGGGCACGACCTGGTTCCGGGTCCGCGGGCAGGTGCCGCAGGAGTGGGCCGGGCGGACCGTGGAGGCGGTGCTGGACCTGGGCTTCGACGAGCGGATGCCGGGGTTCCAGTGCGAGGCGCTGGTCCACCGGCCCGACGGCAGCCCGGTCAAGGCGCTCAACCCGCGGAACCAGTGGGTGCGGGTGGGCGCGCCGGTGCGCGGCGGCGAGCGCGTCGCATGGCATCTGGAGGCCGCGTCCAACCCGGTGATCCTGGACGTGCACCCGTTCCTGCCCACACCGCTGGGCGACCGGGAGACCGCGGGCAGCGCGCCGCAGTACCGGCTGGCGCGGATGGACCTGGCGGTGTTCGACAGCGAGGTCTGGGAGCTGATCCAGGATCTGGAGGTGCTGGGCGAGCTGATGGCGGAGCTCCCGGTGGACGGCCCGCGGCGCTGGGAGGTGCTGCGGGCGGTCGGCCGGGCGCTGGACGCGGTGGATCTGCAGGACGTCAACGCGACGGCGGCAGCGGCCCGTTCGGAGCTGCGGGAGGTGCTGGCGGCGCCCGCGGGGGCCTCAGCGCACCGGATCAGCGCGGTGGGGCACGCGCACATCGACTCGGCGTGGCTGTGGCCGCTGCGCGAGACGGTCCGGAAGGTGGCGCGGACCACGTCGAACATGACGGCGCTGCTGGAGGACGAGCCGGAGTTCGTCTACACCATGTCGCAGGCCCAGCAGTACGCGTGGCTCAAGGAGCACCGGCCGGAGGTCTACGCCCGGGTCAAGAAGGCGGTCGCGGAGGGCCGGTTCGTCCCGGCGGGCGGGATGTGGGTGGAGTCGGACACCAACATGCCGGGGTCGGAGGCGATGGCCCGGCAGTTCGTGCACGGCAAGCGGTTCTTCCTGGAGGAGTTCGGCGTCGAGAACCAGGAGGCGTGGCTGCCGGACACCTTCGGCTTCGCCGCCGGGCTGCCGCAGATCATCCGGGCGGCGGGCGCGAAGTGGCTGCTGACTCAGAAGATCTCCTGGAGCCGGGTGAATTCCTTCCCGCACCACACCTTCCGCTGGGAGGGCATCGACGGCACCCGGATCTTCACCCATTTCCCGCCGGTGGACACCTACAACTGCCAGCTGTCCGGCGGTGAACTCGCCCATGCGGCCCGGAACTTCAAGGACAAGGGGGCGGCCCGGCACTCGCTGGCGCCGACCGGCTGGGGCGACGGGGGCGGCGGCACCACCCGCGAGATGATCGCCAAGTCCCGGCGGCTGCGCGACCTGGACGGGTCGCCGACGGTGGTGTGGGAGAAGCCCGCTGACTTCTTCGCGCGGGCGGAGGCGGAGTACCCGCAGGCGCCGGTGTGGGTGGGCGAGCTGTATCTGGAGCTGCACCGCGGGACCCTGACCAGCCAGGCGAAGACCAAGCGCGGCAACCGGCGCAGCGAAGCGCTGCTGCGGGAGGCGGAGCTGTGGTCGGCGACCGCCACCGTGACCCGCGGACGCCCGTATCCGTACGAGGAGTTGGACCGCCTCTGGAAGACGGTGCTGCTCCACCAGTTCCACGACATCCTGCCCGGTTCGTCCATCGCCTGGGTGCACCGTGAGGCGGCGCAGACGTACGCGGCGGTCGCCGCCGAGCTGGAGGGGCTGATCGGCGGCGCGCTGGCGGCGCTGGCCGGCGGCGGGGACACCGAGCTGGTGGTGAACTCCGCGCCGCACGCCCGGGGCGGGGTGGCGGCCGGCGCGCTGGCGCCGCCGTCGGCCGAGGGCCCGGAGGTGTCCGTCACGCCCCGCGACGACGGCGGTTTCACGCTCACCAACGGTCTGCTGCGGATCGGGATCGACGGCCGCGGTCTGGTGGTCTCCGCGTACGACCTGACGGCCGGCCGCGAGACGGTGGCCCCCGGGGCGGCGGCGAACCTGCTGCAGGTCCACCCCGACTTCCCGAACATGTGGGACGCCTGGGACGTGGACGCGTTCTACCGCAATGTGGTCACCGATCTGACGGACGCGGACGAGGTGGTCCTCGGTGCGGCGGGCCCGGACGCCGCGACGGTACGGGTGTCCCGGACGTTCGGGGACTCGCGGGTGGAGCAGTCGCTGACGCTGGCGCGCGGACAGCGCCGGCTGGACGTCGCCACCGAGGTCGACTGGCACGAGACGGAGAAGTTCCTCAAGGCGGCGTTCCCGCTGGACGTGCACGCCGAGCGGTACGCCGCGGAGACCCAGTTCGGGCATCTGTACCGGCCCACGCACACCAACACCAGCTGGGAGGCGGCCAAGTTCGAGGCGTGTGCGCACCGGTTCGTGCACGTCGAGGAGCCGGGCTGGGGCGTCGCGCTGGTCAATGACGCGATCTACGGTCATGACGTGACCCGTACCGTCCGGGAGGACGGCGACCGCGGCACCACCACGACCGTGCGGCTGTCGCTGCTGCGCGCCCCGCGCTTCCCGGACCCCGAGACCGACCAGGGCCGCCATCGTTTCCGCTACGCCCTGGTGCCCGGCGCGGACCTCGCCGACGCGGTGCGCGAGGGCCACCGGATCAATCTGCCGGAGCGCCGGATCACCGGCGCGGGTCCGGTGCCGCCGCTGGTGACGGTCGACGACGACGCGACGGTGGTGACCGCGGTGAAGCTCGCCGACGACGGGAGCGGCGATGTGGTCGTCCGGCTCCACGAGGCCCGCGGCGGGCGCGCCGTCACCGTCCTCACCGCCGGGTTCGAGCTGGCCGGCGCGGTCGCCACGGATCTGCTGGAGCGCCCGTGGGAGGACGGTCCGGCGCTTGACCGGCGGGGGAACTCCGTGCGGATGCGGCTGCGTTCCTTCCAGATCGTGACGCTGCGACTGCGCCGGGCGGGTGGCGGCCGGTAGCCGGTCGTGACGGCGGGGGACGGATCAGGGCGTGTCTCCCCGATCGGGCCGGAGCAGGGAGCGGGCACGGCCGGCCCGGGACCCGCGCCCGGGGGTGCGGCCGTGGTCCGCCGCCGGTGCGTGCGCGGCGCCGTGGCCCCGGTCCCCGGCCGGGTCCAGGCCCAACATGTCCATCAGCAACGACAGGTCCGCCGCGTCCCGCGCCCGGCCGGCCAGCGCCTTGCGGGCGAGCCGGCGTTCCTCGTCGCCCGGTGTGGCGCGGGCGGGGTCCTCGGCATTGCGGTGTTCTTCGCTCACCGCTGCATTCTCGGCCGGACCGCGGCGCCGTGCCCGTCGAGCGCTTCCCGCGGCGCCGCTACGGAACCGGCCGGGGCACGTAGGGCCGTTCGGGTGAACCGGTCCGCGCCGCGGCCCCGCGCCGGATCGTCCGGCCGGCCCGTTACGAGGGAACCCCCGCCGCCCCTTTTCCCTCTGTATGGGCACGTGCAAGGGCACGTGCCGTTGATCGACCGCCCCGGAGTCCCCGTTGAAACACCCCCACGCCGTCGCGCTCGCGGCCGCCCTCGTCGCTTCCTGTGCACTGCTCACCGGCTGCTCGGAGACCGGGCAGCCGGTCGACTTCAACGCCGGCGCCAAACCGGACGGGGCCGCGCCCGTCAAGCCCGTGGACACGGACACCCGTATGCCGACGGGCCCGAAGAGCGACTTCCGGGTCACCCGGACGCTGGACGACGGCACGCACATCGCCCGGACCACGTTGAAGGGCCGCAAGTCGGGCGTCACCGGCAGCGTCTGGGTCTGGGCTCCGAAGGAGTACCGGGACCCGAAGTACGCCAAGAGCGGATTCCCGGTGCTGATCGCCCTCCCGGGCGGTCTGGGCAGCCCGCAGGACGCCGACGGGGTCACCAACTACTGGGTCGGCGGCGACATCAAGCTCCAGGAGAACCTCACCCGGTGGACCGCGGAGGGCAAGAGCCTGCCGTTCATCGTGGTGATGCCGATGCTCAACCCGGACACCCGCTACCACGACGCCAGCGACATACCCGGCCAGCAGAAGATGGGCACCTGGCTGACCGAGGACGTGGTGGACCTGGCGAAGGCCAACTTCCGCACCTTCCGGTCCCGCGACGGCTGGGCGTTCATGGGCTCGTCCTCGGGCGGCTTCGCCGGGCTGAAGTCCGTCCTTGCGCACCCGGACAAGTTCAAGGCGGCGATCGCCAGCGGACCGGACATCGTGCCGGACTCCCCGCTGTGGGCCGGGCACCAGGCGGAGAAGGACGCCAACAACCCGGAAAAGCTTGCCCGACGGCTGCTCCAGAAGGGCGGCCCGGACGTCTACGTCGCCTTTCAGGTGGGCACCCGGGAGTCCCCAGCCGTCACCCTGCCCGTCCAGAAGTTCCGCAACACCTACGGCAAGGGCCCGATCCACACCGCGCTGCAGCTCATACCCGACGGCCGGCACAACGCCTGGGACTACCAGAAGGGCATGGCCGACGGTTCCCTGAAGTTCATCAGCGACCAGCTGAAGGCCCCGGTGCCGAGCCGTTCGTGACTCCGGGCGCGCGGATGCAGATCACCTGAACGGGGGTGATGCTGGAGTGGCGGGGGCCGTTCCGCGAGGAGGTCACACCATGTCCGTGATGGACAAGCTCAAGCAGATGCTGAAGGGCCACGGTGAGCAGGCCGGCAAGGGCGTCGACAAGGGCGGCGACCTGCTCGACGAGAAGACCCAGGGCACGTACTCCGGGCAGGTCGACACGGGGCAGGACAAGCTCAAGGGGCAGCTCGGCAACGACCAGGGGCGGGGCCGGGAGCGGCCGCCGGGGACCTGACCGAACGGGTTTTCCCGAGGCCGGTGCCGGGCCGCCGCCCCGCCCGTACGCTGTGCGGATGATCTCCGCGTCGTCCGCCCCGCTGACCTCCGACGTCCTGATGCGCCCCGCCACGGCGGAGGACGCCGCCGGCCTCGCCCGGTCCTACCGGCGCAGCCGGGACCACCTCCGCCGCTGGGAGCCGGTGCGGGGCGACGCGTTCTTCACCGCCGAGGGCCAGGCGGCCCGGCTGCACGGCCTGCTCGCGGAACGCAGCGCCGGGCACACCATGCCGTGGGTGCTGGAGCGGCGGCCGGACGACGGTGCCGGGGAGCCCGACATCGTCGGTGCGATCACGCTGACCGGGATCGTGCTGGGCCCGTTCCGCAGTGCCAACGTGGGCTACTGGATCGACGCCGGGCAGCTGCGCCGCGGCCTGGCCTCCGCCGCGGTGACCGCGGTCTGTGCCGCGGCCGACGCGGAGCTGGGCCTGCACCGCCTCCAGGCGGGCACCCTCGTCGACAACCTCGCGTCCCAGCGCACCCTGCTGAAGTGCGGTTTCACCGCGTTCGGCACCGCCGAGAACTATCTGCACATCAACGGCGCCTGGCGCGACCACCGGCTGTTCCAGAAGATCCTCAACGACCGCCACCCGTAAGGCCGCGGACGCGTGCGGACACGGAGCGGCGCCCGCCCCGCACGGGGAACGGGCGCCTTTTCCGCGTGGTGCAAACGGGTCAGGCCAGCCGGATCTTCTCGGCCTGCGGGCCCTTGTGGCCCTGGGTGACCTCGAACGTCACCTTCTGGCCCTCCTGGAGCTCGCGGTAGCCGGTGGCGTCGATGTTGGAGTAGTGCGCGAAGACGTCGGCGCCGCCGCCGTCCTGGGCGATGAAGCCGAAGCCTTTCTCAGAGTTGAACCACTTCACGGTGCCGGAAGCCATATCTGTCTCCTTCGTTCAAGGGGCTCGGATCGGGTTCCGCGACCGCGGAACCCGGAGGTGATCGCCTTGGGTCCGGAGACGCACCGCACACGCACACGCACAGCAAGAACGCCCGTGAATGCGACACGGGCGCCCGGTACTTCGGAACCACGACAGCTGTTCAGGACGCTACACCGAGCAACGCCCGGCGGGCGGCAGGTCCGTGACGGACGCGTCGTCCTTCACCGGGCCAGGGCTATCCGATGTCCTCCGTATACCTGACCTATCGGATACCTGTGCGAGACCGATCTCCCGGCGGGCATCTACGGCAAACGTGTCATATGCGCGGCAAACGTGCCATATGCGCAGGGCGCGTTCGCCTCGTGACGTCCCGCGTCAGGAACTCTCCTGCTCCGGCACCCGGTCCGCCCCCGCTCCCGCCTCCGCCTTCGCCTTCGCCTTCGCCTCCGTTCCCGTCTCCGCCTCCGTCTCCGTGCCCGCTTCCCCCGTCACCGCCGTGCGCCGCGAACGCCGCCGCCACCACAGCCCCGTACCGAGGCCGGCGGCCGCGATCACCCCGACGGCCGCGGCCGACGACAGCAGCCACCGCTGGCGGCCCGCGTCGTCGGCGTCCGTCCGGGCGCCGGCCACCTGCAGGGGACGCAGCGGTGGCGGCCGGTGGGCGACGTGCTCGGCACCGGTGTCCTGCCACCCCTTGGCGACGCCCGGCAGCATGGCCACCGCGGCGGCTTGCGGCGCCACCTCGAACCCCCAGTCCAGCAGGGCCCGGGTCTCCTCGTAGACCGCGTTCGGAGCGCCGGACTGCGGGTTCATCGCGGTCACCAGCAGCGTCCGGCCGTCCCGGCGGGCGGCCGCGATCAGGGTGTTGCCGGCGTGCGTCGTGTAGCCGTTCTTCACCCCGATCAGTCCCTCGTACGGCCGTACGCCGTGCGAGCCGACCAGCAGCCGGTTGGTGTTCTGGATGCCGAACGCGTCCGGGCCGCCGTCCTGCGGGAGCTGGGCCCGTTTCGTCGCGGCGAACTCCGCGAAGTCGGGGTTGGTCAGCCCGGCCTGCCCGAAGAGCGACAGGTCGTAGGCGGAGGACACCTGCCCCGGGGTGTCGAAGCCGTCGGCGGACTCCACCCGGGTGTCCCGGGCGCCGAGACGGCGCGCGGTCTCCTGCATGTCGTCGATGGTCTTGTCCCAGCCGCCGTTCATCGCGGCCAGGGTGTGCACCGCGTCGCTGCCGGAACTGAGGAAGACGCCGTGCCACAGATCGGCGACGTGGTACGGCACCTCCTCCCTGAGCCCTGCCATCGAGCTGCCCGCTTCGATGCCGGCCAGGTCCTCCAGCGAGACGGTGTGGACCGCCCCCTGGGAGAACTTCGGCAGCACGGCCAGCGCGAAGAGCGTCTTGAGCGTGCTGGCGGGCGGCAGCGGCCGGTGGGCGTCCTTGGCGGCCAGCACCTTGCCGGTCTCCAGATCCGTCACCATCCACGACAGCGCGGAGACCTTCGGCGGCTCCGGTACGTCCCGCCCGGCCACGAACTGCACCCCGCGCCGGTCCAGCCGGTTCCCGGCGTCGGCCACGGGGCGGGCCCCGCCCCGCAGATCATCGATGCCGTGCGGGCCATCGGCCCGCGCCGGCCCGGGCACGGCCAGCAGTCCGGCGGCACAAACGGCCGCAACGGCCACGGCTCTGACAGGGGCCCATCTCGCGCTCGACATGAGGCCCACGCTAAGAACGACTGTGGCGGGGCGCCGTTTCTCCTACGCCATCCGGTAACGACCCCACGCACTCGGCCGCGGCATCGCGTTGCGCCCACGCACTCGGCCACGGCGGGACGGCTAGGTACGTGGGAAGCGCCGCAACGCGCACCGTTCCGGCAGGAGCGTGGCGAGGCCCAGGACCGCCAGGCCTGCGCCGAGCCACAAGGGGGCT
Source organism: Streptomyces sp. NPDC021749 (assembly GCF_040640655.1). Classification (NCBI taxonomy): domain Bacteria; kingdom Bacillati; phylum Actinomycetota; class Actinomycetes; order Kitasatosporales; family Streptomycetaceae; genus Streptomyces; species Streptomyces sp. NPDC021749. Next base: position 98,533 of record NZ_JBFACE010000029.1, on the reverse strand, counting down.
CGCAGGCCACCCCCGGAGGCGATCGCCAGGCCACCGGCGGAGGAGCCGATGATGACGCCGAGGGTGATGAAGGAGGAGTGCACGGTGTTCACCAACGGGCCGCCGTTTCCGATGCGTTGGACCCGTACGGCCATGGCCGGGTTCATCGTGACCCCGACCAGCCCGATCCCCGTCATCAGCGCTACGGCCGGTACGGCGCGGTCCGCGAGGAGGGCGAGGCCGGCGAGGAACAGCGCGTTCAGTGCCAGCCCGGCGACCTGGACGCCGACGGTGTGACGGTCCGCCAGCCGCCCGACGACGGTGTTGCCGACGACGGTGGCGGCGCCGTAACCGACGAGCAGCAGCGGCACGGTGCCCGCGGAGAAGCCGGTGACCTCGGTGAGCAGCGGGTGGAAGTAGCTGAACGCGGCGAAGGTCGCGCCGATGATGAGCGTGCTGGTGGACAGCACCAGCCACAGCCGCGGCTGCCGGAAGGCCGCCAGTTCCTCCCGTACGCTGCCGCCGCCCTCGGCCCGGCCGAGACGCGGTACGCCGAGGAGGGTGGCGAGCGCGGCCAGTACGGCGAGGGCGGTGATCGCCCAGAACGCCGCCCGCCAGCCGAGGCGCTCCCCGACGGCCGTCGACAGCGGCAGGCCCAGCAGGGTGCCGAGCATCAGTCCGTTCATGGCCACCGCGATGGCCCGGCCGCGGGTCTCCGGTCGGGTCAGCTGGACGCAGAGCGAGACGGTCACGCCGAAGAACGCCTGCGAGGCGACCCCGGTGACGATCCGGGCCACCAGCATCACCCGGTAGTCCGGGGCGAGGGCGGCCAGCACGTTGCCGGTCAGGAATATCCCGAACAGCAGCATCAGCGCGGTCTTCTGGCGGAGTCTCATCACGGCGACGGTGAGGAAGGGGCCGCCGACCGCCATGGCCACCGCGAAGGCGGTGATGAGATAGCCGATCTGAGGAATGCTCACCCCCAGCCCGTCAGCCATCCGGGGCATCAGCCCGGCCACCACGAACTCGCTGGTCACCATGGCGAAAACCCCCACGGCCAGCACATATACAGGGCGCGGCATGGTCATCCGACCGTCCACCTCACCTTTCTGGACTGTACGTTCCAATACTTGCGTGGGCACGACTGTAACAGCATTTTGGATCACTCATTTCAAAACTTCCGCGGCCGGCGCCCCCGGCGATCCGGCCGGCTCCCGGTGGGCCCAACGGGTGAATCCCTGCGCGCGGCGGAACCGGGCGCTCCGCTCACCGCTTCCGGAGAGGTATCAGAGCTGTTGCGTTCCCGCGAGCCGTGGAGGTCCCGATGACACTCGACCGCCCCACTCCCCCGCCGTACGGCCCGGCACCGGCTTACACGCTCGCCCCGCCGCGCCCCGAGGACCGCCTGGACACCCTCGCGCTCCCGCTCGATCTGCGGCTGCCGCCGCCCCGCCCGGAGGACCGGGTGGCGTGCGCGCCCTGGCGGGGCAACGACCGGCCGTTGCCGCCGGGCCCGGCGGAGCAGCTGCAGGGCCCGGTGGCCCTGCCCGACAGCCGCCGACTGGACCTCCAGGCCGCGCTGACCGCCGCCGGCATCGCACCGCAGGCCGGGGACGCGGTCGCGGTGGCGGACATCGCGGGGCTGGGCGACGCCGCGGTACGGGCCGTCATCGGCTGGATCGAGGCGGCCGGGCGGGCGTCCTGGGGCCGGCCGCACGCGGTCTGAGCGGCCGGCCGCGGCTCACCGCAGGCCGGGCAGGGTGCGCAGTTCGGTGACCTTCAGGAGCCGGGCGAGCCCCAGGAAGAGCAGGGCCATGGTGAGGCCGCCGGCGGCCAGCGCCAGGACGGGTGCCCAGAACTGCGGGACGGCGACCCCGGAGCACGCCCGGGCCACGAGCCAGGCCGCCCCGCCGGCCACGGCCGCGGCCCCGGCCAGCTTGCCGTAGGTCCGGCACAGCCGGCGGCCGTCGAGGCGCCCGGAGAGGCGCCGGCGCAGCAGCAGCGCGGTGAGCAGCAGCCCGGCCCCGTACGCGACGGTGTAGGCGGCGGCCATGCCGGTGACCGCCCAGCGGGCCGGCAGCAGCAGGTGGCAGGCGGTGGCCAGGACGATGTTGAGGGCGGCGATGCCGGCGGCCGTCCAGAACGGCGTACGGGTGTCCTCGAAGGCGTAGAAGCCGCGCAGCAGCAGGTACTGGGCGGAGAACGGGATCAGGCCGAGGCCGAACGCCTGCAGCATGTGGCCGGCCGGCGCGGCCGAGGCGGCGTCCACCGAGCCGTGTGCGAAGAGGAGTTGGGCGGTCTGCGGGCCGAGCGCGACGAAGAAGAAGGCGGCCGGGACGATGAGCACGCCGCTGACGCGCAGGGCCCGGGAGAGGTCGTCGCGCAGGTCGTCCAGCCGGTGTTCGGCGACCGCCCGGCTCATCCGGGGCAGCAGGGCCGTCACCAGCGAGACGGTCACGATCGACTGCGGCAGCGTCCAGATGGTCTGGGCCAAGCTGTATGCGGTGTATCCGACGCCCCCGGTGGGGAGTTGCCGGTCGGCGGCGCCGGCGTAGTGCGTGACGACGGTCATCGCGGCCAGGTTGGCGAGCACGAACAGCAGCGTCCAGCGGGCCGCCGCGATGCTCTTGCCGAGGCCGCTGCCCCGCCAGTCGAAGCGGGGCCGGAAGCGGAAGCCGGCCGCGCGCACGAACGGGACCAGGGCCAGTGCCTGCAGGGCGATGCCGCCGGTGGTGGCGAGGCCGAGCAGATCGATCTGGCCGGGGGTGATGTCCTCGATCCGGTCGGGACCGGCCAGCAGCCCGAGGTAGAGGCCGAACATCGCGATCAGTACGACGTTGTTGAGCACCGGCGTCCACATCATCGCGCCGAACCTGCTGCGGGCGTTGAGGACCTGGCCGAGGATGAAGAACAGCCCGTAGAAGAAGATCTGCGGGAGCAGGAAGCGGGCGAAGACGACGGTGAGCGCGAAGGCGGCGTGGGTGGCGGGTGTGTCGGGGGTGTAGAGCGCGACGATCTGCGGGGCGGCCCACACCGCGAGCAGGGTGCCCACCGCGAGCACGCTCAGGACGAGGGTGACCAGCCGCTGTTCGTGGGCCCGGCCGCCGTCCGGGTGCTCGGCCCGGGCCCGGACCAGCTGCGGTACGAGCACGGAGTTGAGCGCGCCGCCGATCAGCAGGGTGTAGAGGCTCATCGGGACGACGTTGGCGGTGTTGTAGGTGGTGGCGAGCAGGCCGGTGCCGAGCGCGGCCGCCTGGAGCACGCTCCGGAACAGGCCGGTGGCGCGGGACACCATGGTTCCCGCCGCCATCAGGAGCGAGGAGCGGGCCAGTCCGCCCTTGGGTCCCCCCTCCCCCGTGGTCGCCTCGCCGGCGGATATCTCCCGGCCGGGGGCGCGCAGTTGCATGGTGTCGTCCGATGTCCCCTCGATCATGGGGACAATCTACGTCGCTCCCGGCAGCGGGCGGGCGCGGTCGGGGTCCAGGAGCGGGGCGAGCAGATCGCCGTGGACGGCGCAGCGGGGGGCGATGTCGCTGAAGAGGAAGGTGAGTTGGGCCGGGTCGGTGCAGTCGGCGACCTCGGCCCAGGTGACGGGGGTGGAGACGGTGGGGGTGGTGCGGGCGCGCAGGGTGTAGGCGACGGCGGTGGTCTTGGCGGCGGAGTTCTGCGAGAAGTCGATGAAGACCTTGCCCGGCCGCAGCGACCTGGTCATCTTGTGGGTGACGAGGTCGGGCAGGGCCCGGGCGGCCTCGACGGCGAGGTGCCGGGCGTAGGCGGTGACCCGTTCGGACGGGGCCGGCTCGATGGGCACGATGAGGTGCAGCCCCTTGGAGCCGCTGGTCTTGGCGTACGCGCCCAGGCCGTCGGCGGCCAGCCGGGCGTGCAGCCACCGGGCCGCCAGGCAGCACTCCACGATGGTGGCGGGCTCGCCGGGGTCCAGGTCGAACACCAGCCGGTCGGCGATGCCGGGCGCCCGGCACGTCCATTGCGGGGTGTGCAGTTCGACGACCAGGTTCGCGGCCCAGACCAGTGCGGCGAGGCCGTCGATCACGACCTGCCGGGTGGGTCCGGACGTCGAATGGGGGACCTCGCAGGTCTTCACCCAGGAGGGCGTGCCGGGCGGCACGTTCTTGGTGAAGAAGCGCTGGCCGTCGGGCCCGTCGGGATAGCGGAGGAAGGACAGCGGCCGGTCCGCCAGGTGCGCGAGCAGCGGGTCCGCGGTGGTGGTGCAGTAGTGCAGCACCTCACCCTTGGTGGTGCCGGTCTCCGGATAGAGGACCTTGTCCAGGTTGGTCAGCGAGAGGCGCCGCCCCTCCACCATGGTGATCGGCGACATACGATGAGAATCCCACACAAGGGATGAAATATGCGTTCTATCTGGAATGGGTCAATTTCCTTCGGACTGGTCACCATCCCCGTGAAGACGTACAGCGCCACGGACCGGACCTCGTCCGTCTCTTTCGTCCGCATTCACGAAAAGGACGGCGCGCAGATCCAGTACCGCAAGATCTGCGAACTCGACGGCGAGGAAGTCCCGAACGAAGAGGTCGGCAAGGGCTATCAGCCGCCGGGCGACGACATCATCGTGCCGATCAGCGACGACGAACTGTCGCGGCTGCCGATGCCGACGTCCAAGACGCTGACGATCCTGTCCTTCGTCGACCCCGCCGAGATCGACCCGCTCCAGCTGGACAAGGCGTATTACCTGGGCCCCAACGGGGCGGCCGCCACCAAGCCGTACGCCCTGCTGCGGGAGGCGCTGGAGCACCACCGGAAGGTCGCGATCGGCAAGGTGGCGATGCGCGGCCGGGAGTCGCTGGCGATGCTGCGGGCGTACGAGGGGGCGATCGTGATGCATGCGCTGCTGTGGCCCGACCAGATCCGGCCGGCCGCCGGTGTGGCCCCCGAGGACGTGCAGATCCGCGAGAACGAGCTGTCGCTGGCCGAGACCCTGATGGACTCCCTGGGCGAGCTGGATCCGGCAGAGCTCCACGACGAGTACCGGGAGGCCGTGGAGGAGCTGGTCACCGCCAAGCTGGAGGGCGAGGAACCGGTCGCCCCCGCGGCCCCGCGCCCGTCCGCCCGGGTCATCGATCTGACCGCGGCGCTGGAGAAGAGCGTGCGGGCGGCGCGGGAGGGGCGGACGGACGCCGCGGAGGGCGGGCGGGGGTCGGCCTCCGTGACCCCGCTCCGGGGGCGGAAGGCGGCGGGAAAGGCGACGGCCGAGAAGGCGCCGGCGAAGAAGGCCGCGGCCAAGAAGTCCACCACCGCGAAATCCACGGCCGCGAAGTCCGCACCGGAGAAGAGCACGGCGAAGAAGAGCGCGGTATCGAAGACCGGAGCGGCGAAAAGCGCGACGGCGAAGAGCGCGGCGGCCAAGAGCACGGCGAGCAAAACTGCGGCCAAGAAGAGCGCCGCACGGAAAAGCGCCGCCAAAAGGGGCACGGCCAAGAAGTCCGGCTAGGTCCTTTCCCCGGGGCGGGCCCCGGCCGCGCGCTTTCCTCCTCCCCCGGCCGTTCTAGAGTTTCGGTATGGCTTCAGACGAGGGGACCACCCGTATCGACAGCTGGATCTGGTCCGTGCGGCTCACCAAGACCCGTTCGCTGGCCGCGGCGGCCTGCCGGGCGGGACACGTACGGGTCAACGGCGAGCGGGTGAAGCCGGCGCACGCCGTGCGCAGCGGCGACGAGGTGCGGCTGCGGCACGCCGGGCGGGAGCGGATCGTGGTGGTCTCGCGGCTGGTGCGCAAGCGGGTGGGCGCGGCCATCGCCGCGGAGTGCTTCATCGACAACAGCCCGCCGCCCCCGCCCCGCGAGGAGGTCCCGCTGATGGGCCTCCGCGACCGCGGCACCGGGCGCCCCACCAAGCGTGACCGCCGGGAGATCGACCAGCTGCGGGGCCGCGGCCTCGACTGAGCCCGCGGGTCCCTCAGGCGTCCGGGAGCGCGTCGAGGTAGACCCAGGCACCGTCCTGACGGACGAAGCGGCTGTGCTCGTGCTGGCTGTCGGCGTGGCCGTGCAGGGTGTAGTGCGCACGGAATTCCACCGTGCCCTCGGCGTGGAACGCGCTGCCGCCGGTGGCCTTGAGGATCTCCAGCCCGGTCCAGCGCTGCGCCGGTTCGAGGTCGAGGGCGGCGGGCCGGGTGGACGGGTGCCAGGTGCGCAGGAGGTAGCCGGTGTCACCGACGGCGAAGGCGCTGTAGCGCGAGCGCATCAGCCGCTCCGCGGTCGGGGCGGCGGCGCCGCCCTGGTGGAAGGGGGCGCAGCAGTCGCCGTAGGTGGCGGCGCGGCCGCAGGGACAGGGCGCGGCGGGGGTCACGGCGGCGGCGCGGCGCGGCGGGCCGGCCGGCTTCTTCTTGGACTTCGGCACCCCACGATTGTGCCGGGTCGGCGGGAGCGGTTCGCGCCCCGTAGGGGGTGCGCGGCGGCCCTGCCGGGCGGTGGTGGAGGACACGCCGGGGCGACACGCCCTGAAGCTGCGCCCATATAGGGAATTTCAACGACAAATCACCCGTTTGCGGCTTCTTATGGCTTGATGCGGCCTGTGAGGCTGGAAGAACTCAAGGTGACCGTCCCCACCACCCAGGAGAGAACACCCCATGATTCTGTCCATTTCCGGCGTCGTCCTGCTCGGTGTCATCGTCTTCCTGTTCTTCCGCAAAGACGGCCTCAAGTTGTCCCACGCGCTGGTCTCCGCGCTCTTCGGGTTCTATCTCGCGAGCTCCGCGATCGCGCCGAGCATCAAGGCCGGCGGCGCGAGCCTGGCGAGCCTCCTCGGGGGGATCAAGCTTTAAGGAGGTCGCCTCCCTTCGGGCCCCTCCCCTCTCAGCGGCCGGGGTGCGGGCCGGGGCGGTCGCCACGCGCCGCCCGCCCCGGCCCGCCGCCCGGCCGGCTCCCCCGACCACCGCACGAGCACCTGGAGACGATGTGGCCCGGCGCCCTCTGCCCCGCATCCTGACCGACCGCGTACCGCTCACCCGTATGGCGCAGAGCGTGTCCCTCACCCGCGGGCGCGATCTCGCGCGCAGCGCCGCCGACGGCGCCTCGGACGTGTTCCACCCGCTGATCACCATCGGCCGGGGGCTGCGCCGGCTGGCGGTGGCCGCCCGGGGGCGGTGGGCCGAGACGCCCAAGGAGCAGCGCGGCCCGGCGCTGTTCTTCGTCGGCGCGTGCGTGCTGATCGTGGCGCTGGTCCCGTACGGACCGCTGCTGGCGCTGATCGCGACGATGATCGCGGGGGCCTGGGCGGGGCGGGAACGCGTCGTGGCGGAGACCGGCCCGAGCGAGGCGGAGACCGCACGGCTGCGGGCGCTGTACGAGGCGCTGGTGCCCTATCTGGCCGTCGAGGGCGACCCGAGTCCGCTGTACGCGCCCGGCGGCGACTGGGCGGGGGCCTTCCCCGAGTACGCCTTCGACGAGGACGGGCGGCCGGCGCGGCTCCGGCTGAAGTACCCGCCGTACTTCACCGACGGTGAGGACCAGTCCCGGGTCCGCATCGAGCAGGTGCTGTACGCCAAGCTCGGCCGCGGCCGGGAGTACCACTTCGCCTGGGACGAGCTGGCCAACCAGCTGACCGTGACCGCGCTGGCTCCGCTGCCGGCCGACATCGCCGCGCAGCGCTTCGTCACCTCGCCGGGCGAGACGGTGCTCGGGTTCACCGACGCCGATGCCGTGCGGCGGACGCTGCCGGTCGACGGTAAAGAGGGGACCCGCGACGCGCCCCCGGTGGTGTGGCGCACCGGCCGGCGCTCGACGGAGCCGCATCTGCTGGCCATGGGGCCGCCGGGCGCCGGAGCCACGACGCTGCTGCGCTCGATCGCGCTGCAGGCGCTGCAGCACGGCGAGTTGCTGGTCGTGGACGGCGGCGGCACCGGTGACTTCGGGTGCCTGGCCGGCCGCCGGGGCGTGCGGGGCGTGGAGAGCGGGCTGGCCGGGGCGGTGGCGGCGCTGGAGTGGGCCGCGCAGGAGACCGAGCGGCGGCTGGTCACCGCGAACCGCGCGCGGCAGGCCGGCCGGCCGGTGCCGGAGGAGGTCCGGCGGCCGCTGTGGATCCTGGTGGACCGGCCGTCGGCGCTGACCCATCTCGCGGCCACCGAGGGCCGGGAGGATCCGCAGCGGTGGCTTCAGGTGCCGCTGCGGCACGGCCGGGCGGCCCAGGTGACGGTGGTCGTGGCGGAGCAGTTCGAGAACGCCGAGCTGCTCGGCGAGGCCGTGCGGGCGCACACCAAGGCACGGGTGGTGCTCGGGCCGGCCACGGCGGAGGAGGTGCGGGCGGTGCTCGGGGCGCCGCCGCACACCACGCCGACCGCGAGTGTGCCGCCGGGGCGCGGCTACGTACGGCTGGGGACCGCCGAGGTGCTGCGCCTCCAGGTGCCCGCCACCCCCGACCCGTTCGACGAGGCGACCGGCGAGGCGCACCGGCAGGCCGTGCTGGCCCTGCTGCCGGAACGGGCGGTCCCGGCCGGCGAGGAGCCGCCGGAGGACGCGTCGGCGGCCGCCGCCGAGCCGGTGGGGCCGGCGCCCCGGGTGTCGATCGTCAAGGGCGGTGAGTGCCGTACGGCCCGGGGCGGGCCGGTGGAGGCGCTGCGCGCGGAGGGGTGACGCGGCTTGAGAGGCAGCTAGTTGACGATCCGTCAGGCGACAAACGAGTGCCGCGGTTCGGTGTCCGCCGGTGCGCCGGTGGCGACCAGTCGCGCGGCGCCCGCCAGCCGGACCGCGGCCTCGTCGGCGACCGCCCCGCTGACCGTGAACGGCAGCCGGACGAAGCCCTCGAAGGCGCCGTCCACGCCGAACCGCGGGCCGGAGGGCACCCGTACGCCCAGCCGCTCCCCCGCCTCGGCGATCCGCGAGCCGGACAGGCCGCCGGTGCGCACCCAGAGCGTGAGGCCGCCGTGCGGCACGCTGAACTCCCAGTCCGGGAGGTGGCGGTGGAGCGCGGCGACGATCGCGTCGCGGTTCTCGCGGGCCTGCTCGCGCCGGATGCCGACGGCCTGCTCCCAGCCGTCGCCCTCCAGCAGGGAGGCGATGGCGAGCTGTTCGAGGACCGGTGAGCCGAGGTCGGAGTAGGCGCGGGCGGCGACCAGGCTGCGGATGATGTCGGGGGCGGCGCGCACCCAGCCGATCCGCATCCCGGCCCAGAACGCCTTGCTCGCCGATCCGACGGTGATCACCGCGCTGCCGGCCGGGTCGAACGAGCAGACCTGCGGGGGGACGTCGGTGTCCGCATCGAGCCGGAGCTCGGTCATCGTCTCGTCGACGACGAGCAGGGTGCCGGCGGAGCGTGCCGCGTCGACCAGGCGGCGGCGCTGGTCCTCGGTGGCGAGGGTGCCGGTGGGGTTGTGGAAGTCGGCGACGACGTACGCCATGCGCGGCGCGGCGTCGCGCATCACCTGGCGCCAGACGGGGATGTCCCAGCCGGCCAGCCGCTCCCCCAGGGCGACCGGGACGAGCCGGGCGCCGGCGTCCCGCATCAGCTGGAGGATGTTGGCGTAGGAGGGGGAGTCGACGGCGACCCGCTCGCCGGGGCTGGTGCAGAGGCGGCAGATGGCGGCGACCGCGCCCATCGCGCCCGTGGTCACCATGATCTGTTCGGGCATGGTGGGGATGCCGCGGGCGGTGTAGCGGTCGGCCAGGGCCTGGCGGAGGACGGGCAGGCCGGCCGGGTAGTCGCCGTGGGTGTGGGCGTAGAGCGGGAGATCGGTCATCGCGGCCTGGACGGCGCGGGTGAGCCAGGGCTCGGGGGCCGGGAGGGCGGCGCAGCCGAGGTCGATCATGGAGCCGGCGGCCTCGGGGGGCAGGGGCTCCAGGCCGCGGGTGGGCAGCGGGTTGCCGGCGGGGACGGCGGTCCAGCTGCCGGAGCCGCGCCGGGACTCCAGGAACCCCTCGGCGCGCAGCGCTTCGTAGGCGGCGGCGACGGTGGTGCGGCTGACGCCGAAGGCGGCGGCCAGTTCGCGTTCGGCGGGGAGCCGGGCGGCGACCGGTATCCGGCCTTCGAGGACGAGGAGGCGGATACCGTCGGCGAGGCCGCGGTAGGCGGGCAACCGGCGGCCGCCGCCCGCGAGTTGGACCTCGCGGGAGTCCTGCGACCGGAGCAGCCGGGCGAGTTGGGGCGCGCCGACGGCTGAAGTCCACTGGGCCATGAAGATCAGTCCACCTTCCCGCAATTGGCTCTCCTTCGCGAGCCCGGACATGCCACATGGTGTCATGCCTCGGTCCAATCCTGCCATGAGGGGGAATTTTCGTGTCCATGACGAGCACGTCCGGTCGGCCGCGCGGAGTGCTGGCGCGCCGGCTCGTCCAGCTCTACACGGGGCTGGTGCTGTACGGCGTGAGCATGGGGCTGATGCTCCGCGCCGACCTGGGCCTGGAACCCTGGAGCGTGCTGAACCAGGGCATATCCCGGCATACGGGGCTGTCGATCGGCACGGTCACCGTCGTCTTCGGTGCGCTGATCCTGCTGCTGTGGATCCCGCTGCGCCAGCGCCCCGGCCTGGGCACGGTGTCGAACGTGGTGATCCTCGGGGTCGTGATGGACCTGACCCTGGCCTGGGTCCCGGAACCGTCCTCCCTCGCCGCCCGCATCCCGCTGCTGGCCTTCGCCGTGGTCCTGAACGGCGCGGCGACCGGCCTGTACATCTCCGCCCGGTTCGGTCCCGGCCCGCGCGACGGCCTGATGACCGGGCTGCATCTGCGCACCGGCCGCCCGGTGCGGCTGGTGCGGACCTGCATCGAGGTGACGGTACTGGCGGCCGGCTTCCTGCTCGGCGGCTCGGTCGGGGCCGGCACGGTCCTCTACGCCCTGGCCATCGGCCCGCTGGCGCAGTTCTTCCTCCGCCGCTTCGCGATCGCCGGCCCTGCCCCGGCACCGTCCCGTGTGGTGGCCGGCACCGGCACGTCACCTGCGCGCGCGATACTGCAGGAGTGACCACCGCGATCCGCCTCCGCCACGCCTACCTGGACCACCCCGCACCACTCGCCTTCGCCCACCGGGGCGGGGCCGCGGAGGGCCTGGAGAACACCGCCGCCGCCTTCCGGCGCGCGGTCGGCCTCGGCTACCGCTATCTGGAGACCGACGTGCACACCACGTCGGACGGCAAGCTGGTGGCCTTCCACGACCCGACCCTGGACCGGGTCACCGACAGCCGCGGCGCCATCGCGCAGCTCCCCTGGCGGGCGGTGCGCCGGGCGCGGATCGGCGGCCGGGAGCCGCTCCCGCTCTTCGAGGAACTGCTGGAGGAGTTCCCCGAGGCCCGCTGGAACGTCGACCTCAAGGCGGAGTCCGCACTGGAGCCGCTGCTGGACCTGCTGCGCCGTACGCACGCCTGGGACCGGGTGTGCGTGGGCTCGTTCTCGGAGGCCCGGGTGGCCCGGGCGCAGCAGCTGGCCGGCGGCCGGATGGCCAGCTCGCTCGGCACCCGCGGCGTGGCCGGTCTGCGGATGCGCTCGTACGGGCGCGGGGCGGTGCCGCTGGACCGGCTGCTGGGCGCGGCGGTGCGGCGCAGCGCGGTCTGCGTCCAGGTCCCCGAGCGGCACACCGGCATCCCGGTCGTCGACGCGCTCTTCCTGCGCGCCGCGCACGCCCTGGGCATGCAGGTCCACGTCTGGACGGTCAATGACGCGGATCGGATGAACACCCTGCTCGACCTGGGGGTGGATGGCATCATGACCGACCAGATAGAGACGCTGCGGACGGTGCTGACCGAGCGGGGGAGCTGGGTCTGACGCCCCCGGGCCGTCCACGGTGAACGGGGACGGGCAGACGGGGGTGGGCGTGGGGAGCGCAGAGGCCGTGGCCGGGGTCGTCGACGGGACGGCCGCCCGGCGCCGCGAGCAACGCGGCTGGTACTGGTACGACTGGGCGAACAGCGTCTACTCGACGAGCGTGCTCACGGTCTTCCTGGGGCCGTACCTGACGTCGGTGGCCAAGGCCGCGGCGGACCCGCACGGCTTCGTGCACCCGCTGGGCGTCCCGGTGCGCGCCGGCTCCTTCTACGCGTACACGGTGTCGGCGTCCCTGCTGCTGTCGGTGCTGGTCATGCCGCTGGCCGGGGCGCTGGCCGACCGGACCGGCCGCAAGAAGCCGCTGCTGGGCTGTTGCGCGTACACCGGCGCCGCGGCGACGACCGGGATGTTCTTCCTGGGCGGTGACCGCTATCTGCTGGGCGGGGCGCTGCTGGTCGTCGCGAACGTCTCCTTCGTGGTGTCGTCGATGCTCTACATCTCCTTCCTGCCGCAGATCGCGACGCCCGAGGAACGGGACGCGGTGTCCTCCCGGGGCTGGGCGTTCGGCTACGCCTCCGGGGCGCTGGTACTCGTCGCCGACCTCGTCCTCTTCGGTGCGCACGCGTCCTTCGGCGTCTCCGAGGGCACCGCGGTCCGCATCTGTCTGGCGTCGGCCGGGCTGTGGTGGGGTGCTTTCTCGCTGATTCCGCTGCGGCGGCTGCGCGACCGGAGGGCGACCGCGGCCCCGGGAACCGGACCCGCCCCCGGACCCGACCCCGGACCCGGACCCGCGGCGCCGGGCGGCGGTCCGCTCGGCCAGGGCTGGCGCCAGCTCCGGGAGACGCTGCGCGACATGCGCCGCCACCCGCTCACGCTGTCCTTCCTGCTGGCCTATCTCGTCTACAACGACGGTGTGCAGACGGTGATCACCCAGGCGTCGGTCTACGGTTCCGAGGAGCTCGGGCTGGACCAGACGACGTTGATCACGGCCGTCCTCCTGGTGCAGGTGCTGGCCGCGGCGGGCGCCCTGCTGATGGGCCGGCTGGCCCGGCGCCACGGCGCCCGGCGGACGATCCTGGGTTCGCTGGCGGCCTGGACGGTGACGGTCACGGCCGGTTGCTTCCTGCCGGCGCGGGCGCCGGTGTGGTTCTTCGCACTGGCCGCCGGCATCGGGCTGGTCCTGGGCGGCAGCCAGGCGCTGTCCCGGTCGCTGTTCTCGCATCTGGTCCCGCGCGGCAAGGAGGCGGAGTACTTTTCCGCGTACGAGATGAGCGACCGCGGGGTGAGCTGGCTGGGGCCGCTGGTCTTCGGGATGGCCTACCAGTTGTCCGGGAGCTACCGGGCCGCCATCGTGTCGCTGGCGGCCTTCTTCGTGATCGGGTTCGTCCTGCTGGCGAGGGTGCCGGTGAGGCGGGCGATCGCGGCGGCCGGGAACCCGGTACCTGACCGGATTTAGCCCCAGGGCAGGCGGGCCGGTAGTATACGCCTTTGGCTCACCAGGCGGACCGTTACTGCGCGCTCAAGCATGGAAGGCGCTGGGTGACATCTGCTGCCAGATGTGACAAACCGGGCGCCGGTGGGTACAACAAGGGGCGGCACGACGGGCGACGCACATGTCCCGATTACGGGAATCTTCACCGCCGACCGGACGTTGACCGGATGACGACGACAGCGACACCTGTCCTGTGGGCGACAAGCCCGGGAGGCACGATTCATGAGTGAGCGAGCTCTCCGCGGCACGCGCCTCGTGGTGACCAGCTACGAGACCGACCGCGGCATCGACCTGGCCCCGCGCCAGGCGGTGGAGTACGCATGCCAGAACGGACATCGATTCGAGATGCCGTTCTCGGTCGAGGCCGAGATTCCGCCGGAGTGGGAGTGCAAGGTGTGCGGCGCGCCCTCGCTCCTGGTGGATGGCGACGGCCCTGAAGAGAAGAAGGGTAAGCCCGCGCGTACGCACTGGGACATGCTCATGGAGCGGCGCACCCGCGAGGAGCTGGAGGAGGTGCTGGCCGAACGGCTGGCGGTCCTACGCTCCGGCACCATGAACATCGCCGTGCATCCGCGCGACAGCAACCGCAAGTCCGCCTGACGGCACGACCTGCGGCCGCAACACCGGCACGTAAGGGCCGGGGCCACTGCGCAAGTGCAGTGGCCCCGGCCCTTACGTGTCCGGCCACTGCCGTGTCCGACGTGCGCCGGCCCGGCTCCTCAGCCGGTCAGCGGCGGGTCCTGGCGGCGCGGGGCCGACGGCTCGTCGTCGCGGATCACCTCGCCCTGGACGACCTTGCCGTCCGGCCGGTGCATCCGGGCCTGCTGGAAGGCGTCACCGAACGACCCCGGAGCGTAGGAGACCTGCCGGTTCAGCAGCTTCTCGGCCCGCCGCCGGATCAGCCGGCCGGTCGGCGGGAAGAGGCAGAGCAGACCCAGGACATCGGAGACCAGCCCGGGGATCATCAGCAGCAGACCGCCGGCCATCGGCAGCGTATTGCCGCCGTCCTGGCGGTCGTTGCCCGGCGACGCCGGCTGCGCGGCGGCCGGATCGGCGCCCGGTTGCCGGAGGCCCTCGGTGAGGTTCTGCCAGGCGCGGCGGCCGGCCCGCTTGATCACGTACCCGCCGGCGACCACCCCGGCGACCACCAGCAGGAAGACGGTCAGACCGTTGGTGGCCCCGGCGACCAGGGTCAGCAGCCAGATCTCCAGCACCATCCAGGCGGCGATGCCCAAAGGGACGAACCTGCGGGCGCGCGAGCGCTGGGGCGGACGGGTACTCGGCGGTGGCATGGTTCCGAACGTCATGCCTCAAGTGTGCCTGGCGCGCCCCGCCGGACCGCCCCGGGACGACGGGAACGGATCACGTCCGGACACCGGCGCCGGGGTCAGCGGCCGCGGAGCTTGTCCACCCGGGAGCCGACGCCCCAGGCCGTCACCCGCCACAGCGCCTCGACGACGATGTCCCGGCTCATCTTGCTGTCGCCGTGCTCCCGTTCGACGAAGGTGATCGGCACCTCGACGACGTGGTAGCCGGCCTGCACCGCGCGCCGGGCGAGGTCGACCTGGAAGCAGTAGCCCTGGGAGGCCACCTCGTCGAGCCCGAGCCCCTTGAGGGTCTCCGCGCGGAAGGCGCGGTAGCCGCCGGTGATGTCGCGAAGCGGCAGGTCCAGCACCAGCCGGGAGTACGTGCTGCCGCCGCGGGAGATGAACTGGCGGTACTTGGGCCAGTTGACGGTCCGGCCGCCGGGCACCCAGCGCGAGCCGAGGACCAGATCCGCGCCCTTGAGGGCGGTCAGCAGCCGGGGCAGTTCCTCGGGCTGGTGCGAGCCGTCGGCGTCCATCTCGACGAGCACGCCGTAGCCGTTGTCGATGCCCCACCGGAAGCCCGCCAGATAGGCGGCGCCGAGCCCTTCCTTGCCCCTGCGGTGCAGGACGTGCACCTGCTCGTCCTCGGCGGCCAGTTCGTCGGCCAGCTTGCCGGTACCGTCCGGGCTGTTGTCGTCCGCGACGAGCACGTGCGCCTCGGGGACGGCGGCCCGCACCCGCGAGACGACCGGCTTGATGTTCTCCGCCTCGTTGTACGTCGGGATGATCACCAAGGTGGTGCCGAGCGGACCGTACTGCCGCTGACCGTCTGTCACTGCTGCCCCTTCTCGTCCTTCGTACGCCCGCGCCGGCCGCCGATCACCGCGGCGGCACAGGACAGAAGGCCCACGATAGCGAGCGCCCATTCAGGTGCGGCGCCGACGCGGTCGGCGAGCGTCGTTTCGTTCCGCAGCGGAATGCGGGCGGAGACCACGCCCTGGGTGAATTCCGGGATCCGGTGGGTGACCGTGCCGTCCGGGGCGACCACCGCGCTGATCCCGCTGGTGGCCGCGGTGACCACCGCACGGCCGTGCTCGACGGCGCGCAGCTTGGACATCGCCAGTTGCTGCTCGGGCTGGCCGGTGCGCCCGTAGGTGGCGTTGTTGGTCTGGATGACCAGGGCCCGGGCGCCGGCGCCGACGGTGTCGTGCACGATCTCGTCGTAGGCGACCTCGAAGCAGATGACGTCGCCGAGCTTGGCGGGGCCGACCTGCAGCAGACCGGTGTGGTCCCCGGGGTAGAAGTCGCGGGGCACCCGCTGGAAGCGCGTGATGATCTTGCTGAGCTGCTCCCGGAACGGGACGTACTCGCCGAACGGCACGGGGTGCTGCTTGGTGTACGAGGCGCCCGGCCCCTTCTTCGGGTCCCAGACGATGCCCTCGTTGAAGACGTAGCCCTTCTTGGAGGGGTGGTCCACCAGGGCGCCGACGAGCACGGGCACGCCGATCGCCCTGACCGCCTCGTCGATCCGGTCGTACGCCTGCGGGTACTGGAACGGGTCGAGGTCGGAGGAGTTCTCCGGCCAGATGACCAGGTCCGGCTTCTTGGCGCGGCCGGCCTTGATGTCGGCGGCGAGCTTCTCGGTGGCGGTGGCGTGGTTGTCGAGGATCCTCATGGGGCGGCCCAGGAAGTCCATACCGGGCTGCTGGACGTTGCCCTGGACCACGGCGATGTCGACGGTGTCGTCGGCCTTCGTGGGGACCGGCACCAGCACCCCGGCCGCGGCGACCGCGGCGGCCAGCCCGAACGCCTCCAGCGCCGGCACGGCCCGGCGCACCGAGGGGTTGCCGCGCAGACCCCACAGGGTGGCCGCGCAGGCCGCCAGCAGGCCGCCGGCCAGCGCGACCGCGAAGGTCACCAGCGGGGCACCGCCGAGCGCGGCGAGCGGAGTGAACGGCGAGCCGGTGTGGGCGAAGGCCAGCCGGCCCCAGGGGAAGCCGCCGAACGGCAGCCGGTCGCGGGCCCATTCCTCGGCGACCCACAGGCAGGCGCCCCACAGCGGCCAGACCGGCAGCCGGGAGGTGAGCGCGAGCCCGGCGCCGAGGAGCGCCATGAAGAGCGCCTCGGCGATCGAGAGGCCCACCACCGCGTCCCAGCCGACCACGTGCAGCCACTTGAGCAGGATCAGGAAGAACGGCAGCCCGGAGGCGAGCCCGGTCCAGGCGCCCTGCCGGGCGGTCCGGCCGCGGGTCAGCAGGGCCAGCGCGGCCACCGCCACCAGCGACAGCGGCCACAGGTCGTACGGCGGGAAGGCCAGGCCCAGCGCGACGCCGGAGACCACCGCGAGGCCGGTGCGCAGCGCCTCCCGGCGGGCCAGGGCCAGCAGGCCGCGGGCCCGGCCCGGGCGCGCGGGGGCGGCCGGGGCGTCGGCCGCGGCGGGCGGCGCCGCGCCGCCGGGCGAGGGGCCGCGCACGGCTTCTTGGGTGGTGTCGGAACCCGACGGCACGGTCACGGGCCTTCCTGCAGCAGTCATGCGTATGTGAGGTGACCGTACATCGGATGACCGGAATCGTGGGTGCGGGGTGCGCAGAAGGTGAAGAACACGGGAGAGGGGTGCGGATCGGGGCCCGGGCGCCCTTCGGGCCGACCTGGGACCCGCTGGCTGCGGGTCGACCGAGAGCCGTTGTCTACTGAGCGTCCGGGCCCCACCCGGGTCGCACCTGCCGACCAGCCGAAACCCTCCGTCGCCCCGTACCGCTGGTGCTGGACCTGGCTCCCAGTGGCGGTGTGCCGTGGCGCACCGCCCCATGGC
The DNA here is from genome assembly GCF_040640655.1 of Streptomyces sp. NPDC021749. Lineage (NCBI taxonomy): Bacteria > Bacillati > Actinomycetota > Actinomycetes > Kitasatosporales > Streptomycetaceae > Streptomyces > Streptomyces sp. NPDC021749. The sequence continues at coordinate 81,223 of NZ_JBFACE010000029.1, read as the reverse complement.
CCAGCTGCGTTCGACGACTGCGCGGAGGTCTCCCGGTCGGACGTCCTGTGGTGGACTCGGCCGAACCTACCGGCCGCCGACCGCCTGCTGTCAACAGGTGCTCCGCCTGCGTCGTTTTCGCGTCGTCCCAGGTCAGCAACGAGCGGCCCCTGGTGGGGCGAGTAGCGGCAAGCACGGGCCGCGAGGGGACCTGCCCGCCCGATGTCACTCGTTCGGCGGCCCGAAGACCGTGCGGCCGCCGACGACCGTGCGCAGGCACACCGGGAGGTCCCGGCCCGGCGTGAGATCGGGCAGGCCGGGGGTGCCCGAGCGGGGGTCGGTGGACCAGCGCTCCACCCGCTCGTCGGGGGCCTGGACGATCAGTTCGCCGGTGCGCCAGACCGCGTAGTCGGCGGGCGCGCCGGGCACCAGGACACCTGCGTCGTCCCGGCCGACGGCCCGCCAGCCGCCCCGGGTGTGGGCGGTGAAGGCGGCGCGGGCGGAGATGCCGTGGGACGGGGTGCGGTGGAAGACCGCGGCGCGCACGGTGCCCCAGGGATCGAGCGGGGTGACCGGGCTGTCGGAGCCCAGGGCCAGCGGCACACCGGCCCTGAGCAGCGCGGCGTACGGGTTGAGGGTGGCGGCCCGCTCGGCGCCGAGGCGGGCGGCGTACATGCCGTCGGGGCCGCCCCAGGCCGCGTCGAAGGCGGGCTGGACGGAGGCGGTGAGGGCCAGCTCGGCGAAGCCGGCGATGGTGGCGTCGGTGAGCATCTCGGCGTGCTCGACGCGGTGCCGGGCGGCCCGGATCCGCTCCGTTCCCACCTTCTCGGCGGCGGCCCGTACGCCGTCGACGACGCTGGTCAGGGCGGCGTCGCCGATGGCGTGGAAGCCGGCCTGCAGTCCGGCCTCGGTGCAGGCGGCGACGTGGGCGGCGACCGCGTCGGCGTCGAGCTGCGCGGTGCCGGTGTGGGCGGCGTCCGCGTACGGGGCGTGCAGATGGGCGGTGTGCGAGCCCAGCGACCCGTCGGCGAACAGGTCGCCCGCGGCGCCGATCGCACCCAGCTCGCGGATCCGCTCGGCGTCCTTTGCGGATGCGACCAGCTCGGCCCAGTAGCCGACCACGCGGGGGCCGGTGCCCTGCCGGGCGAGGGCGAGCAGTGCGGTGAAGTCGTCCTCGCCGGAGATCTGCGGGCCGGCGCATTCGTGGATGCTGCCGATGCCGAGTGCGGCCGCCCGGGCCAGCGCGGCGGCCTGGGCCTCGGCGCGCTGGGCGGGGGTGACGGTGGCGAAGGCGGCGCGGCGGGCCGCGTGGTGGGCGTCGCCGGTCAGCGGGGCGTCGGCGCGGAAGCCGGAGCGGTCGCGGATGCCGGGGACCAGGTCCAGCAGGGCGGTGGTGACGACCGCGGAGTGCACGTCGACCCGGGTGAGGTAGAGCGGGCGGCCGCCGGTGGCCGCGTCCAGTTCGGCGCGGGACGGCGGGCGGCCCTCGGGCCAGGCGCTGGCGTCCCAGCCGTGGCCGAGCAGGATCCGGTCCGCGGGGCGGGCGTCGGCGTAGGCCCGGATCCGGGCCAGCGCGTCGGACAGCGAGGTGACGCCGAGCAGGTCGAGGCCGGTGAGGGCGAGCCCGGTGGCCGTGGTGTGCACATGTGCGTCCGTGAACGCCGGGGTGACCAGGGCCCCGTCCAACTGGACGACCTCGTCGACGCCGTCGGCGAAGGAGTCGGCCGCGCCCTCCTCGCCGACCCAGGCGATGCGGTCACCCTCCACGACCATGGCGGTGGCGAAGGGGTCGGCGGGGCTGTGCACCTCACCGCCGCGCAGCAGGACGGTGCGGGGCGCGCCGGGGCGGGAAGAGGCCGGGCCGGCGGGATCCGGATCGGGGATGTGCTCGCTCATACCGGACAGTCTGGCCCCTGCGCGGGCACGCTCCGCACGCAGGGGGCGCCCGGGAGTGCCTCCGGTCAGATGCGCGGCGGGCGGGACTCGTACGGGGTGGACAGCACGACGGTGGTGCGGGTCGAGACACCGGCGAGGGTGCGGATGCGGGTGAGCAGGTGTTCCAGTTCGAGCGGGGTGGCGACCCGGACCTTGAGGATGTAGTTCTCGTCGCCGGCGACGCTGTGGCAGGCCTCCAGCTCCGGGACCTCGGCGAGCCGGTCGGCGATGTCGTCGGGGGCGCTGGGGTCGAAGGGTTTGACCGAGATGAACGCGGTGAGCGGCAGGCCCACGGCTTCCGGGTCCACGATCGCGGCGTAGCCGCGGATCACACCGCGCTGCTCCAGGCGGCGCACCCGCTGGTGCACCGCCGAAGTGGACAGGCCGGTGGCCTTGCCCAGGTCGGTGTAGCTCATCCGCCCGTCCTTGACGAGCAGATCCACGATTTGTCGGTCCAACTCCTCCACCCGTTCAACCTACTGTGCGCGGGCGCGTATGCGCATCGCGCGCCGGATCGTGGACACCCTCGCTCCCTCCCGTGTGACCAATGCCACAGGTGTGAACCCGTGTCCGTGGGGCGGCCGCGATTATGCGCGCGGCATGAAGGGAATTGCTGGTGGTGGCCAGGACCGCCCGTCAAGGAAGTCAGCGGTCCCCGCGGCCCACCCGAGGGGGATGGACATCATGCGACGCCTTCAGCAGGACTCAGCCGCCGCGAACATCGACGCCCAGGAGGGCGACAGTTCCGGCCTCACCGGCGACGACGATGCGTTCGACGCCTTCGACACCTTCGAGATCTACCGGGTGACCTGCCCCGACTGCCTGCAGCCGATCGCGCTGCTGGCGGACGAGGACGCCCTCCCGGAGCACGCGCTGTGCCCGTCGCCCTGGAACCCGTTCGGGCTGACGGTGTGCCAGGGTTCGGGCCGTCCGGTGGCCGAGGCCCCGGAGGCCGAGGACACGCTGGACGCCCAGGAGCAGGACGCGGCGGTGCTGCTGACCCTGCCGGAGAGCCTGGACTGGCGCCGCCAGCCGTTCTCGCACATCGGCGGACCCGGTACCCGTCCGCTGCGGGTGCCGCGGATGCGCCGCAGCGCCTGACGCCCTGCCCGCGGCCGTCCGGCGGCCGCGGCGGTCCCTCGTCCTCGCGGGGCGTACGGGGCCCGGGGCCCGGCCGTCAGCGGCTCACCAGTACCGGCCCTCGATCATCGCCTCCAGGGTGTCCCGGTGGAGGATCAGCGCATCGGCGTCCTCCGGTACCGGCACCTCCCCGAAGTGCACCTGGCGGTAGGCCACTCTCAGCATCACGACCGCGTGCCGCAGCGCCGCGTAGAGGGTGTGGAATTCCATGTCGCGCGGGGTGTGCCCGGTGAGCCGGGCGTAGCGGCTCTCGACGGCGTCCCGGCGCAGGAGTCCGGGCAGTCCCCGCTGGCCGCTGCTTTCCGTGAGGTCCTGGAAGAAGCGGTGGAGGTAGATCATCCAGCCCAGGTCCAGTTCGCGGGGGCCGAGCGCGGCCATTTCCCGGTCGAGTACGGCGGCGGGCTCGAAGCCGTCGTAGACGATATTGCCGATCCGGGCGTCGCCCCAGGTCAGGACGGTCTCGCCGGGGTCGGCGGGCCAGTGGTCGGCGAGCCGGACGAAGCCGCGCTCGATCAGCGGTGAGCGGGGTTTCCCCGCAACGACCCAGTCGTAGTAGGTGCGTTGGGCCGCGACGTGCCGGTGCAGGACGCTCCCGGTTCCGGCACCGGCCAGGAAGTCGGCCTCGTGGAGCGGGACTTGCTCATGGAGCCGGGCGAGCACCCCGACGCTGGCGGCCTCCAGCCGGTCGCGTTCGGCGTCGGTGGCCGCGGACAGCCAACTCCCCTCGTACGTATAGGGCATGACGTCCGGCGGCACCCGGCCGTCGGCCCGGGCCATGACGAAGAACGGGGCGCCGAGGTGCGCCGGGTCCTCCTCCAGCCAGAAGGTGCGGGGCACGGGGAGGTCGGTGTGCGCGGCGACCGGCCGCATGGTGCGGTACTGGCGGGCCATGTCGTAGCGCGGGAAGACCGTGTACGCGGCGGGGTCGGCGGCCAGCCGCAGCGCGCAGCGGCGCACCGGGGCTTCCGGGTGCTCGATGTCGAAGAGCAGCGTCTCGCTGGACATGCCGTTGGAGCCGGGGACGGTGGCGCGGGCGCCGGGGAGCCGGGTGCCGAGCCAGGCGGTGAGCCGGGAGGTCAGCTCGTCGGGGTCGCGGGTGGCGGTGCGGGGCCGGGGCGCGGTGCTCATCGGTCCGCCTCCGGGGCCACCGCGGCGTGGTCGGCGAAGCCGCTGGGGTCGTGGCGTCCGAAGCTGCCGTGTTCGAAGATCCCGTATCCGGTGCGGCCGTCGAGGGTGAAGCGGGCGGCGTGGTCGGTGACGCCGTAGGCGGCAAGGGGGCGCCCCCTGCTCGAACGAAGTCGAGAGCTTGGGGGAGGAGGTGCCGCCGGGTCCTCGATGTCGTAGACGCGGCGGTCGGTCCAGCCGCGGCCGCGCCAGGTGCCGTGCTGCCAGTCGTCTGCGGGCGGGTAGCCGGCGCCGACGGCCAGGGGCGAGGAGATGAGGATCTCGGCGGTGAGTGCCAGGGGTTCGCGGGCGGGGCCGGTGAGATATGCGGCCGGTGCAGGTGCCCGCCTGGACGAACCGCCGGGCCTCCAGCATCAGCCGGTCGCCCCGGTACTGCGTGCTCCTCGACGGTGATCGTGAGCGGGCCGACGGTGAGCGCCATCCGGTCGTCGGTGAGCGCGTCGGAGGCCCGTACGGCGTGCAGCCGGTCGCCGAGGCGGAGGGTGGCGTAGGCGTCGATGACGCCGGCGTTGGGGTAGACGCCGAGGCCGGCGATCAGCAGGGCCCGGCCCGAGTGGTCCAGGACGTGGAAGATGCACCGGTCGTAGGCGTTGCGGTCGCCGGTGGCGACGTGCCGCAGGGACAGCGGGACCTGGTGGATCGGGTACTCGTCGAGCGCGATGGGACGGTCGGACACTTCTCCTCCTGGGCGCTCGGGAAGGCCGGTCACCGCGCGGACTCACGGGCCCCGGCGGGGAGTTGACGGTACGTCAGCTCCGCGCGGACGGCCAGACCCCGGTTCGGGGTGAGAGGTGTCGGCAGCACGGGCGGGCCGGGTGCGCCGGCCCGCCTGGTAAGGGATCAGCGGCCTTCCGGGCCCGCGAGGTGGCGGGCGATGACCATGCGCTGGATCTGGTTGGTGCCCTCGACGATCTGGAGGACCTTGGCCTCGCGCATATAGCGCTCGACCGGGAAGTCGAGGGTGTAGCCGTAGCCGCCGAGGAGCTGGACGGCGTCGGTGGTGACCCGCATCGCGGTGTCGGTGCAGAAGAGCTTGGCCATCGCCGCTTCCTTGGAGAACGGCAGACCGGCGTCGCGCAGCCGGGCGGCGGCGAGGTAGAGCGCGCGGCCGGCCTCGATCTGGGTGGCCATGTCGGCCAGCATGAAGCGCAGGCCCTGGAAGTCCACCAGGGGGCGGCCGAACTGCCGGCGCTCGGCGGTGTACGAGAGCGCCTCGTCCAGCGCCGCCTGCGCGACGCCGACGGCGCAGGCGGCGATGCCCAGGCGGCCGGAGTCCAGGGCGGACAGTGCGATGGCGAAGCCCTGGCCCTCGTCGCCGACGCGGCGGGCGTCGGGGACCCGGACGCCGTCGAAGTGCAGCTGGGCGGTCGGCGAGCCCTTCATGCCCATCTTGCGCTCGGGGGCCGCGGCGCTCAGGCCCGCGGCGTCTCCGGGGACCAGGAAGGCGGTGATGCCGTGGGCGCCGCTGCCGCCGGTGCGGGCCAGGACGGTGTAGAAGTCGGCCACGCCGCCGTGGGTGGTCCAGGCCTTGGTGCCGTTCAGGGTCCAGGAGTCGCCCTCGCGCTCGGCGCGGGTGGTCAGCGAGGCGGCGTCGGAGCCGGAGGACGGCTCGGAGAGGCAGTAGGCGCCCAGCAGGCCGCCGCCGAGCATGGCGGGGAGGTGTTCGGCGCGCTGTTCCTTCGTGCCGTAGCCGGCGAGGGCGTGGCAGGCGAGGGTGTGCACGCTGACGCCGAGGCCGACGGTGAGGCGGGCGGCCGCGAGCTCCTCGACGACCTGGAGGTAGACCTCGTAGGGCTGGCCGCCCCCGCCGAATTCCTCGTCGTAGGGCAGCGAGAGCAGTCCGGATTCCGACAGCAGCCGGAAGGTCTCGCGGGGGAAGCGGCCGGCGTCCTCCTCCTCGGCGGCGGTCGGCCTGATCTCACGCTCGGCGAGCTCTCGCACGAGCGTCATCAGGTCGCGGGCTTCCTCCGTGGGCAGCCTGCGGTCCACCGGCCGGGGGCCGTACTCGGTCATGGCGGCGCTCTCCTCCCTGTCGGGCGCTGCGGCGACGCACGCGGGGTGGGCGGCGGCGCCGTTGATCCGTCGTGCCAGGCCGATGATCGCTTTCCGGGTCTCGGAAGGCGATGACCTGCGGCTGTGGCGCTAGGAGTATGCCCGATCGGCGGCCCGGCGTCACGGGTTGATCGACGGCGGGCACGGGACCGGCCCGCCGGCCGGGAGGAGCGGGGTCCCGCTACCCGCCGCCGGTGAAATTGGTCCGAACCATTGACGCACTGGTCTAGTCCTTCTACGTTTCTCCTCAACGTTCCGCGCGTTCATGCCAATTCGGAACGCAGGTCATCAAGGCTTCCCCCTCGCCCCCCTCCGAGGAGACGACATGCTCAGACCGCACCGGACGCGATCGCCGCGCCGGCTGATCGCCGCCGCCACCGCGCTGTGTACCGCCGCGCTGGCCGGCACCCTGCTCGCCGGACCGGCCTCGGCCCACCCCGCGGGCACCTCCACCGCCCCGCACCCGTCCGCGGCCGCCGTCCCCACGGCGAAGCCGGCCGCGGCGGGCGACAAGGTGGTCGGGTACTTCACCAACTGGGGTGTCTACGACCGCAATTACCACGTCAAGAACATCGAGACGTCGGGGTCGGCGGCCAAGCTCACCCACATCAACTACGCCTTCGGCAACGTCCAGGGCGGCAGGTGCGCCATCGGCGACTCCTACGCCGACTACGACAAGGCCTACACCGCCGACCAGAGCGTCGACGGCAAGGCGGACACCTGGGACGCCGGTGCGCTGCGCGGCAACTTCAACCAGCTCAGGAAGCTCAAGAAGCTGCACCCGGGCCTCAAGGTGATCTGGTCCTTCGGCGGCTGGACCTGGTCCGGCGGCTTCGGCGAGGCCGCCAGGAACCCGGCCGCCTTCGCCCAGTCCTGCTACGACCTGGTCGAGGACCCGCGCTGGGCGGACGTCTTCGACGGCATCGACATCGACTGGGAGTACCCCAACGCCTGCGGCCTGACCTGCGACACCAGCGGGAAGGACGCCTTCACCGGCGTCATGAAGGCGCTGCGGGCGAAGTTCGGCCGGGACAACCTGGTGACCGCGGCGATCACCGCGGACGCCTCGGCCGGCGGCAAGATGGACGCCGCCGACTACGCGGGCGCGGCCCAGTACGTCGACTGGTACAACCCGATGACCTACGACTACTTCGGCGCCTGGGACGCCAAGGGCCCGACCGCCCCGCACTCCCCGCTGTCGTCGTACAGCGGCATCCCCAAGGCCGGTTTCAACACCACCGACACCATCGCCAAACTGAAGGGCCTCGGGGTGCCGGCGAGCAAGCTGCTGCTGGGCATCGGCTTCTACGGCCGTGGCTGGTCGGGCGTCACCCAGGACGCGCCGGGCGGCACGGCGACGGGTGCGGCGCCGGGCAAGTACGAGGCCGGCATCGACGACTACAAGGTGCTCAAGACCCGCTGCCCGGCCACCGGCAAGGTGGGCGGCACCGCCTACGCCAAGTGCGGTGACCAGTGGTGGAGTTACGACACCCCGGAGACCATCGGGACCAAGATGGCCTTCAAGAACGCCCAGGGCCTGGGCGGCACGTTCTTCTGGGAACTGAGCGGTGACACCACCAACGGCGAGCTGATCAAGGCCATCAACTAGCCGTCGGCGCACGGAACCCGGACGGGCGGGAGGTGGCGGCCTCCCGCCCGTCCGGCATGCCGCCCCGCCGGTCTCAGGCGGGCGGCCGGGGCGCGGCCGGGCAGGCCGGTTCCAACTCCTCGATCAGCCGGAGGGTGTCGCCCAGCCCGCGCACCAGCAGCGTCACCACCGTCTCGCGGGGCACCTCCTGTTCCGCGATCCAGTCCAGGGTGACGCCCTCAACGCCGGAGAGCCAGCCGGTCAGCGCGGTGCGGGCGAGCGGGGGGAGGTCGGTACGGCCCCAGGCGCCGAGCGCGATGGTGCCGAGCAGCCGGGCGCGCACCGTGTCGCGGATCGCCATGACCTCGGCGTCGCAGCCGACCCCGCCGGTGACGATGGCGCGGTAGGCCGCCTGGTGGTGCTGGGCGTAGCGCAGATAGCCGTCGACGGTGCGCTGGACGCGTTCGACGGGCGGCAGGTCGTGGGTGGCGCCGGCCCGCTCGACCAGCTCGGCCACCGCGTCCTCGATGATCGCGAGGTAGTAGCCGCGTTTGTTCGTGAAGTAGTAGTAGATCAGGCCCTTGGCGACCCCGGCCTGGCGGGCGATGTCGTCCATCGACAGCGCGTCGTAGGAGGTGTCGGCGAACAACTTCCGCCCGGTGGCTATCAGTTCGGCGCGGCGCGCCTGGGAACGTACGGTGCCGCGAGCGGCCGGGGAGCCGCTTGCGCCGCGCTGTTGACTCTTATTCAAAATCTGCCCTAGTCCTCAACTGCCAAGAGTTCCGGGCAGTATGACAGAACGTCATGACGTGACGCCGCCGCGTCCGCAAGGGTCCCACCGGCACCTCCATGGTTCAGGAGTGCCTCATGGACCGGAGGGCTTTGCCCGGCCCGCCCCGGAGCTGATCCCCGCGGACGGGCTGCGCCTGCCCGCGAGGTCCCCCGCACGCTTGAGCGATCGCGCGCAGGCGGGCTTTACGGCTCCGCCCCGGCCGAGCACCATCGGCACGTACGGTGCAGGAGCCGCTGCGGAAAGGTGACACGTGGTCAACCCCTGGCTGGCGATGGAGGCCGGTGCCGATCCGGTGGAGCGCACCCGCACGGTGCGCCGGGCCCACGCGGCGTTCCTGGCCGACGGGACCGTCGCCGCGCCGGTCCGCCGGGTCGTCGCCGAGTCCTGGCGCCGGTCCGCGCAGGCGCGGGCCGCGTGGGACGGCGCCGCGCCGATCGAGCTGGACGAGGCGGCACTGCGGGCCCACCGCGAGAGCCATCCGCTGGCCCGCGCGATGCCGGTCTTCCGGGACCTGCTGGGCAGCTTCGCGCAGGACGGGGCGCATCTGCTGGCGGTCTGCGACCAGCAGGGGCGGCTGCTGTGGGTGGAGGGGCACCGGGGGGTGCGGCGCAGTGCCGAGCGGATGAACTTCGTGGTCGGGGCGCGCTGGGACGAGCCGCACGCCGGCACCAACGCGCCCGGCACCGCGCTCGCCGCCGATCACGCCGTGCAGATCTTCGCCGCCGAACACTACAACCGGCAGGTGCAACGCTGGACCTGTGCCGCCGCGCCGCTGCACGATCCGCGGACCGGGCGGCTGCTGGGCGCGGTGGACATCACCGGCGGCGACCATCTGGCCAGCCCGCACAGCCTGGCCCTGGTGCAGGCCACCGCCCGGGCCGCGGAGGCCCATCTCGCGGCCGGGGCACCGGAACCGGGCGTGTGTCTGTCCGTGCTCGGCCGGGACGAGGCGCTGCTGGCCGTCGACGGCCGGCGGCTGCGGCTCGGACGCCGGCACAGCGAGATCGCGCTGCTGCTGGCCCGTCACCCGGCGGGCCTGACCGGTGATCAACTCGCGCTCCAGCTCTACGGCGAACGCGAGATGCGCCCGGTGACGCTGCGCGCCGAACTGTCCCGGCTGCGGCAACTCGTCGGCGGGCTGCTGCACTCGCGTCCGTACCGCCTGAGCCGGCCGGTGGAGACCGATCTCGGCACGGTCGAGGAGCGGCTGGCGGCCGGGGACCCGTGGTCCGCGCTGGACGACTACGGCGGTCCGCTGCTGCCGTCGTCGGAGGCGCCCGGTGTGCGGCGGCTGCGGGAGGCGCTCGCGGACCGGCTGCGCGCCGCCCTGCTCGCCGCGCGCGATCCGGGGCTGCTGGGCGCGTGGTCCCGTACGCCGTGGGGCGAGGACGACCTGGAGGTCTGGGAGGCCCTGGTGGACGCGCTGCCGGCGCGGTCACCGGCCCGTGGCGCCCCGCGCGCCGCCGCGGCCCGGCTGCGCGCCGCGTACGGCCTGAGCGGTGGCGCGGCCCCCGCCCCGGACGCCGCGCGCGTCGCAACGTTCCGGCAACCTCCGCGGTCCTAGGGTGCGCCCATCGTCCGCCGCACGGGAGTGGCGGGCACCGCACCGAGAGTGATGGGGAGGCCGCCTCATGGGCCGTTACGCCAGCCCGGGTTCCGCCGATGCCGTGATGAGCTATCTGCCGCGTTACGACCACTGGATCGGCGGCGAGTTCGTGGCGCCCGCAGCGGGCCGGTACTTCGAGAACCCGACGCCGGTCAACGGACAGCCGTTCACCGAGATCGCCCGGGGCACCGCCGAGGACGTCGAGCGGGCCCTGGACGCCGCGCACGCGGCCGCGCCCGGCTGGGCCCGCACCCCGGCCGCCGAACGCGCCGCCGTCCTCCTCCGGATCGCCGACCGGATGGAGGCGAACCTCGAAGCCCTCGCGGTCGCCGAGAGCTGGGAGAACGGCAAGCCGGTACGCGAGTCCCTGGCGGCCGACATCCCCCTCGCGGTCGACCACTTCCGCTACTTCGCGGGGGCGCTCCGGGCCCAGGAGGGCTCGCTGTCGGAGATCGACGAGGACACCGTCGCCTACCACTTCCACGAGCCGCTCGGCGTGGTCGCCCAGATCATCCCGTGGAACTTCCCGATCCTGATGGCCGCCTGGAAGCTCGCCCCGGCCCTGGCGGCGGGGAACGCGGTCGTCCTGAAGCCGGCCGAACAGACCCCCGCCTCCCTCCACTTCTGGATGAGCCTGGTGGCCGACCTGCTGCCGCCCGGCGTGGTCAACATCGTCAACGGCTTCGGCGTCGAGGCCGGCAAGCCGCTCGCGTCCAGCCCCCGGGTCGCCAAGATCGCCTTCACCGGCGAGACCACCACCGGCCGGCTGATCATGCAGTACGCCTCGGAGAACCTGCGCCCGGTCACCCTCGAACTGGGGGGCAAGAGCCCCAACATCTTCTTCGACGACGTCTCCGCCACCGCGGACGACTTCCTCGACAAGGCGCTGGAGGGCTTCACGATGTTCGCCCTCAACCAGGGCGAGGTCTGCACCTGCCCCTCCCGCGCCCTGATCCAGCGCGGCCACTACGACGACTTCCTGGCGGCCGGCGTGGCCCGTACGGAGAAGATCGTCCAGGGCCACCCGCTGGACACCGACACCATGATCGGCGCCCAGGCGTCCAACGACCAGCTCGAAAAGATCCTCTCCTACCTGGACATCGGCCAGAAGGAAGGCGCCCGCATCCTGACCGGCGGCACCCGCGCCGAACTCGGCGGCGAACTGGAGGGCGGCTACTACGTCCGCCCCACCGTCTTCGAGGGCAACAACGACATGCGGGTCTTCCAGGAGGAGATCTTCGGCCCGGTGGTCGCGGTGGCCCCCTTCGCCGACTTCGACGACGCCATCGGCATCGCCAACGACACCCTCTACGGCCTCGGCGCCGGCGTCTGGACCCGCGACGGCTCCACCGCCTACCGCGCCGGCCGCGCCATCCAGGCCGGCCGCGTCTGGACCAACTGCTACCACGCCTACCCGGCCCACGCCGCCTTCGGCGGCTACAAGCAGTCCGGCATCGGCCGCGAAACCCACAAGATGATGCTGGACCACTACCAGCAGACGAAGAACCTTTTGGTGTCGTACTCGCCGAAGAAGCTGGGGTTCTTCTAAGCGGCTGACAAAGGGCGCCTGACCAGGGGTTTCCCGGTCAGGCGCCGTACTCTTCGGTGACGGAAGGGCACCGCGATGCCCTGGCCGGCGCGGCGAGCGCATTCGGCCGGGCCCCACAGGAGTACAGCCGGCACGAGATCCCGGCGTGCCGGAGGCCGTAGGGTTGCTTCGCCGGGCCGGAGGCCGGCTCCGTGCGGGTCGGGACGTACACCCCTGGCCGCGCCACGTCGTGTCCTTTCCGTGCCGGACAGTACGGACACCCGGTGTCTGGACCTGTCTTCGAAGGCGTGCGTGCCATGCAACTGGTCACTCACTACGCATCCCTTGACCTTCTCGCCGCAAGCGACAGCGAAACCCGGCGGATTCTGGACTTCTCGCAGCCCTCGTCGTCCTTCAGGTCCTCATCCTCGTCGTCTTCGTCGTCGTACCAGCCTTCGACCATCCCGACGAGCCGTTCATCGATCGGATTGCCCATCTCGTCGTCCTCGGCGAGCAGGCGGCGCAGCGTGTTCAGCGGGTACCAGTGCTCACCGGGGCCGGCCTCGGGTGCGCCCACGCAGGGGGTGTCCAGGAGTCCCGGCGCTTCCGTCTCGCCGTAGAACGGCGGTACTTCGCCCGTGTCGAAGTCCGGCTCGAACTTCCATACCCACCCGTTGCGGCGGCACAGGACTTCGCCGATGTACCACACCGCGCCCTGGATGAAGGGGGTGCGGCGCTGCCGGGTGATCTCCTCCGTCTCGGTGTACGCCTCCCTCACCCGTTCCTCCAGCGCGTCGAGGGAGGCGTGGGAGAAGTCGAACAGGGTGCTGCCTCCGGCTTCGTGGGCCCAGCGTGCGAAGTCCGCCTGTCGTTCGGTCAGCCATGCCAGGAGATCGGGGTGACGGGTGGAGTCGTAGGTGTCACGGGGCGCAGGCATGCCCGAAACCGTACCGAACGCCGTTGGCAGTGGCCCCGGTTCCCTGCCGAGTCGACGACGCGCCACCCTCAACTCCCTGTCATGCACGGCATGTTGGCAGCATCTAAGGTGTTGGCTGGCGGACGGAGGCAGGACACGGGCCCCTGCCACGTTCCTCGGCGGGAGTGGGGCGACCGACGACGGCCCCCCTGACCCCACCCCGACCCCACCCCGACGCCGACGCCGACAGCAGTAGCGGGGGCCTCCCGGACTTCGGGAGGCCCCCGCTCTCGGCACGCCTTCGGGTGAGGGCGTGGGTGCCGGGAGTTCGGGCACCATGGACCCGACCCGCTTCACCGCCGTACCCGCTTCACCGCCCTACCGGCTTCCTTCCTGGAGACGACATGAGCAGCGCCCTTCTCGTGATGGACGTCCAACAGGCCATCGTGGACATCGCCGACGACGGCTCCGGATACCTGCCACGCCTGCGCAGGGCGATCGACGGGGCCCGGGCGGCGAACGTCCCCGTGACGTGGTGCTGAGGGCGCGCGGGATCGACGGTCTCGTGCTCACCGGCATCGCCACCAGCGCCGTGGTGCTGCACACCCTGTGCCAGGCGAACGACCTGGACTTCGGCCTCACCGTTCTCTCCGGCGCCTGTCTGGACACCGACCCGGAGGTGCACCGGGTCCTCGTCGAGCGGCTCTTCCCGCAGTGGGCGGAGGTCGTCACCGTCGACGACTGGCTCAAGACGAGCGCACCTCAATAGCGGGCAGGCAGGGGGACGACGACATCGGCGGTCGACTCCGGTGGGCCGCGGTGGTCGTCCTCGACGGCGCGGCCGCGGGTGGTGGCGGGGCCGGCCACCCGCGGCCGCGCAGCTGGACTCAGCGGACGTGCACCCGCACCGGACCAGAGGTCCTCTCGCGCACGGGATGGCGGTCCGTCGGGCTGGTCAGGCCGTACACGACCGCACGGTATTGCAGGACGCCGCTGTGCGCCGCCTTGACGTGTGCGGTGGCCCGCGCTTCGGCGCCCGTGTCGACCACGGGCCCGCAGGTCACCCGGTGCCACGCCCGCCCGCTGCTGCGGCCCTCCAGGCATATCCGCAGGTAGCTGGCAGCGTCGTCGTCCCCCTGCGCCGTCACCTTGAAGGGCTTGCCGACATGCGCCGTGTGCGGCGCCGTGATGTCCACACTGCCCTTGGCGAACGCCGGCGCGGCGGCCAGAGTCACCGAGGCCAGCCCCAGCGCACCGATCACGGCCGCACGGCCGCCCCGCGCCTTCATCCCGGTCTTCTTCGTCCTGGTCATGGACGTCCCTCCCGCAGATCTCCCCCAGGGTGAGATCCACCCCTTCGCGAAGGCGCCCGGTGCGCCTCGCTGACTACCCAGATGAGCCGGCCGCCCCGCCCGTTGCCCCGCGCCCGGCGCCGTTACGGATTCACGACACATCCCGCCCACCGCGCCCTTCGCCCAGCAGAGGCACCCGGCGCGCCGGTGCCTTCGCCGGGCAACGCTTGCGTTGGCGGTACGCGTCCCCGGTCTGCTTCTGCCAGAACAGGTCCCGGGTCTGTCTGCCGCGTTCACCGGTCCTTCGTGGAAACGTCGCGGGTGGCCTCCTGGAGGGGCAGCAGGTGGACACCGTCCGCCGGCCGGCTGTCGGAGGGTGCCCCGTGCGGCTGGTCCGACATGACGACGACCACCCGGTAGTCGCCGGGGTGCCTGTCCACGTCGGACCACGTGGTGCCGGGGCAGAGGGCGTCGATCGCCAGGGTCCCCTGGTACGGGCGCCGACCGACGGGATACCCGGTGGCCGGCCTGCCGTCCGGGCCCTGGTCCGCGGCGGGCTTCTGGCGGCCGACGATGACACCGTGCTTGAGCAGGCGGGCCGTGGGCGGGACCTCGCCGATCGGCAGGCTGAGCATCTCCTTCCGGTCACCGGAGGTGATGCGGTAGGCGGTCCGCAGACCGGAGCCCTGGCGCCGCAGGGATGTGACGGTCAGGTGCAGGGGGTCGTCGGGGCCGCTGACGGCGACGGGGCGTTCGACGGTGCTGCCGCAGGGCAGGGAGCGGTCCTGTTCCCTCGGCGACGGGCTCGTGGTGGTCGGCGCGGGGTGGGGCGGGGCGGCGGTCACCGCGGCGGACCGGCTCACGCATCCGGCGAGGGCGAGCAGCAGGGCGGGGGCGGCGAGCAGCGGGGTGCGGCGCATGGGCTCCTCCGTGAGGTCGTGAGGTGGCGAGGTGGCGAGGTGGCGAGAGCGGCGAGGTGGCGAGAGCGGTGCGGCGCCGTCATTCGGCCAGGGGGGCACGGGCCACGATCCCTGCGTGGCGGGCCCCGGTGCCGGGGGGCGCGGTGCGCTGGGTGGTGAGGACGACGGCCACTTCGTAGCCGCCCTTCCACACCGAGTCCCAGGTGGTTCCCGCGCAGGGGTGGCCGGGTACGGGCGCGAGCCGGGCGCGGTGCGGATGGCCGGGGGTGACGGTCGTCCGGCGCGCGGTGTGCTGCTCTTCTGGCCGGCGGGTGGCCGGCGGTCCGGCCGGGTCCTGACCGGCCACGACCCGGCCTTCCTTCAGGACGAGGAGGCGCGGCCGGCCGGAGAGGACGACGGAGGGCGCGGTCGCCGTGACCTCGTAGCTGACCTGCGGGGCTCCGTCCGGAGCCGTGCCCACACCGGATACGCGCACGGTCACGGTTCCCCGGCCGGAACTCGCCGGGATTCTCGTGCCGCAGGTGTAGTGAGCAGGCGGTGGTTCGGCGGCCGGGGTGTCGCCCGGTGCGGTGCCGCTCGTCGCCGGGGGCTGCTCGTGCACCGCGCCCGTCGGGGTCTTCTCGGGCTCCGGTGGGGAGGCGGACGGCAGCGTGTTCAGCACCACCGCGGCGGCCAGCGCCAGGCCCGCCCCGGCCACGGCGGTGTACCGGACGCTTCTGCGCCGGCGCACCCGGGTCCGGACGCGTTCGGTGTCGATGTCCGGCAGCGGTGTGCCGTGCGCGGCGGCCAGCAACCGTTCGCGCAGGTCCTCGGGCTTCATGTCGCCAGCCTTTCCCCCGCGACGTGGGGTGCGGGTGGCCGCAACCGGGCGCCCAGCCGTGCCAACGCGTCGCTCAGATGACGTTTGACCGTGCCTTCACCGCAGCCGAGCCGTGCCGCGATGTCCGCGGTGGACAGGTCCTCGTAGTAACGGAGCACCACGCAGGCCCGTTGCCTCGGCGACAGTCCGCGCATGGCGTCCATGAGGTCGAGCCGGTGCATGACGTCCGTGCTGTGGTCGGCGACCGGCGCCGAGGACACGAGCCGTGGCAGCGCACGGATCCAACGGGCCCGGCGCCGGTGCAGATCCAGATAGCGGTTGAGCATCGTGCGGCGTACGTATGCCTCCGCCTCCCCCAGGTCCCACGCACGGTGGGGCCGGGAGAAGACCCGTACCAGTGCCTCCTGAACCAGGTCGGCGCCCTCCGTGCGGTCGCCGCACAGCAGGAAGCCATACCGGTTCAGTTCCGCGCCGCGCTCCTGCGCGAGCTCGGACAGCAGCCTCGACCATTCGGCCACGTTCCCTCCGATCCCCTCACCCGGTACCACGAACAACTCACCCGTCGGGTTGGGGGCTTGCGGTCAGGAAATCCAGGCGGGCCGCCCGCGGCCCGCTGCCGCTACGGACGCCTGGGCCGTCTCCCCGCGGGGAGAGCAGGGAGACGGCAGGCGTCTATTCGCCGACGCTGCCGTCGGCGAGTTCGCGTGCGATGTCGAGGTGTCCGGTGTGGCGCGCGTACTCCTGGAGCAGATGGAACAGAATCCAGCTCAGCGCGGGCCGTTCCTCCTCCGGCAGTACTTTCCCGCCGAGGGACGCGGCACGGTCCTCCCACCGTGCTCCGGCAACGATCGCCCGGGAGCGGTCGCACTGCTCCACGAAGAACGCCCTGATCTCTTCGGACGTCTCCTCCGGGCGGACCCGCCACCGGCCGCCGCGGCATTCCAGGTCACCCCACGGCTCTCTTACGGTCTCGCCGGAGAATCCCCACTGGAGCCACCGCCTCTCGACATGGGCCAGGTGCTTGAGCATCTCCAGCGGTGCCCATCCCGAGGGAACTCTGCTGCGGCGCAACTCCTCGTCGGACAGACCGTCGAGCTTGCGCAGCACCGTGCTGCGGTAGAAGTCGAGGTACTCCGCCATGAGTGCGTCCGGAGCCGAGAGGGTCATGGGCGGTTCTTCAAGGAATTCCATAGGACACTCCACTAGCACATGGAGCCGGTGCAGCCCTATGCGGTGGGTGGGCTGAGCCGCATGTAGCTGCCCGGTGCGCTGGTGCCGCCGGGGGTGATGACGGTGACGTCGACCGGGCCGGCGGCTCCGGGTGGGGCGTCGGCGACGATATGGGTGTCGGAGACGACGGTGAACGCCGTGGGGGTGGCGCCGAAGCGCACCTGGGTGGCCGGGGCGAGGTGGGTTCCGGTGAGGGTGACGGTGTTTCCGCCGGTGGTGGGCCCTTGATTCGGGCTGAGCAGGGTGAGGACGGGGGGCGCCAGGTAGGTGTACGTGAGCGCATTGCTCGTTCCGCCGGCCGTGGTGACGGTGACGTCGGCCGGGCCGGCGGTTCCCGCGGGGGCCACCGCGGTGATCTGGGTGTCGGAGATCACCGTGAAGGAGCCGGCGGCGGTGTTCGCGAAGCGCACTGCGGTGGCCTCGACGAGGTGGGTTCCGGTGAGGGTGACCGTATTGCCCCCTGCGAGGGGCCCCGCGGCGGGCGCGAGGCCGGCGAGGACCGGGGCGTTGACGTAGAAGTAGGCGGTCTGGAGGGTTGCCGTGCCGCCCGGCGTGGTGACCGCGACCGCGACCGCTCCGGCCGCTCCCGGAGGGACCACTGCGGTGATGTTGGTCGGTGACACGACGGTGAACGATGTCGCCGGGGTGGAGCCGAAGGTGA
Organism: Streptomyces sp. NPDC021749; assembly: GCF_040640655.1. Lineage (NCBI taxonomy): Bacteria > Bacillati > Actinomycetota > Actinomycetes > Kitasatosporales > Streptomycetaceae > Streptomyces > Streptomyces sp. NPDC021749. The sequence goes on along the minus strand of NZ_JBFACE010000029.1, from coordinate 63,578 downwards.
CCGTGGTGGCCGAGGTGAAGTTGGTGCCGGTGAGCGTCACGGTGTTTCCGCCCCTCGTGGGGCCCCGGTTCGGGCCGACGCCGGTGAGTGTGGCTGCTGCGACGTAGGTGTAGGAGAGGCCGTTGCTGCTGCCGCCCTGGGTGGTGACGGTGACCTGCACGGTGCCTGCGCCGGGGGGTGCGACGGCGGTGATGTGGGTGTCGGAGACCACGGTGAAGGAAGCCGCGGGAACGGCACCGAAGCGCACCGAACTCGCCGACGCCAGCCCCGAACCGGTGAGGGTCACGGCCGTGCCGCCCGCTGTCGGGCCGGAGTTGGGGGTGAGGGAGTTCAGGGTGGGGGCGGGGGTGAGTCCGTAGCCGAAGGTGACGTACTCATTGCTGGTGCCGCTCGGGGTGGTGACGGTCACCTGGACCACTCCGGAACCGGGCGGCGAGGTGGCAGTGAGGCGGGTATCGGACGTGACGGTGAACGAGGCCGCTGGGACGGCGCCGAAGCGGACGGCGGTGGCACCGCTGAAGCCGGTGCCGGTCACGGTGACGCCAGTACCCCCAGTGGCAGGGCCCGAGGCCGGCGACACGGAGCCGACCGTAGGGCCGGATGCGGCCGCAAATCGTTCGTCGGAGGCGGTCGTTGAGTGGGGGAAGCGGGGCACGGCCGGGTTCCTTCCGAGAAGCGAGCCGCGTCCGACCGCGAAGCGGCGAGCCGGAGCGGGGTCTTTCGACGGGTTCGGCCCGGCCAGGGGAGGGCGGCCCCTGGCCGGGAAGCGCAGCGGTGCGGACGGCGGAGTTCAGGCCGTCATCGGACGGAACGGGGTCAGATGCCGGGCGCGGCGAGGTAGGTGAAGGCACCGGGGGCGAAGAAGCTTCCCCCGGCGGTGGTCACGGTGACGTCAGAGGGTCCGGGGGCGCCGTCGGGCGTGGGCGGGGTGACGACGACGAGGGAGGTGTCGCTGATGGCGGTGAACGTGGCCGGTGTGGCGCCGAAGGTGACCGATTCGGTCGTTGCCAGGTTGGTTCCGGTGATGGTCACCACGGTACCGCCGGAGGCCGGGCCGGAGTCCGGGTTGAGCGTCGCGACGGTGGGGGCGTCGACGTAGGTGTACGACAGGCCGTTGTTGGTGCCGCCCGCGGTGGTGACGCTGACGCTCACCGGCCCGGGGCCGGTGCCCGGGGGAACGGTGACGGTGAGCTGGCCGTCGTTGACCACCGTGGGAGCCGCGGTGGCAGCGCCGAAGTGCACGGCGGTTGCGGTGGACAGGCCGGTGCCGTTGATGGTGACGGTGCCGCCGCCGGCGGTGGCACCCGAGACGGGCGTCAGATTGGACTTGAACGGCGCGCCGACGTAGAAGAACAGCAGCGGGTTGGTGGTCCCGCCCGGGGTGGTGACGGTCACCGGGACCGCTCCGGTGCCGGACGGGCTGATGACGGTCACCGATGTGGCGGTGTTGGCGGTGATGGTCGCCAGCTTGGTGCCGAAGTGCACCGCGGTGGCGCCACCGAGGTTGGTACCTGTGATGGTGACCGTGGTCCCGCCGCCGGTCGATCCCTGATTGGGGCTGAGGGGCATGGTGATTCCTTCTGAGTCGAGGGGTGCGAAGGCAGCGCCGAACCGGACCGGATGACGGTGGGCTGTCGGCGCGAAAGGGCCTGGAGCGAGCCAGGCGTCCGGTCGAGGCCGGCCGGGGCCGGCCCTACCGTCAGGTGCAGCCGGGGACGCTGCCCGACGGAGCGCAGTTGTCCGGGGTGTTGTCGCCGACCGTGCTGGCCAGCAGGTTCGCCGCCCCGGAGTTGACGTAGATGCCGCCACCTCTGAAGGCGGCGGTGTTCCCGGTGACGGAGCTGGCGGTGAGCGACACGGTGCCGTTGTCGGTGTAGATGCCGCCGCCGGCGACCGCGGTGTTGCCCGTGACGACGCTGGAAACGAGCGAGACGGTGCCGCCCAGGTTCGAGATACCGCCTCCCGGGTACGGGGCCACCGCGCTGCCACCGCGCACGGTGATCCCCGCCAGGCTCAACTGCCCATTAGTTCCAGGGATGTTGGCGGCGCCATCGACCTCCAGGATCCGGAACGGCGGCGCGCTCGGATCACGAGTGAGGGTGGAACCCATGCCCAGCAGGGTGACCGGCGCAGTGATCGGCGGGAGCCCCACCGGACCGGCCGGGCCGTGACCGTGCGCACCGGTGAGCCGGTACGTACAGAAGGGCAGCAGTATCAGGGTGTCCCCGCCGGCCGCGTTCGCGGCACTGATCGCGTTCACCAACGAGGCCTCGCTGCACAGCACGGGAGTCTGCGCCTGGGCAGGGGTCGGGGCCGCGCTGAGCCCCACCGCCAGGGCACAGACACCGACGAGGGAACACAAGGTACGTACGGATCGCATGACGCCCCCGGGAGAGGTGGCAAGGAGCCGCCGCACCGGCCTGCGCCGACCCACGGCGCAGGCCGGCGATCACACGTCCTCTGCCGGGGGCGGCGGCGCGCCCGCGATGCCAGGGGCCGCACCACGCCTGCACCACACTCGCAGCGTCGGGCGGACAAGGGCAGGCCGTCTGGCACTCCCCGGAGAGGAATGGGCGGCCCACCGGACTGGTTGGCGACCAGTTACCCATCGGAGTGACCGCGACGGCAACGGAGTTGACGCCCCGTCATCCGAACGGCAGAGCGCGTTCCGATCGATGTTCACCACCCCGGAGAGGCGTCACGTCCCCTTCCCTCCCCCGGGGGCGCCGGCTCCAACTGCTGCTCCGCCCATATCGTTTTGCCGTTGCGTACGTAGCGGGTTCCCCAGCGTGCGGTGAGTTGGGCCACCAGGAGAAGACCGTGGTCGTTCCGGCGGTGTCAGCGGTCGCGTGGCCGAGGGGAAACGGCGGCGCACGGGGCGGAGCGGCCGTGCGCTGCACGGACTGTCAGAGGTGGCTGAGAGTCTGGCCCCGTGCTGATCAACGGATTCGAGGACGCCCCTGTCGTCGCGGGGGAGGAACTGCTGGGCCTGCCGGGGTTCTGGGCGGCCTACCTGATGTGGCTGAGCCAGACGGAGGATGACGATCCCGTTCCTGAATGGTTCGGTGTCGACGGAGCCGATGCCGACGCGGCCTGCGAGGCACTGGCCGACGAAGACCGGTGGCCCGTCTTCCGGATACCGTTCGCGGGCGGCCACACCGCGGTGGTCCTCGGCTACAACCTTCCCGAGGAGCCGGGAACGGAGTACTTCGTCACCCACCCCGAGTGGGGGCGGCACGGCCGCCTGGCCACCGTCGACGGCCACCAGGCGGGCCCGGGCCTCTCCTGGAAAGAGCTCACGCACCTCGCCCGCACGCCCGACCTCAACGCCCCGGGAGTCCACGCCGCACACGCACGTCTGCTCCTTCTGCTGCCCGCGCTCGGCGACCGGGACTTGCCGGCGAACGCCGCAGACGTCATCGGCGCCGCGCTGACGCAGGCCGGCGTCCCCGCGACGCTGGCCCCGGGCCTCGCCGGAGCGCTCCTCGCGGACCACCCCCTGTGGGAGCCGGCCGAATGGACCCTTCCTGCGGCCTCTCCGCTTTCCGGCAGCCGGGACCCCTTCCCCGGGATCCTGCACTGCGACGAGCCCACCAGTCCGCGGTGCGGCACTCACCTCGCCCAGGGCATCACCCGGGAGCAGAGCGACCGACTGGCCCGCGCACTCGGCACCTGGCCCGCCGGCCGTGCAGCAGGCGTGTCCGGGGATGGGTTCAGGCCAACGGTCGCACTTTCGGCCGGGCACCCCGTATCCCGGCACCGACGACGTCCGTAGAGTCGCCGCCATGGTGATGGCGACTGTGCGCAATTGGCATGTCGAGGAAGGCTGGGGCGTCCTCGACTCGCCCGAGACCCCCGGTGGGTGCTGGGGCCACTTCTCCCACATCCAGAGCACGGGCTTCCGCATGCTCTCGCCCGGACAGCAGGTCGACCTCCAATGGGAAGCCGCCGGCTTCCCCCAGGACGGGTACGACTACCGGGCCGTGACCATCCAGCCTCGTCCTTCCTGACACCGGTGAGGCCCATTGCCGCGTGGTCCCGGTCACGGGCCCGTCCCCGGTCACCGTCCCGGTCACGGGCCTCCGGGCGGGCGTCGGGCTGCACGCCAACGGGGGGGGCGGCGGCAGTGGTGTTCATGCCGCCCGGCCGACCGTGTCACCCGGCTTGGAGGGCGAAGATCAGTGCTGCGGTGCAGAAGACGAGCATGCCGAGGGCGTTGAGGAAGAGGTTGCGCCCGTAGTCCTTGGCGTGGACGTGCAGGGAGATGGCGACGAGGAAGTAGACCACCAGTGAGGCCGTGGTGAGAACGGCCAGCGGCGGGAACCAGAGGCCCACGATCAGGGCGGCCGCGGAGGCGGTCTTCACCACGGGCAGCAAGGGCCAGTACCGGCGGGGGAAGTGGACGTCGTTCAGACAGTCCCGGACGAAATCGACGGGCCTGAGACAGAGTGCGGCATCGCCGAGCTGGACGGCGGCCAGGCCGGCGAAGAGCCACCACGGGTGGATCACGACGGGTACCTCATCTCGTAGCGGTGGTGGTGCTGACGACATGAGCGACGGATACCGGCCGGTGATTCGTGACATCACCCCGCCGGCGAGTGCGCGCCCCGACAAGGGGCACGCGCTGCCCCGCCCACCAGGCCTCCCACCGGCCCTCCCATCAGGCCTCTCACCAGGCCTGCCACCGGGCCATGGCAGGATTCGCGATCATGACGCGAGAACCATCGGATCAGCCCGTCGCCCTGGTCACGGGGTCCACCTCGGGGATCGGGGAAGCCGTCGCGCGGAGGCTGGCGGCGGACGGCATGCGGGTCGTCGTGCACTCGCGCCGCAGCGCGGAGGCCGGTGAGGCACTGGCGGCGGAGCTCGGCGGGGCGTACGTGCGCGCCGACCTGGCCGTGGAGGAGGAGGCCCACGGGCTGGTGGAGGCGGCGCTCGGCCGGTACGGGCGGCTGGACGTGCTGGTGAACAACGCGGGCATCAGCTGGCCGATCCCCCACCACGACCTGGCCGCGGCGGCACCGGCGGACTGGCGACGGCTGCTGGAGGTCAATCTGATCGCGCCCTGGGTGCTGTGCACGGCTGCACTGCCGGCGCTGCGTGCCTCTCCTGTGGGCGGCAGCATCGTGAACATCACCAGCCACGCCGGGGTGCGCCCCAAGGGCTCCTCGGTGCCGTACGCGGCGAGCAAGGCGGCGCTGAACCACGTGACGCGGCTGCTCGCGGCCGCGCTCGCACCCGAGGTCCGGGTCAACGCGGTGGCCCCGGGACTGGTGGACACGCCCATGACGAAGGACTGGGCGCATGCGCACGAAATCTGGCGGGACCGCGCGCCGATGCGCCGTCCGGCCCAACCCGCCGACGTGGCCGACCTGGTGGCCTCGGTGCTCGCCAGCACCTATCTCACCGGCGAGGTCATCGTCCTCGACGGCGGGCTGAACCTCACCTAGCCGGTACCCTCACGCCGCCGCGAACCAGGTGCCCAGGGCTTCGTACAGGCCGTCGCCCGTGGTGCCCTGCCAGGCGACGTAGCAGTCGGGCCGGAGCAGCAGTGCGGTGTCGAGTTCCGGGACGGTGACGGTGTCGACGTGTGACGCCCAGGGGCCGGCATCGAGGGTGCCGGTCGGGTCCAGGAGGAGCGGGCGGCCGCTGCGGGTCAGTTCGCGCAGGCCCGGCAGGTCCGGCGCCCACCGGCCGACGAGTGCTCCGGTGGCCGGCCCCATGCCGTAGGTGAGGCCATCGCCGGACAGCAGATGTGCGAGGTGCTGCCGCGTCGCAGGCCGGTCGAGCAGCTCGCCGAACAGCTCCCGCAACGCCGTCACGTCGCTGCCCGGCCTGGTCAGCAGCGACTGCGCCTGCGTGTGCATGGCGACCCGCCGGGCGGCCGGGGAGCGTTCCGTCTCGTAGGTGTCCAGCAGTCCCTCCGGCGCGTGGCCGCGCACTTCCGCGGCCAGCTTCCAGCCGAGGTTCACCGCGTCCTGCAGGCCCAGGTTGAGCCCCGGGCCGCCGATCGCCGCGTGGACGTGCGCGGCGTCCCCGAGCAGCAGGACGCGGCCCGCGCGGTACCGCTCGGCGATCCGGGTGTTGCCGCCGAACAGCCGCCTCATCAGATGCGGTCCCGGCCCGGCCGGCGGGCCGAGCGGCACGTCCGCGCCGAGCACCCGGGAGACGCTGGCCCGGAGCTCGTCGAGCGAGGCCCCGCCTTCGGCCGGCTGCCCCCATTCGACCGTGCTGATCAGTGGGTCGCCGTCGGGGAACGGTGCCCAGGCGATCAGGCCGTGTGCGGTCCGCAGGTGCCGGTACGGCGGCACGGCGCCGAAGCCGGGCACAGCCAGGCCGCCGTCGGCCCCGACCACCTCCCGGGGCACGCTGACATGTCCGGTGCGCGACACCGAGTCGTCCCTGGTCACGCCGGGGAACGCGATCCCGGCGAGCTTGCGGACCACACTGTGCCCGCCGTCGGCGCCGACCAGGAACGCCGCTTCGACCGGCTCCCGCCCGCGCAGCTCGATCACCACCGACCGCTCGCCCTGCGTCAGGCCGATGACCTCATGGCCGCGGCGGACCTCGACACCCAGTTCGGCGGCGCGCTCAGCGAGCATGCGCTCCGTCCGGTGCTGCGGCACCCGCAGCGTGTGGAGCGGGTTGTCCGGCAGTCCGTTCAGGTCGAGCGGGAACGCGCCGAAGACGTAACCGGGCGCCGGCTGCGGGGTGGCAGGGGTACCGGGCGCGGTCAGCCGCTCGTACAGCCCGCGCCGGTCGAGCATCCTGACGACCTGTCCGACCAGCCCGTTCGCGCGCTGCTCGGAGGTCGGTTCGGTGCGGCGTTCCAGCACCAGCGGACGCACGCCGGCCAGGGCGAGCTCACAGGCGAGCATCAGGCCGTTGGGCCCGGCGCCCGCGATGACGACGTCGATCATGAGGGGGTTTCCGTTTCCGGGCAGGGGACATCGGCCCGGCCGGTGCCGGGCGTGCCGTCCGGGTGGTGGTGCCTACGGGTGGGCGCCTGCGGAAGGGGATGCGTGCGGGTGGTTCCTACGGGTTCGACAGTCCCGCGGCGACCCGGGTCAGGGCGTCCGCGAGCAGAGTGCTCACCGGTACCGGCGGATCGGTGCGCAGGTGGTGTGCGGTGGCCGTGTTGATCGCGGCGACGACGGCGGCCGCGACGAGGTGCGGGTACAGGTCCCGCTGCGGATCGGTACCGGTGCGGTCCGCGACGGCCGCGGCGATCTCGGCCTCGGCGATGGCCCCGGCCCGCAGCATCTCGCCCTGCAGGGCCGGTTCGGTGACCATCATGCGCACGCCGGCCGTCCACCGGGCCGCGTCAGCAACGGGATGAGCGGCCGACTCGGCGTCCGGCCCGAACTGGGCCAGCACCGCGCGGGTGATCGCCTCCCACAGCGGCTCCTCTGGCCCCTCCCGCAACGCCTCCGCGATGCGGAGTCCGCGGTCGAGGTGGCGGGCGACGATCGCTTCCCCCTTGCTGGAGAAGTAGTTGTTGAAGGTGCGCGGGGAGACGCCGGCGGCCTCGGCGATGTCCTCCACCTTGACGTTGCCGAACCCGCGCTCGACGGTCAGCCGGACCGCCGCCCAGCTGAGCGCCGCGCGCGTCTCGGCCTTCTTCTGCTCTCGCAACCCCATGCTCAGCACGGTAAACAAAACTTGCGCGGCACGCAATAATGCGTGCCACGCAAGTTTCCGGCCCGGGGGCATCAGGCGGAAGCGTCATCGCGGTCTCCGTCACCGTTGAAGTCGCCGGCGGCCACGGCGCGTGCGGTGGGCGGAGCGGCCGTCGCCGCACCCACCGGGAGGCAGAGCAGCCCACCGGTGAGCGAAGCGGCGGTGGTCGTCGCGAGGGCTGGACGGAAGGGCCGGCGCATGAGCGTATGGGGCCGCATGGGTGGGGGAGATCGCCGGTTCGGGCGGGCGCGGGGCCGGGCCGACCGTCGGTGCGTCCTCCGCCCACCGCGGTACGGAGAAGACCGCTTGCGCGGCATGGCGGTGGTATGTCCGGCGGAGGCGCGAGCCCGGCGAGGGGTACCGCCCCGGTGCGGGCGCTCAGACCGCGAGCGTGGTGATGCCCAGGGTGAGCAGGGCCAGCGCCTTGAGGGCTTCGGCGGCGGCGTAGAGCACGTGGGCGCGGGACCGCGGGAGTTCCTCACCGGCCAGCACCCGGTCGGAGCGGCGGTTCAGGACCGGGCGGACGGCCGCGAGCTGCAGCGTCAGGAGGAGGACGGTGACGGCCGTCAGGAGCACCACGGACAGCGGGGGCCGGGCGAGGGCGACCGCGGTGACCACGACGACGGCCAGCACCGCCTCGGCCCGGTTGAGTGCCCGGAAGACGAGGCGGCCGATGCCGAGGCCGATGCGTACCGTCACGCCGGGGGCGCGGAACTTCAGGGGCGCCTCCAGGAAGGAGATGGCGAGGACCATTCCGAGCCAGACGAAGGTCGCCGCGACGGCCACGGCGTTCAGGGCGTCCATGCAGGTCACCGCCCCAGCCACAGGTCCGGGCCGAAGACCTCGTAGTGGATCGCCTGCGCGGGGACGCCACGGTGCAGCAGGGCGCCGCGGACCGCGCGCAGGAAGGGCAGCGGGCCGCAGAGGTAGGCGGTCACGCCCGGGGGGAGGTCGACGGTGTCGAGGTCGACCCGGCCGGTCGACGCCTCCGGGGCCCGGTCGCCCGGCTCCTCGTACCAGAGGTGGAGCCGGGCGTCCGGCAACGCGCCCACCAGGCTGCGCTGTTCGTCGCGGTGTGCGTGGTCGGCGGGGGTGCGGTCGGCGTGGAGGATGGTCACCGGGCGGGCGGATCCGGTGGCGGCGAGGTGGTCGAGCATGGACAGCATGGGCGTGATGCCGATACCGGCCGAGGCCAGGAGCAGCGGACCGTCGCCCTCCGGCAGGACCAGGTCGCCGAACGGTGCGGAGACCGTGAGCTCGTCCCCGGTACGGGCGTGCGCGCAGAGCCGGTGGGACACCTCGCCGTCCGGCTGCGCTCCGCCCGCGTCGTTCCCGTTCCCGGCCCGCACCCGCTTGACGGTGATGCGCCAATCGGTGCGACCGGGTGCGGCGGAGAGGCTGTACTGGCGTATCTGCCGGGCGCCGTCGGGGAGTTCGGCCTGGACGCTGACGTACTGACCGGGGCGGAAGGGGGCGGTGGGGCGGCCGTCGGCCCGCCGCAGGACGAAGGAGACCGCGTTGGGGGTTTCCTGCCGCCGCTCGACGATGGTCATGCGCTGCCAGACGTCTCCCTCGGCGGCGCCGGCCTCCTGATAGAGCCGCGCCTCGACGGCGATCAGCGCGTTCGCCATCAGCCAGTAGACCTCGTCCCAGGCCGCGGCGACCTCGGGGGTGACCGCGTCGCCGAGCACCTCGGCGATCGCCGCGAAGAGGTGGCGGTGGACGACCTTGTACTGGTCGGAGGTGATGCCGAGGGAGGCGTGCTTGTGCGCGATCCGGGCGAGCATCGCGTCCGGGCGGACGTCCGGGCCCTGTAGCAGCACCTCCGCGAACGCCGCGATCGAGCCGGCGAGGGCCCGCTGCTGGTCACCGTTGGCCTGGTTGCCCCGGTTGAACAGGTCCCGGAGCAGCTCGGGATGGGCCTCGAAGAGCTTCCGGTAGAACAGCTCGGTGATGTCCCCGATGGCGGCACCGACCGCCGGGAGGGAGGCCCGGATGACCGGGATGGACTGTTCGGAGAGCACCGCGACTCCTTAATTGGTTAACGATCTTCTTATTTAGACGCGCGAGACACAGGACATCCGGCAGCGCGATGGCGTCGGCGACGCGGGTGGCGCCGGCGACCTCGGAGACGCGAAGGTCACTCCGGCGGGCGGCCGACCAGCCCGATGAGCACCGGACCGGTGGGCGAGGCCACCAGGTCCGCCACGGTCAGCGGGTCGAGCGCGGCGTAGAACGCCTCCTGGGCGTCCCGCAGCGCCCGGCGCAGGCGGCAGGCCGCGCGCAGCGGGCACGGTGGGTCGCCGTCGCAGGAGACGACCTCGCCCTCCCCCTCCAACTCCCGGACCAGCCAGCCGACCGAGGCCCGCCGGCCGAGGCCGGTCAGCGCCAGGCCGCCGCCGCGACCCCGGCGCGCCTCCACCACGCCCAGGCGCTGGAGGCGGGTGACCGCCTTCGCCATGTGGGTGTAGGGCACGTCCATGGCCTCGGCCACCTCGCGCGTGGTCAGCGGGTCGCCCTCTCCGGAGACCGCCAGGCGCATCACGGAACGCAGCGCCAGGTCGGTGAACTTCGTCAGCCGCACATACCGGACGTTAACAAAGACGCATGTTAGATTCCCATTCAGATACGCCCGGGACCGTGTGGAGTGCGTCACGGGCGAGGCCGCTGACGAACGGGGCCGGTTGCGGGGGTCGGCCCCGCAAAGGGCCCGTTCCGCCGGCGGCGGGCAACGCACAGGGAACAGGGCACGTGTATGACTGTGGAAAACGACGGCTCCCCCGGCCCGGCCGGTGACGCACCGGTCCCCCGCGTGCTGTGCGACACCGGGGCCCTGACCGCGGCCGCGGCGCTCGACGGTACGCCGGCCGGTGCGCTGTGGCGGCTGGCGGAACCCGGACGGCAACTCGACGCCAATGTCGTGCGCCTCCCGCCCGCGGGCCGGGTGGACCCCCACACCGAGCCGGATCTGGACGTCCTCCTGCTGGTCGCCGCCGGGAACGGCACGCTGCTCCGCGCGGACGGTGCCCTCCCCCTGACGGAGGGAAGCCTGGTCTGGCTGCCGCACGGTTCCACCCGTGGCCTCGTCGCGGGCGCGGCGGGCCTGTGTTACCTGACCGTGCACCGGCGTCGGCCCGGAATGCAGATCCAGCCGTCCCCGCCCGCCGACCGCCTCCCGAAGCCGTAGGCGCTTCCGGCCGTCAGGCGCTTCCGCCGCACCTCCGGCCGTGCACCCTTTCGCCCTCGGACGGCCCGTGCAACCCTCTCGCAACCTCGTAGGGGGTTAACTGAAGGCCGTGGCTCTCTGTTGATGCGGCGGGTGGTGTGGCGGTGGACGCGGGTGCGGGTGTGGAGCGGATCGCGGTGACCGGGGCGGCGGGTGAGCTGCTGCGGGTCTTGCGGGAACAGCACGGGCCGTTGATGTTCCATCAGTCCGGCGGGTGCTGTGACGGCAGTGCGCCGATGTGCTACCCGGCGGGGGAATTCCGTACGGGCGGATCGGACGTGCTGCTGGGACGGCTGGCGGTGGAGGGGGTGCCGGAGCCGGTGGACTTCTGGATGTCGGCGGACCAGTTCGCGCGCTGGCGGCATACCCATCTGACCGTGGACGTCGTGCCGGGGCGGGGCAGCGGATTCTCCCTGGAGGCGCCCGAGGGGGTGCGGTTCCTGATCCGCTCGCGGCTGCTGACCGAGGAGGAAGCGGAGCGGGCGGCCCACGACCGGGGGCGGGAACGAGGCAGCGGCAGGACGTGGTGAGGCCCCACGCACGGGGGAGAGCGTGGGGCCTCACCTATAGGAACGGGTGGGAGCGGGAAGTGGTTCCCCTTCTGTGAAGATCCGGGAAAAAATCTTCCGGGTCAGTTCTCGTCCTGTACCAGGCGTTCGAGGAGTTCCTGGAATTCGCCGTCGACGACCACGCGCAGACCGTCCCCGTCCGGCTCGCTCAGCGGGGTCATCACGCCCCGCCGCCACCAGAAGACCCGCGGGCTGATGGCGCCCGCCGCGTCCTCGTGGCCGGCCGCCGCGAACTGCGCCATGGCCTGGAGCGCCGGGATCACCTGGGCGTCCTGGATGCGGTGGAACGCCAGCTGGTGGCGGAACGGCATGGCGACCAGCGCACCGTCCGGGGTGAGCCCGGTGCCCAGGAGCCGCTGGACCAGGTCGTCGAGCACCAGCACCCGGCTGGCGGTGAAGAAGGAGTCGCCGAGCAGCACTTCGAAGGCCGAGCCATCACCGCGGCGCACCGTCTCGTGGCCCTCGACGGGCAGAGCGCGGAGGTTGTTCAGGGCACGGATCCGCAGCTCGGCGACGTCCCCGAGGTCGCTCAGCGAGTCCTCGCTCAGCATCTGCACCGCTTCGGGCAGATCGAGGGCGAGGACCTCCCGCAGGCCGGGGGCCGGTTCCCGGCCGTAGCGGAAGGAGTCCGAGGCGGGCAGGGTCTCCTGGGCGACGACGCGGGGGTAGAGGCAGGCGCGGATCTCGTCCGCGGAGAGCACCTCCAGCGGCTGCGGGCCGTCCATGGTGCGCAGCACCTTGCCGACGTGGTCCCGGATCAGCCCGGGCCAGGCGCGTTCGCCGCGCCGGTCGCGGTGGCACACCGCCGCGAGGTTGCCGAGGCCGAACTGACGCCCCGACGAGTCGGTGACCGCTCCCGCGTACGCGGTGACCTCCAGGCCCTGCTCGGCGAAGGCCTGCCGGACCTGGGAGCGGAAGACGCCGCCCTCGCGCTCGGAGAAGAAGCTGAACTCCCCGTCGCGTGCCAGGTCGCGGGGATCCCGCTTCGGTCCTCGGCGGAACAGGCCCATCTCTTCCTCCCGGCAGCGGCCACGCACAACGGCCATGAATGGGCCGATCGTAACGGGTGCGCCGGCCGGCCCCGTCACCCTGCCGACCACCGTTCCCCGCCGTGACGCGGCAGGGCGACGGGGCAGGTGGGACGGGGTCGGCCGAGGGGGGACGAGAGGGACGAGGGGGACGTGCGCGGAGGTAGCGGACCGGTCGCCGGTACCGGGTCAGCCGCCGATGGTGACGTCGATGCAGGCGTAGAAGGCGTTCGCGGTGTCGGCGATGTTCCAGACCGCGAGGATCTTCTGCCTGCCCGTGAGGCTGCCGAAGTTGACGGTGTGGGTCACGGTCTTTGGGGGCTGTGCGCCGCCGCCGCTGAACTCGGCGACCTTCCGGCCGCCGGCGAAGTACCGCCAGGTACTGGTGGCGTGACGGGCCGTCAGATGCCAGCGGAAGGCCTGGGTGCGGCCGACCGGGGTGACCTTCCAGCCCTTGGAGTCGTCGTCGAGTTCGGCGAACCGGCTGTTGCCGCCGCTGCAACTGGTCAGCCCCTTGGGGCCCTCAACGCTCTGCGGCTCCCACTTGACGGGGCCGCAGTCGATCGCGCCGGCGGCGCACTGCGCCTGGCGGCTGGGGGGTGCGGAGACGTAACCGTGGGCACCGGCCGGGGCGACCGGCAGGGTGACGACGAGCAGCGGGGCGATTCCGGCGCCGACGGCGAGAGCCAGCCTTCTGTTCTTGTTCATGTCGACCCTTTCGCGAGGGGGGTGGGAGGCGCGAGGGGTGCACTGATTGGTCTGGACTTTACTCCCTGACCGTGTACGGTCAATAGGTCCGGACCGGCCCGTCCGCCGGTACCGCGGCGGCCGTCCCGCTGGAGGCCCGGACCACCAACTCCGGGGCGAGGCGGACCGTGTGGCACGGTCCTGACGAACCGTCGGCCCGGCGGCGGGACAGCAGCCGGGCGGCCTCGGCGGCGAGGTCGGCGACCGGCTGGCGGACGGTGGTGAGCGCGGGGTCGGCCAGACCGGCGAGCGGGATGTCGTCGAAGCCGGTGACCGCCACCTCACCCGGGACGTCCGCGCCCAGTTGCCGCAGCCGTTGCAGCGCGCCGGCCGCGATCAGGTCGTTGGCGCAGACCACCGCGTCCGGGCGGGACGGCCAGAGGCGGTCGACGGCGGCCCGGCCCCACTCCGCCGAGAAGTCGCCGAGGGCGAGCCGGCCGGGTGCCGCCGGGTCGAGGGCCGCGGCGCCGGTCTCGTAGGCAGTGCGCCGCTCGACGGCCGCGGAGGCGGTGCCGGCGGCGCCGATGAAACAGGGGCGGCGGCGCCCGGTGGCGGCCAGGTGGGCCAGGACGAGCGCCATTCCGGCGGCGTTGTCGACCGCGACGGAGTCGGCGACGCCGGGACCGCAGCCGCGGTCCAGGAGGACCAGCGGCACCTGTGCGGCGGCCGCCGCCACCGCCTCCCGGCTGTGCCGTTCGTCGACCGGTATCAGCAGCAGCGCGTCGACCTGCCGGGCCAGCAGGGCGCTGATCCGGGCCGCCTCGGTGGCCGGGTCGTCATCGCAGTCGGCGAGCAGGACGGCACGGCCCTCGGCGTGCAGGGCGTGCTCCAACTCCCGTACCAGGGTGGGGAAGAACGGGTTGGTGATCTGCGGCAGGACCAGCCCGACCGTGCCGGTGGAGCGGCTGCGCAGGGCGCGGGCGACGTGATTGGGGCGGTAGCCGAGCCGCTCGGCCGCCGCGCGGACGGTGCGGGCGGTCTCGGCGCCGACCGGGCGGGTGCCGGCGAGGACCCGGGAGACCGTGGCGATGGAGCAGCCGGACGCCAGCGCGACGTCCTTCAAGGTCACTTCGGCCACGGTGGCGCCCCTTTTGTCGACCCGTACCGGATGAGGGCGGCAAACGTTATCACCGCTCACCCACCGTGTCCGTGAGCCGGATCAAGCGGTCGTATGGCTCACATTTCGTTGACATCGCACGGAGCGATGGGCGAAATTCTCGGAGAACGTTTTCCAGCGGTAGTCGCCTCCTGCGGGCGCACCCAGAGACTTCACCCGCACCACCGTTCCGCAGAGCAAAGGGGCTCGTCCGTTGGCCAGAAAGATCATCCTCGACTGCGACCCGGGGCACGACGACGCGATCGCCATGCTCCTGGCACACGGCAACCCCGAGGTCGAGCTGGTCGCCGTGACGACCGTGGTCGGCAACGCGTCGGTCGAGAAGGTGACCCGCAACGCGCTGTCCGTGGCGCGGATCGCCGGGATCACCGGGGTCCCCTTCGCGGCCGGCTGCCCGCGGCCGCTGGTGCGGGACATCGAGACGGCGCCGGAGATCCACGGGGACACCGGCCTGGACGGCCCGGACCTGCCCGAGCCCACCCTCGAACTGGACCGCCGGCACGCGGTGGACCTGATCATCGACACCGTCATGGCGCACGAGCCGGGCGAGATCACCATCGTCCCCACGGCCGGCCTGACCAACATCGCGCTGGCCGCGCGCAAGGAGCCGCGGATCGTCGAGCGGGTCCGCGAGGTCGTGCTGATGGGCGGCGGCTACCACGAGGGCAACTGGAGCGCGGTCGCCGAGTTCAACATCATCATCGACCCCGAAGCGGCGCACATCGTCTTCAACGAGAAGTGGCCGGTCACCATGGTCGGGCTGGACCTCACGCACCAGGCGCTGGCCACCCCCGCGGTCGAGGAGAAGATCGCCGCGGTGGGCACCAAGCCGGCCACCTTCGTGCTGGAACTGCTGGACTTCTTCCGCGAGGCCTACCGCGAGAACCAGGGCTTCGAGCACCCGCCGGTGCACGACCCGTGCGCGGTGGCGTACGTCATCGACCCGGACGTGATGACCGTGCGCCGGGCCCCGGTGGACGTCGAGCTGCGCGGTGCGCTGACCGTCGGGATGACCGTGACGGACTTCCGCGCGCCCGCGCCGGACGACTGCACCACCCAGGTCGCCGTGAAGCTCGACCACGAGCGGTTCTGGAACCTCGTCGTGGACGCGCTGGAGCGGATCGGCGACGTGGCGGAATGAACGGCACGAACGGTACGAACGGCATGAACACCTCCCTCACCCAGTCCACCCGGTCCCCCGCCGAGGCGAACGGCACCGGCTCAGGCGTCCGCATCGGGGTGCTGGTCACCGCGCTGCTGGCGGCCTGTTTCGCGTTCCAGCTGAACGCCAGCATGCTCAGCCCGGCGCTGAAGAACATCGAGGACACCCTCGGTGCCAGCTCGGCCGAGATCGGCCTCACCCAGACCGCGTTCTTCACCTCGGCGGCCCTGTTCTCCCTGTTCCTCCCGCGACTGGGCGACGTCATCGGCCGCCGCCGGGTGCTCACCGGGATGCTGGGCCTGATGGTCGTCGGCTGCGTCCTCGCCGCACTGGCGACCAGCGTGCCGATGCTGTTCGCCGGCCGGATCATCCAGGGCGTCAGCGGTCCGGTCGTCCCGCTGTGCCTGATCATGCTGCGGGTCGAGGTGCGCGAGCCCAAGCGGTACGGCACCCTGCTCGGCGTGATCACCGCGGTCAACGGCGGGATCGCCGGGGTGGACTCGCTCGCGGGCGGCTACCTCGCCGACAACCACGGTTTCGGGTCGGTCTTCTGGGCCATGGCCGTCGTCGCGGCGCTGGCGACCGTCCTCGTCGCCACCCTGACCCCGGAGTCCAGGGCTCCGGCCCCGGACACCCCGGGCGCCCGCCGGATGGACTGGCCCGGCGTCGCCCTGCTCGTCGTCTCGGTCGGCTCGCTGCTGACCGCGCTGAACGAGGCGGGCAAGCTGGCCGCCGCCGACTGGCCGCTGATCGCCGTCCTCGTCGTGGTGTCCGCGGCCGCCTTCGGCCTCTTCTGGCGCACCGAGAACCGCAGCGGGCACCCGCTGGTCGCCACGAGGCACCTCAAGCAGCGCGCGACCTGGGCGACCCTGCTGACCACCGTGTTGACCATGACCGGTGTGTTCGCCGTGATGAACGGCCTGATCCCGGCGTTCGCGCAGGACGCGCAGGCCGGTCTCGGGATGAGCGCGGAGGCGTCCGCCTGGTGGACGCTCTCGCCGTACGCGCTGGCCGGTCTGGCCATGGGCCCGCTGGCCGGCCGGCTCGCCGCCACCTTCGGCTACGGCCGCGTCCTGCGGTGCGGCCTGGTCGGCTCGGTGGCGACGGTGGTGCTGATGCTGGCGACGATGCACAGCCACTCGCACGTCCTGCTGCTGGCGACCTCGATCCTGGTGGGCATCGCCTACGCGGGCGTGGCCAACATCGTCCTCAACGGGCTCGGCATCGTGCTCTCCCCCAGCGAGAACCCGGGCTTCCTGCCCGGGCTGAACGCGGGCGCGTTCAATCTCGGCGCGGGGCTGAGCTTCGCGGTGCTCTACGCGGTCAAGACCGCCGCCACGCCGGCCGATCCGGCGTCCGCCGGCGGCTACACCGCGGGCATGATCGCCGGTGTGGTCGTCCTGGCGGCGGCGATCGCCACCTCGTTCCTGATCCCGAAACCGGTGGCGGCCGAAGCCCAGGACTGAGGGCTCACGGCGCGCCACCGGGGGATTCCCGGGCGGCGGCTCACTCCGGCGCCGGCTCGTCCGTCCACCGCAGGATGGCGCCGAGCCCGCCGGAGGGCGCCCGTTCGGGATCGCGGACGATCACGACCTCGGCGCCGCTGGCCGCGGCCGACCGGATGAGCGCGTCGTCGGCCCGGGCGGCGGCCGGCCGCACCTCGCCGAGGTACTGCAACTCGGTGCCGCGCACGGCGAGTTGGTCGGCGCCCTCGCCGACCCAGACCTGGCGTCCGGTGTCTGCGCCGTGCGGGTCGACCAGCAGGGTGTCGATCCGGTGTTCCCGGGCCGCCTCGACCAGCGCGGGGATACCCGCCGCGGCGTGCGGGGCGCCCTTGCTGCCGGGGGCTTCGCCGGTACGGAAGCGGTCGGTGACCTCCGCGACGTGCAGGCGTTCCTGTTCGGCCCGGACCTGGGCGATGTCCCGTTCCACCAGGTCGCTCTCGGAGCCGGCCGCGCGGCCGCCGTGCTCGCTCTCGTAGGTGAGGCCGCGCAGCTGCTCCGGCAGCTTCTCGTGCACGAGGTGCCGCTCGCGGGCGTCGCCGATGAGGATGATGGCCTCCGCCCCGTGTTCCTCGGCGGTGCGGCGGATCGCATCGGCGATCTCCGCGGCGTTCTGCTCCCAGGTGTTCTCCACCTTGGCCTGGAAGTGGGTTTCGGACCAGTCCGAGGACGTGGTGCGGTGGATGGGCCACTCGGCGCCGGTGACCTTGCCGGCCGCGTCCTCGGTGCCCTGCTGCCCCAGGACGGCGAGGTCCGCGCCGGTGCGGTCGAGCCGGACCACGAGGCAGACGGGGTCGTCGCCGATCGCGGCCAGGAAGGGCGCGATCCGGGGCACCGGCCCCCAGGCGGCGAAGGGTGTCGGCGGTGGCCCCGGCAGCGGTGCGTCGAGCACGACCTTGCCGTTGGTGGCGAACAGCACCCGCCCGGCGTGCGACTGCGGTTCCCCTTCGCGCCGCGTGACCAGGGCCTCGTGCACGGCGCCGCAGGTGGCCTCGTCCGCGCCGAGCGCGAAGAGCTGCGCGGTGGTCGCGCTCGCCGTCAACTCTTGCTGCTTTTCGGCGTCCTCGGTGCCGTGCGAGATATCGGCATAGACGGTTGCCCATGGGCCCGGCCGATCGATGACCGGTCGAAGGAGCGAGAGTCGCATGGCGCTGCCTCCTTGGGTTCTCCCGGTTATGCGGTGGGCTTGTCTGCAGTTGGCTGCGTATGCGTGGGACGCGTATGCGTCGCTGCGTATGCGGTTGGCTGTCATACGAATTCCCGATCCCCCAGGGCGTATGCATTGCGTTCCGGCCGGGGATATGCCTCGATGGCGGTCACCCAGAGTAGTAGTTCGGGTGAATTCCGTACCGGGGCTTGAATCGAGTGCGTCGGGTTGTTAGGGCGGAAGGACCAGGGAAACTGGGAGAAACGCGTCGGGTCGGTACGACTCGGAGACCGGAGGCAGCGATGGTCATGGAACACGGAACGGACAAGACCGGCCCCGCCCGGGACGACATGATGAAGAAGCAGCTGCGCGGTCAACTGGCCGCGGAGCGCTCGCTGCGGACCGACGAGGAGCACGAACTCCAGCCCCCGGGCGAGGACCAGCCGGTGCCGGCGTGGTCGCCCGCGAGCGACTACCGCGGCGGTACGCCGAGCGGGATGACCGAGCAGGACGTCGGACTGCGCTCCGAACTCGCCCAGCACCTCGGCCGGAGCCTGTACCCCGCCGACAAGAACACGGTCATCGAGACGCTGCGGCGCAACCAGGCGCCGGACCGGCTGGTGGAACTGGCGCAACGGCTGCCGGCGCACGACCGGTACGTGAACGTGCAGGCCATCGCCGAGGCCATCGGACTGCACACCGAGCACGTGCGGCGCTGACCCGGCCGTCCGCCTCCTGACGCTGCCGAGCGGCGCCGGGAGGCGGACAATTGGTGGCAGAGGGCTCCGCCGCACCCGGCGGCGGGCCGAGCGGACGGGAGAGGGAGGGCGGTCATGTCCGACGACGCGATGGGCGACGAGGTCTACCAGCCGCCCAGCTCCGACCCCCAGGACAACCCCAACGACCTCGACATGGAGGACGCCCTCGACGAGCCCGACCTCGATGCCATGCTGGACACCGGCTATTCGCCGCCCGAACGGCCCTTCGTGGTCAACCACGACGGCACCACGGCACGGGAACTGCACGACCGCGAGTCGCTGGAGCACCGGCTGGCCGTGGAGGTGCCGGACGTGCTCCCGGTCGACGGCGACGGCATCGGCGATCTGCCGGGCGGCGTGGGCGAACCGGTGGATCTGGAGTGCGGCGAGGAGCGGGCCGGCCGGCTCGTGGGCACCGACGAGGGCTTCTGGCGCGGCGGCAGCGACGACATCGCCGCCCGGGACGTCGGCATCGACGGCGGTGCGGCGTCCGCCGAGGAGGCCGCGGTGCACATCGCCCGCGACGACGCGGGGGACGGGGAGCCGGAGGTCTAGCCGCCCGGGCCCGAGATTCCTTCGCCGTACCTTTCACGCCGTCCGCCGGGGGGATTCCGGCGGGATTCAGAAGATTTCCCCGGCGGTGGACCTGACGATACGGGCCCGCATATTGCGTTCCATCATGCGCAGCGCGGCTTCCGCGAGATCCCGGTGAATGTGGGCGCAGGCGTCCTCGACGACGATGACGTTGAGATGCCGGATATGGGCGTCGAGCGCCGAATAGAGCACGCATTGTTCGGTGACCTGGCCGCAGAGCACGATCGTGTCGATGCCGTGCCCCGGCGGGCGTCGGGGGTGCCGCGCCGTTCGGCTCGTTCGTCGTTCTCCTTGACCAGCAGCCAGGACTCCCGCTTCCCGGGGTCGTCGCCGCCGCGGAACCGGGTGAGCGCATAGCCGCCGTGCAGTTTGCTGCCGTCGAGCCAGAAGGACGCGTGGCCCTGCTCCAGTGCCTCGCCGAAGGTGCGGGGGCGGCCCTTCCTCCTCCCGGGCAGCGGCCGGTAGCTGCCCTCGTCCCAGACGATGACGGTGCCCGCGCCGTACTCCCCTTCCGGGATGACGCCCTCGAACTCCCGGTACTCCAGCGGATGGTCCTCGGTGGGCATGGCCAGCCGCTTGTCCTGCGGGTCGGTGGACGGGCCCTTCGGCACCGACCAGGACTTCAGGACGCCGTCGACCTCCAACCGGAAGTCGAAGTGCAGGGTGCTCGCGTCGTGGATCTGCACCACGAAGCACGGGGTGTCGCCGGAGGAGGGCTGCCCGCCCCGCGGCTCGCGGGTCCGGTCGAAGTGCCGTTTGCCGCGGTACGTCGTCAGTCCGTTCCTGCCACTCACGGGTCGGCCCGCCTTTCCTCGGATGCCGCATCTCTCACTGTGGCGCGCGGCGGGCGGCGCCGCACGTGCGCCCCGGGGCCCGACCGCGGCTCTTCGCGTGCCCGGTCGGGTGAGTAACACGCCCGCCAAGGGGCACGCGAGGGCCGCGGGAGGCAGTTTGGCTCCCGGCCGCACGGCGCGAGGTGCTTGGAGGAGCCATGGGCGTGGGGAGGCTGCTGCGTGACTGGCCGGTGTACCGGCAGCTGACCGGCGGCGATCCGCTGGGCCGCGGACGCGCCGCGATGTCCGCGCGCACCGAGGCGCTCCGGCCGCGGACGGACACCGCCGACCGGGTGGTGAAGTCGGTCTGCCCGTACTGCGCGGTCGGCTGCGGACAGCAGGTGTACGTCAAGGACGACCGGGTGGTGCAGATCGAGGGAGACCCGGATTCGCCGGTCAGCCGGGGCCGGCTGTGCCCCAAGGGGTCGGCGACGCTCCAGCTGACGACCGGGCCGTCCCGGCGCCACCAGGTCCTCTACCGCCGGCCGTACGGCACCGACTGGCAGCCGCTCGACCTGGACACCGCCATGGACATGATCGCCGAGCGGGTGATCGAGACCCGCCGGGACACCTGGCAGTGGGAGGTGGACGGCAAGCGGGTGGCCCGCACGCTCGGCATCGCCAGCCTGGGCGGCGCGACCCTCGACAACGAGGAGAACTACCTGATCAAGAAGCTGCTGACGGGTCTGGGCGTGGTCCAGGTGGAGAACCAGGCCCGGGTCTGCCACAGCTCGACGGTCGCGGGTCTGGGCACCTCGTTCGGGCGGGGCGGGGCGACCACCTTCATGCAGGACCTCCAGCACGCGGACTGCATCGTCATCGAGGGCTCGAACTTCGCCGAGGCGCATCCGGTGGGCTTCCAGTGGGTGATGGAGGCCAAGGCCCGGGGCGCCCGGATCATCCATGTCGATCCGCGCTTCACCCGCACCAGCGCACTGTGCGACCTGCACGTGCCGATCCGGGCCGGCACCGACCTCGCCTTCCTGGGCGGGCTGATCCACCACGTCCTGTCCGAGCAGAAGGACTTCCGCGAGTACGTCCTCGCCTACACCAACGCCGCCACCCTGATCAGCGAGGACTTCCGGGACACCGAGGACCTCGGCGGGGTGTTCTCCGGCCTGGACGAGGAGGGCCGCCGCTACGACCCGGCGAGCTGGCAGTACGAGGGCACCGACGTCCAGGCCCCGGCCGGCGACGTCGAGCAGCTGCACGACCGCCGGCTCCAGGACCTCCGCCAGGCCTCCCACCACGCCCCCGGCCACGCCGAGACCCACGGCTCGGGCGGCCCGCAGGCCGCCGCCGCGGCGCCGCAGGACCCGACGCTTACCCACCCCCGGTGCGTCTACCAGATCCTCAAGCGGCACTACGCCCGCTACACCCCGGAGCTGGTCGAGCGGACCTGCGGGATCCCGCGCGAGACGTTCCGGCAGGTGTGCGACGCGCTGACGTCGAACTCCGGGCGGGAGCGGACCAGCGCGTTCGTCTACGCGGTCGGCTGGACCCAGCACGCGACCGGCTCCCAGTACATCCGGGCCGCGAGCGTCCTGCAGCTGCTGCTGGGCAACATCGGCCGCCCCGGCGGCGGCATCCAGGCGCTCTGCGGCCACGCCTCCATCCAGGGCTCCAGCGACATCCCCACGCTGTTCAACCTGCTGCCCGGCTATCTGCCGATGCCGCATGCGCACGCCCACGAGGACCTGGACACCTTCGTCGCGGCGAGCCGCACCGACAAGGGCTTCTGGGGCGATATGCGGGCCTATTTCGTCAGCCTGCTCAAGGCGTACTACGGCGCTGCCGCGACCCCGGAGAACGACTTCTGCTTCGACCACCTGCCACGGCTGACCGGCTCGCACAGCACCTACGACACCGTCGTGGCGCAGCTGGACGGCGTCTGCAAGGGCTACTTCCTGATGGGCGAGAACCCCGCCGTGGGCTCCGCCAACACCCGGCTGCAGCGGCTGGGCATGGCGCGGCTCGACTGGCTGGTGGTCCGCGACTTCTCGCTCATCGAGTCGGCGACCTGGTGGAAGGACGGGCCCGAGATCGACAGCGGGGAGCTGCGCACCGAGGACATCGGGACCGAGGTGTTCTTCCTGCCGGCCGCCTCGCACACCGAGAAGTCCGGGTCGTTCACCAACACCAACCGCTGGCTGCAGTGGCACCACGCCGCCGTCGAGCCGGACGGCGACGCCCGCAGCGATCTGTGGTTCATGTACCACCTGGGCCGGCGCATCAAGGAGAAGCTGGCGGCGTCCACCGACCCGAGGGACCGCATGGTGCAGGACCTGACCTGGGACTACCCGGTCGAGGGCGAGCACCGGGAGCCGGTCGCGGCCGCCGTCCTCGCCGAGATCAACGGCCACGGCCCGGACGGCGCCCCGCTGAGCGCCTACACCGAGCTGAAGGACGACGGCTCGACCCGCTGCGGCTGCTGGATCTACTGCGGGGTCTACGCGGACGGCGTCAACCAGGCGGCCCGCCGCACCCCGCACACCGAGCAGGACTGGGTGGCCGCCGAGTGGGCGTGGGCCTGGCCGGCGAACCGCCGGATCCTCTACAACCGGGCGTCCGCCGCCCCCGACGGCACGCCCTGGAGCGCCCGCAAGGCGTATGTGTGGTGGGACGCCGGTGCGGGCCGCTGGACCGGCCGCGACGTCCCGGACTTCGTGCCCGACCGGGCGCCGGACCACGTACCGCCGCCCGGCGCGACCGGGCCGGACGCGCTGCGCGGCGACGACCCGTTCATCATGCAGGCGGACGGCAAGGGCTGGCTGTTCGCCCCGTCCGGGCTGCTCGACGGGCCGCTGCCGACCCACTACGAGCCGCAGGACTCGCCGTTCGGCAACGCCCTCTACCCCGACCGGCCGCGCTCCCCCACACAGCAGCGGTACGTCCGGGAGGGCAACCGCTACCACCCCAGTGGCGGCGAGCCGGGCGCCGAGGTCTTCCCGTACGTCGTGACCACCCACCGGCTGACCGAGCACTTCACGGCGGGCGGGATGAGCCGCTGGTCGTCCCATCTCGCCGAGCTGCAGCCGGAGTTGTTCTGCGAGGTGTCCCCGCGGCTGGCCGCCGAGCGCGGTCTGACGCACAACGGCTGGGCGACGATCATCACCGCCCGGAACGCCGTCGAGGCGCGGGTCGCGGTCACCGACCGGATCAGGACGCTGACCGTGCACGGCCGCGAGGTGCACCAGATCGGGCTGCCGTTCCACTGGGGCCCCAACGGGACGGTCACCGGCGACGCGGCCAACGAGCTCATGGCGATCGTGCTGGACCCCAACTCGCACATCCAGGAGGACAAGGCGCTCACCGCCGACATCCGCCCGGGCCGCCGGCCGCGCGGCCCCGCCCTGCCCCGCCTGGTGGCGGAGTACCGGCGGCGCGCGGGCATCACCGAGCACACCGGAGAGGACCGACGGCCATGACCGACAGCCTGCTCAGCGGCCCGGAACCGGACCCGGCCGGCGACGCCGGGCACACCGGTGCCCCGCCCCGGGTCGGGTTCTTCACCGACACCTCCGTCTGCATCGGCTGCAAGGCGTGCGAGGTGGCGTGCAAGGAGTGGAACGCCCTCCCGGAGGACGGACTGACCCTCACCGGCATGTCGTACGACAACACCGCCGGGCTGGGGGCGTCCACCTGGCGGCATGTGGCCTTCATCGAGCAGTCGAAGCCGCATGCCCCGGTGCCGGCGCCCGAGGGCCGTACGGTGCTGCCGCTCGCCGCGGACGCGGACCAGTCGGCCGGCGGTGACCTGCGCTGGCTGATGTCCTCGGACGTCTGCAAGCACTGCACCCACGCCGCCTGCCTCGACGTCTGCCCGACCGGCTCGCTGTTCCGCACCGAGTTCGGCACCGTGGTGGTGCAGGAGGACATCTGCAACGGCTGCGGCTACTGCGTCCCGGCCTGCCCCTACGGCGTGATCGAGCAACGCCCCTCCGACGGCCGGGCGTTCAAGTGCACGCTCTGCTACGACCGGCTCGGCGCCGGACAGGAACCGGCCTGCGCCAAGGCCTGCCCGACCGAGTCGATCCAGTTCGGCCTGCTCGACGAGCTGCGCGAGCGCGCGGCACTGCGGGTGGACCAGCTGCACGCGGCCGGGGTGGGCGAGGCCCGCCTCTACGGCCACGACCCGGCGGACGGGGTCGGCGGGGACGCGGCGTTCTTCCTGCTGCTGGACGAGCCGGAGGTCTACGGACTGCCGCCGGACCCCCAGGTCACCACCCGGGACCTGCCCGCGATGTGGCAGCACGCCGGCGCGGCGGCGCTGTCTCTGGCGGCCGGCTTCGCGCTGTCCTTCGCGCTGCCCGCGGTGCGGCGAGGGAGGGGACGGCGATGACCCGGCCCGACAGGGTGGACGACCGGTGCGCACGGCGGCCCCGCAAGGGCGAGGAACTCATGGTCCCGCGCGCCGAGTTCGACTCCTACTACGGCCGGCCGGTCATCAAGGCTCCCTCCTGGTCGGCCCGGGACATCGCCGGGTACTTCTTCCTCGGCGGCCTGGCGGGTGCCGGCTCGGTGCTCGCCGCGGGCGCCCAGCTGACCGGCCGGACCACGCTGGCGACCGGGATGAAGGTCTCGTCGCTGGCGGCCGTCTCACTGTCCACCGCGGCGCTCGTCCACGACCTCGGCCGGCCCGCCCGGTTCGGCAACATGCTGCGCGTGCTGAAGCCGACCTCGCCGATGAGCGTCGGTTCCTGGCTGCTCAGCGGCTACGGGCCGGCGGCCGGCGCGGCGGCGGTGTGCGCGGTCGGCGGGCGGCTGCCGCGGACCGGTGCCGCCGCCACCGCGACCGCCGCGGCGCTGGGGCCGGCCGTGGCCACGTACACCGCCGTGCTCACGGCGGACACCGCGGTGCCGGCCTGGCACGGCGCGCACCGCGAACTGCCCTACCTCTTCGCGGCCTCCGCGACCGCCGCGGCGTCCGGCATGGCGCTGGTGCTGGCGCCGCCCCGCGAGACGGCGCCCGCGCGCTGCGCCGCCGTCCTCGCCGCCGCTGCCGACGCGGCGGCGACGCGGGCGGCAAAGCGGCGGCTGGGGATGGTGGCGGAGACCTGGCGGGAGGGCCGGGCCGGGCGGCTGCTGCGCGGGGCGGAGCTGCTGCTCGGCGCCGGGGCGCTGACCGCGGCGCTCGGCGCCCGCCGCTCCCGCGCCGCGGCCGTCGCCGCCGGGCTGGCGCTGCTCGCCGGGTCGGCGTGCACCCGCTTCGGCGTCTTCGCCGCCGGGATCGCCTCCGCCGAGGACCCGGCGTACACCGTCGTCCCGCAACGCGCCACGAAGGGGCCGTCCGACGGACCGGGACCGGGACCGGACCCGGCCACCGCCCGCCCGGACGGCCGGGAAACACCGCAATCGACCGACTGACCGTCCTCGACCGCAGGAGTCCACGTGCAACGACGTCGCCCTCGGATCGTGATCGTCGGAGCCGGTTTCGCCGGCTACGAATGTGCCCGCACACTCTCCCGGACGGCCAAGGGAGCCGCCGAGATCGTGCTGCTCAACCCCCATGACTACTTCCTCTACGTACCGCTGCTGCCGGAAGTGGCGGCCGGGATCCTGGAGCCGCGCCGGATCTCGGTGTCGCTGACCGGGACCCTGCCGGGCGTCCGGCTCGTCCTCGGGCAGGCCCACGACCTGGACCTGGACGCCCGCCGGGTGGCGTACACCGACCCGGAGGACCGGGAGGGCACGCTGGACTACGACCGGCTGGTCCTCACCGTCGGCAGCGTCAACAAGCTGCTGCCCATCCCCGGTGTCGCCGAGCACGCCCACGGCTTCCGGGGCATGCCCGAGGCGCTCTACCTGCGCGACCACATCACCCGCCAGATCGAAATGGCCGGGACCGCCGAGGACCCGGCCGAACGGGCCGCCCGGACCACCTTCGTGGTCGTCGGCGCGGGCTACACCGGCACCGAGGTCGCCGCCCACGGCGTGCTGTTCACCGATGCGCTGGCCCGGCAGAACACCGGGCTGCGGGACGGTCCGCGGCCGCGCTGGCTGCTGCTGGACATCGCCGACCGGCTGCTGCCGGAGCTCGACGAGCGGCTCTCCCACACGGCCGAGCGGGTGCTGCGCGGCCGCGGGGTGGACGTCCGTACCGGCACGTCGGTCAAGGAGGCCACCCCGGACGGGGTGCTGCTGGACGACGGCGAGTTCGTCGACAGCCGCAGTCTGATCTGGTGCGTCGGCGTCCGCCCGGACCCGCTGGTGGCCTCGATGGGGCTGCCCACCGACCGGGGGCGGCTGTGCGTCGACGAGTACCTGGGTGTGCCCGGGCGGCCGGAGGTGTTCGCCTGCGGTGACGCGGCGGCCGTCCCGGATCTGACCCGGCCGGGCAAGGTGACGCCGATGACCGCCCAGCACGCCCAGCGGCAGGGCAAGGTCGCGGCGCACAATGTGGCGGCGTCCTGCGGCCATGGCACCCCGCGCGCGTACGAGCACCACGACCTGGGGTTCATGGTCGACCTGGGCGGGGTCCAGGCCGCCGCGAACCCGCTGCACGTCCCGCTGTCCGGCCCGCTCGCCGGTGCCGTCACCCGCGGCTACCACCTGATGGCGATGCCAGGGAACCGGGTGCGGGTGGCCGCCGACTGGCTCCTGGACGCGGTGCTGCCCCGCCACGGCGTCCAGCTCGGCCTGGTGCGGTCCTGGTCGGTGCCGCTGGACACCGAGACACCGGAGGTGGCCCGGGTGCCGCGCTAGACCTGCCCGGATCCGGCGGCCGGCCCGCGCCGGGATGCGATCACCGCCGATCGGTCGTGCCATGGAGAGGACCAGGCCCCTGGCACGTCCGGTGCGAAGAGGTGCGATCCATGGCACGACCGGTGTGGAGCGGTGCGCTGACCTTCGGGCTGGTCACGCTGCCGGTACGGCTGTACACGGCGACGGACAGCCACACCCTCCACTTCCACCAGATCCAGCGCGGCACCTCCGACCGGGTCCGCAACCAGCGGGTCAACGAGCGCACCGGCGAGGAGGTCGCCGCCGACGACATCGTCAAGGGGCTGGACGCCGGGGACACCTACGTCCTGGTGGAGCCGGAGGAACTGGCGGACATCGCCCCGGGGCGGTCCAGGGCGCTGGAGATCAGCGGATTCGTCGACCTGGCGGAGGTCGAGCCGGTCTGCTTCGACCGGACCTACTACCTCGGCCCCGGCGGCAAGGAGTACGCCAAGGTCTACGCGCTGCTCCAGCGGGCCCTGGACCGGTCGGGGAAGGCCGGGATCGCCACGTTCGTCCTGCGCAACCCGGAGTACCTGGCCGCCGTCAAGGCCGAGGACGACGTGCTCGCGCTGCACACCCTGCACTGGGCGGACGAGGTGCGCGACCCGCACCGGGAAATCCCGGACCTGCCCGCGAGGTCGAAACCCGCCGAGAAGGAACTGAAGACCCCGCTCCAGCTGATCGAGGCGCTGGCCACCGGATGGGATCCCGAGGAGTACCACGACACCTATCAGGAACGTGTGCGCCGGCTCGTCGAGGCGAAGAGCAAGGGCGAGACGGTGGATAAGGAGGCGGAGGCACCGGAATCCACCCATGTCATCGATCTGATGGAGGTCCTCAACGCCAGCCTCGACACGGCGAAGGGCAAACGAAAGGCCGCGCGGGCGAAGGGCGGAAAGCGCCGCACCCCGCCGGCGGAAAAGCGCGGTACTGCGCCCTCGGACCTGGAGCAACGCAGCAAGACCGAGCTCTACGAACTCGCCACCGAGGCCGGTATTCCCGGCCGTTCGTCGATGAACCGGGGCGACCTCATCAAGGCCCTCTCCGCGTGATTCCGGCGCTTGTCCGGACAGGTGCCGGGTATCCGCCCGGAATGGAGAAGCTGACCGTGGAAACCACGTATCCGTCCGCGCCTCTCGCCGCTCCGCACGGAACGAGCGGCGCCCTGCTCACGATCGTCGGTGTCCTCGTCGTCGCCCTGCTGCTCGCGGCGTTCGTCCGGGGCCGGCGCATCAGGAAACGCGAGCCGGGCCCGCCCCGCCCCGAGTCACAGCCGCGGCTGCCGCACGGCGGGCCGGTCGGCGACGTCGTGGAGCGCCGCGAGCCCGATGAACTCCCCCGGACCGACCACCGGCGCACACCGCACGAACTGAAGGGCGACGGCATCGAGTCCCGGCGCCGCGAGTAGGGCAGGTCCGGCGCTCGGCATTTCCGTTCAGCCCCGGCCGCTGCGAAGGAGGCGCACCATGACCGCGGACCGCAGAGCCGCCCTGTTCGACATGGACGGCACCCTCGTCGACAGCACCTATCTGCATGCCGTCACCTGGTGGGAGGCGTTCCGCCAGGCCGGCCACCGGGTGCCGACGGCCGCCGTCCACCGGACCGTCGGCATGGGCGCCGACCACCTCATCGGCCATCTGCTGGGCCCGGACCGGGACCGCGAGGGCGATGCCGCGATCAACGCGGCGCACAAGACGCTGTTCGCCGAGTACTGGGACCGGCTGGCGCCCCTGGACGGCGCCGCCGAGCTGCTGCGGGCCTGCGCGGGGCGCGACTGGACGGTGGTCCTGGCCAGCTCGGCGGGCGGCGGCGAACTGAGCGCCATGCGGGCCGCGCTGGACGCCGAGGACGCGCTCACCGCGGTCACCGGCGCGGACGACGTCGAGTCCAGCAAACCCTCCCCCGACCTCGTGGAACAGGCGCTGGCGCAGGCCGGCACCGAGCCCGCCCGGGCGGTTTTCGTCGGGGACACGGTGTGGGACATGAAGGCCGGTGCCCGGGCCGGGGTGCCCTGCGTGGGCGTGCTCACCGGTGGCTACTGCCGCGCCGAGCTGCTGGACGCCGGTGCGCGGGAGGTCTACGACGGGCCGGCCGCCCTCCTGGCGCGGCTGGACTCGTCGCTGCTCAAGTGACCGGCCCGTCGCTGCACAAGTGACCGGCCCCGTCGCCGCGCAAGTGACCGGCGCCGTCGCTGTGCAGGTAACCGGCGCCGCTGCGCAAGGGAAGGGCCGTGCGGGTGAAATCGCCGTGCCGGCCGGCGGCATGGCGGTCTCCGCCCGTAGCGGCCCATCGAGTATCCAGGAGCCATGGCCCTTCGTCATCCCGTGGACCGCGGCGGTAACGAGCGGGGGCGGTTCGCCGAACTGGCCGAAAGAGCCTCGCATTTCACCAGTTCCCCGCTCTTCTTCGTGCTCTGCCTCGTTCTGATCGCCCTGTTCCTCGCCGTTCACCTCGCCCATCTGTCGCTGGCTTGGCAGCTGCCGGCGGGGGACTTCATGACCGCGGTGACCCTGCTTCTCCTCGCCCTGCTCAAGAATTCCGAGCTGCGGGCGGAACATGCGATCCAGCGGAAACTCGACGCCGTGGCGGCGGCCTTGCTGGAGTCCCGCGAGAGCCGGGGCGGAAAGGCCGCCGAGGACCTCTCAGGAAGGCGATCCGAATGGAGGAGGAGACGTAAGCATGGACCTCACGAAAAGCCCGGTCGCCCGGGCCTGGCGCGGCCGGCGCCGGCTCACCGCGCCCGACATGCCGCGCCGGCCGATGGACGTCGAGGACGCCAACCGCCGGTTCCTGCTGTACGGCGTGCTGCCGCTGTGGCTCGTCCCGTCGGTGGCGGACTGGGCCATGCACCGGCGCACCCGCATCGAGGACACCACGGGGGTGCGGGAATCGGCGGTGCACGCGCTGATGCTGACCGAGGCCGGGGTGCCGCTCGCGATGGGCCTGCTGGCCAGGATCAATCCGCTCGTCCTGACGGTCATGGGCGGTGCCGCGCTGGCCCACGCCGCCACCGCCCTGTGGGACGTCAGCCTGGCGGACGGCGAGCGCGAGCTGCACCCGGTCGAGCAGCACATCCACAGCTTCCTGGAGGTCCTGCCGCTGACCGCGCTGGCGTTCTTGTGCACGCTCCACGCCGACCAGACCCGGGCCGCCCTGCGCGGCGGCCGCGGACCCGACGACTGGAAGCTGCGGCCCAAGGAGAAACCGCTGTCCGCCCGCTATCTGGCCGGCCTCGGCCTGGGCGTCGGCGCCTGCGTCGTGCTGCCGTACGCGGAGGAGATGACCCGGTGCGTCAGGGCGGCCCGGCGTCGGCGCGGCCGGTGAGCGCCGTCCAGGGGGAGCGGGCCGCGGGCGGGGGGCCGCTGCCGCTCCCGCCGGCGCGGATCGTCGCTCCCGGGATCGAGGGGCCCGAGGACGTGGTGGCCGACGCCGACGGCAGCGTGCTGACGGGCGCCGCGGACGGCACGATCTGGCGGGTGCGGCTGCCGGAGGCAGGAGCGGCCGACCGGACGGCCCGGGCGGAGGCCGTGGGCCACACCGGCGGCCGGCCGCTCGGTCTGCATCCGCTCCCCGGTGGCGAGCTGCTCGTCTGCGACGCCTACCGGGGTCTGCTGCGGCTCACACCCCGGGACGGGACGGTCCGGGTACTGGCCGACGAGGCGGCCGGCGGGCCCCTGCGGTTCTGCAGCAATGTCACCGCGGCGCCGGACGGCACGGTCTACTTCACCGTCTCCAGCTGCCGCTACGGCCTGGACGAGTGGCCCGGCGACATCCTGGAGCACCTCGGGACGGGTCGGCTGCTGCGGCTGCGGCCCGGCGGAACGCCCGAAGTCCTGCTGTCGGGGCTGCAGTTCGCCAACGGTGTGGCGCTGGCGCCGGACGGGTCGTTCCTCGTCGTGGCCGAGACCGGCGCCCGCCGGCTGCGCCGCTACTGGCTCACCGGGCCGCGGGCCGGCCACTGCGAGACCCTGGCCGCGGACCTGCCCGGTTACCCCGACAACATCTCCCTCGCCGACGACGGCATCTTCTGGGTGGCCCTCGCCGGGCCGCGCCAGCCGGCCCTTGAGCTGGTGCACGCCCTGCCGCGCCCGGTGCGGCGCGCGGCCTGGCGGACGATACAGCGGGTGCGCCCCTTCCCGCCGCCGCATCCGACGGTGCGGGTGCTGGGGATGCGCCCCGACGGCCACCCGGTGTGGGACCTGCGCGCCGCCCGGTCGCCGTACCGGATGGTCACCGCGGTCTGCCGTACGGGCAGCCGGCTGGTCCTGGCCAGCGTCGCGCAACGCGGGGTGGCGGTGTGCCCGCTGCCCGGTGCGAAGTCGCTGACCGGGCACTGAGGAGGCAGGCGCCGGCGGGCCGGATCGCACCCGCCGGGCCCGTCCCGGGCCCGGCGGGGCCTCATCCGCGGCTACCGGACCCGCTCGGTGGTCTCCTCCTCTTCCTCTTCGGGGAGTTTCACGTCGCTGACCGCGATGTTGACCTCCACGACCTCAAGACCGGTCATCCGCTCGACCGCGGCGATGACCTGCTCGCGGACCGACCGTCCGACGTCCGGGATCACCTCGCCGTAGTCGACGATGACGTCCAGGTCGATGGCCGTCTGCTTCTCGCCGACCTCGACCCTGACCCCGTGGGTGCCGGCCGATCCTCCGCCGGGCACCCGCTTGCGCAGCTCGCCCATGGACCGCGCGAACCCGCTGCCCAGGGCGTGCACACCGACCACCTCACCGGCCGTCAGATAAGCGATCTTCGCCACCACGCCGTCGGCGATGGTCGTCCGCCCGAGGGTCCCGGCGTTCCGCGACCCGTGCTCGGTGACCTCGGTCATCCCGCTCACACCCCTCGCTCCGTCGCCTGTGCTTCGTGCCGTGCGCTCCCGTACGGAGAAAAGCGTTGGCCCTCTCTTCACGCTAGAGCCCGGCAGATGAGGCCGCCTCTCCTCCTTTGCCGTACCGGCAACCGGAATTGTCCCCGTGCGACGGCGGACGCCCCGGTGACCGTGTCCGGCCGGACGCGGTCACCGGGGCGGTCTCCTCCGGTGTCAGGTGGCCCTGTGGGTCAGGCAGCCCCGTGGGTCCGGCGGCGGCGCAGCGCCAGGACGGTGCCGGTCGCGCCGGCCGCCACCACCGCCGCGCCGATCGCCGCCGGGAGCACGGGGAACGCCGGGGAGTCGGTGGCCGAGGCGGTGTTCTGCAGGGCCGGGCCCGGGTCGATGGTGGTCGCGACCGGGGCGACGGGCCGGATCGGGCCGACCGACCTGACCGAGCCGTCCTTGTCGAGCAGCACCTGCTTGTTGTTGGGGTGCCGGAAGTCGAACATGCCCTTCAGGGAGCCGGCCCGGGTGTCGAAGGCGGCGTCGCCGATCCGCCCGGTGTGCCAGTTGTCCTCGATGAACTTGATGAGGGAGGTCTGCTCGGTGCGGGTGTGGTCGATCTTGTTGACCTTGCTGTACGGGGAGATCACCAGGAGCGGCTGCCGGGTGCCGGGGCCGCAGCGGTCCGCGTAGCCGCCGGCGGCCGCGGGGCCCGCCTGGCAGGCCGGGCTGTCGGTGGCCTTGCCGTTGGAGCCGGTCGAGGTGTCCTTGGAGCCGTTGCGCGGCTTCACGTAGGCGTGGTCGTACCAGCCGTCGGAGTCGTCGTAGGCGACGACGACGGCGGTGTCCTTCCACTGCGGCGACTGCTGGATGCGGTTGATCCGGTCGACGAGGAAGTGCTGTTCGTCGACCGGGTCGGAGTAACCGGCGTGACCGTCCTGGTACGCGGGGGCCTTGACGAAGCTGACCGCCGGCAGCTTGCCCGCCTTCAGGGCGGCGTCGAAGTCGGTCAGGTCGTAGTTGTGGTTGGCCGGCCCGGCGTGACCGATCTCGTCGACGCTCTTCGGCGGCAGGTGGTGCGGGTTCGCGGTGGACCGGTAGTACTGGAACGGCGCGTGGTGCGGGCTGTAGTCGACGACCGCAGCGCCCCCGACGTTGGCGTGGGTGGTGCCGCCGCACTTCGCGTAGTGGCCGTCCTGGCCGTCCCACGGGGTGCTGGGCCGGAAGCCGCCCTGGAACCAACCCCAGCTGACGTGCCGCGCGGTGAGCAGGTCGCCGATGTTGCGGCCCTGCATCGCGGCGACCGCGTTCTTGCCGGTGTGGTCCTTGTTGGAGCAGTCGTCGTACGCCGGGTCGGGGTCGTTGACGATCGTGCCGACGCCGTGCGCGTCGGGCGACTGCACGGCGTGCGGATCGGGCTTGTCGGTCTGCCGCGGGTGCTCCGTACCGGAGGCCGGGTCCATGGAGACGACGCCGTGGGTCTGCCCGGAGACCAGGTTGAGGGCCCCGGGGGTGGACGGGCCGTACGTGGTGCTGAAGGAGCGGTCGTTGAGGGCGTAGTGCTGGGCGTAGTTCCACAGCCCGGTGACGGTGTTGCCGTCGTAGTAGTCCATCACCAGTCCGGGCTCGCCGAAGAGGCCGCCGGAGCATTTGCCCGAGTCGGTGTTCTGGACGAACCGGTCGGCCTTCCCGCCGTTGTACGCGTACTGCTCGGGCCCGTAGTCGTGGTTCTGGTCGCAGGTCATGGCCTGCTGCGGGGTGAGCCGCTTGGGCGCGTACTGGTTGGGGTTGTGCTTGAGCAGACCGGCGGTGCGCAGGTTGTCGATGTCCCGGGGCGTGCGCGGGGACGGCGTGAAGCGGGTGCCGTCGGTGTTCGCGGCCTTGGGGTACGTCGCGAAGTAGTGGTCGAACGAGATGTTCTCGTCGAAGAGCACGACCACGTGCTTGATGGGGGTGGCCGTACGGGAGGGGGCGGGCTGGTGCCCGGCGGCCCAGGACGGCACCCCGGTGCCCAGGACGGTGAGGGCCGCGGCGCCCGCAAGGGCTCCCAGGCCCCGTATCGCCGCTCGTCTTCCCCTGCTTGCCATGCTCGTTACATCCTTCGGACGGGGACGTGGTGGTGCTGTACGCCCGGATGCTCGGCCGGGCGGGCAGCGGCTCGGCAGAGCCATGATGACGGGCGGGTGAACACTGAGTCAGGTAAGCCGGGCCAAAGCTTGACCGGGTGTTGACCCTTTGCGGCCGGCGGGGCGTCGGTCAGGTGAGCAGGGCCCGGCCGTACCAGTCCGAGGCGTCGCGGACGCCGGGCAGTGCGTAGAAGTACCCGCCGCCGAACGGGGTGAGGTAGTCCGTCAGCGGTTCGCCGGCGAGCCGGTGCTGCACGGCCTCGAACTGGGCGGCCACATCCCGCTGGTAACAGCAGAACAGCAGGCCCATGTCGAGGTTGCCGTTGCGGTCCACCCCCTGGTCGTAGTTGTAGGAGCGGCGCAGGATCCGCTGGCCGTCGGTGTCCGCGGTGCGCGGGTTGGCCAGCCGGATGTGGCTGTCCAGGGGGATGACGTCGCCCTTGGGGTCGCCGGGGTAGTGCGGGACGTCGTGTTCGTGGTTGCCGTCCAGGGGCGCCCCGGTCTCACGGTTGCGGCCGAACATCCGCTCCTGTTCGGTCAGCGACACCCGGTCCCAGAACTCCACCAGCATCCGGATCAGCCGCACCACCTGGTAGCTGCCGCCGGCCGCCCAGGCCGGTTCACCGGAGTCCCGGCCGGCCCAGACCAGCCGGTCCATCTCCCGGACGGACCCGGCGTCCGGGTTGGCCGTGCCGTCCTTGAAGCCCATGAGGTTGCGGGAGGTGCCGGAGGGGCGGGGCGGGCTGCTGAAGCCGTCCATCCGCCAGCGCACCTGCATGCCGCCCCGGGTGTGCCGGGCGATGTCCCGCAGGGCGTGCAGCACGGTGTCGGTGTCGTCGGCGCACAGTTGGAGGCTCAGATCGCCGTGGCACCACTCGGGCCGGAGGTCGTCGTCGGGGAAGGTCGGCATGGCCGTGAGGCGGCGCGGTGCGTGGCCGTGCAGTCCGAACCGGTCGTCGAAGAGGGACGCGCCCACACCGACCGTCACCGTCAGTGCGCCGGCGGGCGGCAGTGGTCCGAGGATGCCGGAGCCGGCGGGCGGGCCGGTGATTCCGGGGTCCGCCGGTGTGCCGCCGCCGGTCAGGAACCGGGCCCGGGCGGTGAGGGTGCGCAGCAGCTCGGCCAGCTCACCGCGGTCGCCGGCGGTGACGTCGAACGCCGTGAAGGCCGTGACCCGGCGGGTCGGGGCGAGCACCGAGGACTGGTGCGGACCGTGGAACGGCACCGGGGGTGCGGTCGTGATCCCGAGCGCGGAGCCGGGCACCGGCACCGTGACGTCGTTCTGCGGCGAACCCTGTGCGGGCGCCGCCCCGCCGGCCGCCAGCCCGGCCCCGGCGAGGGCCGCGCCGCGCAGGAACCCCCGTCTCCCGACTCCGTTCACGCCGCTCATCCCGCTCACACCGTCCTGCGCGCGTCGCACAGCGTCGCCACCGACGCCAGCCGTTCCACCAGGTCTCCCAGCACCGCGTCGGTACGCTCCCGCTGCCGGCGGTCCAGTCGGTCCAGCGGCGTCCAGCGCCCGTCCCGGTGGAAGCCGTCGAGCACTTTCCCTGCCCGGTCCAACCGGCGTTCCAGCGCGGGGAGTTCGGGGTAGCGGGTGACGAGCAGAGGGCGGAGCCGGGCGAGCACGGCACGGGTGCCGTCGAGGTTGGCGCGGGCGGTGGCGAGGTTGCTGCCGCTGCCGTAGTCGGTCCGTCCGGTCAGCTCGAACTGGAGGGTGTTCTCCAGGATCTCGTGGGCCCGCAGGCCGAGGTCCGCCGGTTCCATCCGGGCCTCGGCCCAGTCGTCCCGCAGCGTCTTGACGGCATCGGCGAGTGCGGTGGCCGGCCCGCGCAGGGAGTCGGTGGACCGTCCGTGCCACAGCCCGTACTCGATCCGGTGGAAGCCGGTGAAGGCCGGGTCGCGGACGCCGTCCGGCAGGCCGGCGGTGGTGCCGTTGATCTTCCCGTCCGCCTCGCCGAACGCCCCGTAGGCCGCCCCCAGCCGTTCGTAGGCGAGGTGCGCGGACAGCCAGGCGTCCTCGGCCGCCGCGCGGTCGCCGTCCGCCAGGGCGTCCCGCAGCCGCCCGGTCCTGCCGACGAGACCGTCCAGGCCCTTGGCGACCCACTTCTGGTAGGCGAGCGCCGGGGGGATCAGATCGTGCTCGGTGACCGGGGCCGCCGCGGGGCCGGCCGGGCCGCCGCCCGCGATCCGCACCGTCGGCCCGGTGACCGCGTTCGCGTCGTCCGGCAGGCACATGAAGGCGTACGCGCCCCGGCCCAGCCGGACCCGCAACTGGCGGGTGGTGCCGGGCCCGATGCCCTCCACCTCGCCGTGGACCGAGCCGTCGGCGGGGTTCTTGAGGTAGACCTCGGCGGCGGTGTCGGAGGTGTTGTGCAGGTCGAAGACCTGGAAGCCGGGGCGCGGATGCCGCCATCCGCGGCCGCACCCACCGGGCGACACCTCGATGCGGGTGTGCGGCAGTCCGTCCGGTGCGGCGCGTCCCGCCCCCGCGTCGTCGGCCCCGCCCACCAGCGCCAGTCCGGCCACCAGCCCGCCGACGACCAGTACGGCACCGACGGCCCTGGTCCGCGCGGTGGCTCTCATGCTGCTCCTGGCCTTCTCCTGGTCCGGTCCGGGTCCACCCGACGGCGCCCGCCCCCATGCTAGGCAGCGCTCCGCCTCCGAACACCCCTTCTCCCGGACCGGCTCCGAGAGTTTCCCGTCAGTTCACCGCACGGACGCTCCGCCACCGCCGTCGGCCGGTCAGCCGGGCACCTCCAGGCGCTGCGTGCCGACGACCGACAGCAGCCGCATCGCCTCTTCCGACGGCGAGCCGGGGGCGGCGGTGTAGATGACGACGCGTTGGTCCCGGTCGGCGATGTCCAGGACGTCGCAGCGGACGGACACCGGGCCGACGAGGGGGTGCTCGAAGGTCTTGCAGAGGGTGGGACGGTCGGTGACGTCGTGCGCGGCCCAGAGCCGGGCGAACTCCTCGCTGCCGGCGAGGAGTTCCTCGACCAGACCGGTCACCTCCGGGTCGTGGGGGTAGCGGGCCGCGGCGGCCCGCAGGTGCTGGGCCGAGGTCCGGGCGAACTCGTCCGCGTCCGAGACGCCGTACAGCCGCCGGTGGTCCCGGTAGGGGCCGAGGAAGGTGCGCCGGACGAGGTTGCGGTCCCGGGGCGGGAGGGCCGAGAAGTCCTCCATCAGGGCGGCGGCCAGGTCGTTCCAGGCGAGGACCTCGTACGTCGCCGACATCACCAGCGCCGCGGCCTCCGGCAGCCGGTGCAGCAGGTCGACGATGCTCTGCCGCACCTCCCGCGACGGCCCGGGCGGGGGTCCTGGCGGGGCACCGGCGAGGTGGTGGAGGTGGTCGCGCTCGGCGTCCGACAGGCGCAGCGCGCGGGCGAGCTGGGCCAGCACCTCGCGGGAGGGGTGGGCGGCGCGGGCCTGCTCCAGGCGCGCGTAGTACTCGGTCGAGATGAACGCCAGTTGCGCCACCTCCTCGCGGCGCAGTCCCGGGGTGCGGCGGCGCGGCCCGGCGGGGAGTCCCACGTCGGCGGGGGTGATGCGTTCGCGTCTGCTGCGCAGGAAGTCACCAAGCTCACGTCGCACTCGTCGATCCATCCCCCCAGTGTGCGCGGGCGCCGCGGCCCCCATCCAGGTACTGCCGGTGCCTGGATGAGCACAGCCGCCGGACCCAGGCTCGTCGGCATGAACAACACACCGATCACCACCGCCCCCTCGGAGACCTGCGGAACCTCTGCGGCCTCCGGAACCTCTGCGGCCTCGGGGGCCTCTGCGTCTTCGGAGGCCTCTGCGGCCTCGGGGGCCTCCGGCCTGCTCGCCGGCAAGGTCGCCTTCCTCACCGGCGCCGGCCGCGGAATCGGCGCGGCAGCGGCACGGCTGTTCGCCCGGGAGGGCGCCCGGGTGCTCCTCGCGGCCCGTACGGAGAGCCAGCTCAAGGCGGTCACCGAGGAGATCCGGGCGGTCGGCGGCACCGCGGAGTACGTGGTGTGCGACCTGGCCGACCCGGCGAGCGTCCGGGCCGCCGTCGAGCGGTCCGTGGAGCTGTACGGCCGGCTCGACGTGGCCTTCAACAACGGCGCGACGGCGCAGCCGCCCGGCCCGATGGACCAGCTGTCGGAGGCCGATTTCGACCACGTCTGCGCCGTCAACTTCAAGGGCCCGTGGCTGGCCATGACCGCCGAGGTCGCCGCCATCCGCGCCACCGCCCGGCGCGGGGCCATCGTCAACACCTCCAGCGTCGGCGCCGTGATGGCCAACCCCTGGCTGCCCGCCTACGGGGCGGCGAAGCGGGCGGTCGACAGCCTCACCGCGTCGGCAGCCGCCACCTACGGCCCGGAAGGCATCCGCGTCAACGCCGTCGCGCCGGGCACCACGCTCACCGAGATGCTGCACGAGTGGGACGAGCGGACCCCCGGCATCATCGACCAGCTCAACGCCCAGACCCCGCTGGGCCGGGCCGCCGATCCGGAGGAGATCGCCCAGGCCGCCGCCTGGCTCCTCAGCGACCGCGCCTCCTACGTCACGGGCACCGTCCTCCGGGTCGACGGCGGCATGCGGGCCTGAACCGGCGCGGCGTCCATCCTCGACGGCCTGCGCCCCCGCGTTCCGACCTGATGCGGGGTCAGCCCGCCTGAGATGCGAAGCGGTTCAGGGACCGGCACCAAGGTCGGCAAGGTCACGACCATGACCGACACCCGGAGAGCCGGAGGCGCCGCGCTCCTTCTGCCGCTGAGCCAGGGCCTGTTGCGAAAGTGGATCGGCTGTCAGACCTGTCTGGGATGCTCCGGCCATGGAGATGACAGTGCAGCTGACGATCGACTGCTCCGATCCGCAGAGAATGGTGACTTTCTGGGCCGAGGCCCTGGGCTACGTGCCCGAGCCTCCGCCGGGCGGGCACGCCACGTGGCGTGCTTACTGGGCGGCGGTGGGGGTGCCCGAGGCGGAGTTGCCGGCCGGTGCCGGGGATATTCCCGAGTCGATCATCGATCCCGCGGGACGTGGGCCGAGGGTGTGGTTCCAGCAGGTTCCGGAGGCGAAGGCCGCCAAGAACCGGTGGCACTTCGACCTGAAGGTCGGTGGGGGCCGTGACGTCCCATGGGACGTCCGCACCCAGCGGGTCAAGGCTACGGTGGAACGGCTGGTCAAAGCCGGTGCCACCGTGCTGCGGGTCAAGGATGAGCCGGACATGGGGTTCTACGCCACCGCCATGCAGGACCCCGAGGGCAACGAATTCGACGTCGTCTGAGGGCCGTTGCGACGGCGCTGGTCACAGCCACTCGGTCACGGCTGCGACCAGCACCGTCGCCTCGTAGCGCACGGAGAGCTCGTCGTACCTCGTGGCCACTGCCCTGCGCCTTCGAGTCGGTTGGTCCGGCACGCGAACGCAACGCCCCGACGAGGAGCTGGCCCGGCCCGCGCGGCGGGCCGGGCGCTCGCTGCCCGTAGGAACGCCTCCGCCGTGCGGTGGATCTCCGTGGCGGCGCCTCCGCCGCACGGGGGAGGCGGATCATGCGCCGGCCCGATCCCCGGGCGCTGCGGATCCAGAACAGTGATCCCATGGCAATCAGCGAGATGAGCCCCACGACGGCGGCCGAGGGGACCGAGCGGTCCGTGCCCCCCGGGGCAGCGCGCATGGCCCGCGAGTTGGGAAGCCGGCCCTGTGGGGTGCCGTACGGCGCGGTGACGCTGCTGTGACGATGTGGCTGATGTCGTTCCCGGCGTTCGTGTGTCTGCTGGTCTTGTTCGCCCTGGTGGAGGGCGTGTGGCGAGGGTTCACGGGGCTGGGCTTGATCCCTTGGCTCCGTCGGCGCACGGGGCGGTCGTTGTCGAACACGGCCTTCGATGAATTCACGGCGGTCGTGAACGGGAACAAGACGGTGGAGCTGGAGCAGCGGCGGGTGGAGCTGCTGCGGCGGGACGACGAGAGCGACGGTGCGCCGCCTCGCTCCAGCATCGACCTGGCCAAGGGCACCGCGTTCATCGTGATGCCGCGGGAAGCGGGCAGCCCGTGCGCTGACGGGTGCGACACCGGTGAGGGCCGGCGGTGAGACGCCCACCGGAGGGAACGGACGCAGCACCGGCCACGCTGTGGGGGCGTCTCGCCTGCCTGTGGGCGACCGCGTTCGCCGGCTTGCACTTCTACTGGGCCGTCGGCGGTGATGCGGGGCTGAGCCTCTCCGCCGGTCCGCTGGCCACCGAGCGCCCGCTGTGGTTCGTCGTAGCCGGTTTGTGGGGCGTGGGCGTGCTCTGCCTCCTCGGCGCCCTGCTGGCGTGGCTGCTTGCCCGGCCCGGGCTCCAAGGTGTCCCCGCCCTGCTGGCAAGGTGGCTGGGACGGGGCGTCAGTGCCCTCCTGCTGGCCCGTGGCATCGGTATCGAGGTACTGCTGCTGACCGACTCAGCGCACCTGGACGCTTCCGTGAGCGCGGGACAGCGGGCCTGGACGCTGGTCCTGTGGAACCCCTGGTTCATCGCCGGAGGACTGGCCTTCGGCCTCGCCACCCTTCGGTCCCGCAGACATACCGACGCGGAACCGCCACCCCCGTCCCGGCACTGATCGCTGCGCCGGTCAGCCCACGGCACAACAGAAACCGGTAACGCCCGAGCAGGGATGTGCACGAGACGGTCGGATGAGTGAAGTGATCCACCGCCCGTCACTGAGGAACGTCATGGTGCTTCAGGGGCGCGCGGACAACCAGCCCGTCAGGGCTCGCGAGCGCTGACGGGCCCTTACCCCTGCGCACACGAAACCCTGCGCACACGAACGTGATCTGACGAGTCATCAGACGAGACGGCGACGAGTCGGCATGGGTATGATCAGAGCCGACCGGAGAGGGTTGAACCTGCGACGTGGCGTGCATCGGGGTTAACCCCATGACCTGGCACGACGCAGATCACGAGGCCAACTCCGCCCGCACCTGCGCCCGATTCGGGCGATCCCCCGCGTCGCCCGAATCAGGCAGCTCCCCGGATCCGCCCGAGGGGACGGACTTCCGGTGACCGTCTGAGTATATTGGCTCCCAGCCAGTCAACGCAGGAGTTACAGGATGTCCCCCCGCAGCGCATCGGTCAACGAAGAATTGCGGCGGCGCTCCCGCGAGCGGCTGTTGCAAGCGACGGTCGATCTGGTAGGGGAGCGCGGCTACGAGGCGACGACGCTCGGGGACATCGCCCAGCGGGCCGGGGCGGCGCGCGGGCTGATCTCGTACTACTTCCCGGGCAAGCGGCAGCTGTTGCAGTCCGCGGTGCACCGGCTGATGCACCTCACCCTGCAGGCGGCACTGGAACGCGAACCACGGCCCACCGGGCCGGACACGGGGCGGGAACTGCTGGCCCGGGCCATCGACGCGATCCTCGGACTGGCGCATGACAGGGCGCTGCTGATGCGTACGCACATGGCGGGGATCCTGACGGCCGAGGGGTTCATCCAGTGCCCCGAGCAGCAGCGGCTGGCGCAGTTGCTGCGGGAGACGGTCGTGGCGTACGGCTCCGCGGACCCGGACACCGACTATCCGCTGCTGCGGGCCCTGCTGATGGGCGCGGTGGTGCCGATGCTGCTGCCGGGCGCCCCGATGCCGCAGGCCCGGTTGCGGGCCGAGCTGTTCCAGCGGTACGGGCTGGACTGGGAGCTGGGCGTCCCGCCGGGCGAGGAGCCCGCCGCGGCGGCCCGGCCGCGCGCCAACTCGCCGCAGTTGACGAGCAATTGAGGCCGGCAGTTCGGAGGGAACGGGGCACGACCACGCCCCGGCCGTCCGAGATGCCGTCGGGACCTCCGCGAAGGGGTCAGCGCTTGTTGTGACGCGGCGTCAAGAGGCCCTCGTCGCGGGCGCCGGCGATCAGCCGCAGGGAACGCCGGCGGTTGCGTCCGGTGGCGAGCATGACGGCCAGCACCGGGTCGCGCCCCTCCCGCTGGGCCTGCCGGTAGGCGTCCGCGGCGAGTTTGCGGCGCTCGGCGACCCGTTTGCGGGCGAGCGGCGCCGAGCGGGGGCGCGCCTCGGCCCCGTCCGCCTGCGCCGCGACCTTGCCCGTCCCGTCCGCGGCCCGCTCCCCCGTCCCGGCGCACTCGCCCGCCGCGGCAGGCCCCTCCCCCGCTGCCTCAGCGCGCTCCCCGTCCTCGGGACCTGCCGCTTCTCCCCTGCCGGCCGCCTCCGCCGCCGCCTCCGTCTCCGCCGCTGTCTCCGCTTCCGCCGCCTCTTCCGCGTCGGCCGGCTGCCCGGCGGGCGGCGCCGACTGCCCGGCGGGCGGCGCCGGTGGTTCGGCGACCCGGGCGGGTCCCGTCATCGACCCCGTGGGGGCCGCCGGGCCGTTGGGCGGCCCTTCCGCCGTCGGGCCGGCCGGCGAGGCGCCCGTCCCGCCGGCGGTCCGGCCGGTCGGTGACGCGGCCGCAGCGTCGACCGGTGGACGCTGTGCCGGGCCCGTCGTGGGCGTGCCCGGCGGGCGGACCATCCGCTCCGGTGAGCCGGCGGCCGGGCCGGGCTGGCGGGGTGTCGGGCGGTGCTTCCGCGGGCGTCCGGTGGCCGCCCGGAACGCGTCGTCCAGGGGGCCCTCGATCCAGCGGGCCAGGTCGGCCAGGCCGTCCAGGGTGAGCGGCGGGTCGGCCCGTACGTCCTCGACGGTGATGTGATCGTCGGAGACCGTCACGAGGACGTCGATGCGGGCGCCGTCGGCGAACGTCAGCCGGGCGCTGCACCAGGGGCCCAGCGGGT
Source organism: Streptomyces sp. NPDC021749 (assembly GCF_040640655.1). NCBI lineage: Bacteria > Bacillati > Actinomycetota > Actinomycetes > Kitasatosporales > Streptomycetaceae > Streptomyces > Streptomyces sp. NPDC021749. The sequence continues at coordinate 20,839 of NZ_JBFACE010000029.1, read as the reverse complement.
CGAGCCGGGGGTCGGTCGGGCCGGCCGGCCCGTCCGGTGCGGCGGGCGTGCGCGCGGGCGCGGCCGAGCCGTGCGCCTGCAGCTCCCACGTGGGCCACCCCCGTGGCGCGCCCTGGGCTTCATATCGGTGATTAACGGTATAAAAGTCACTTTCCGACACATTGAAAACCTAGCCTCCAGCCCACCCGGCCCAGTAGCGCGGCACGCTCATCCCACCGGGAGCAACCCCGATAGCGCATCTCCCGTCGCGCGCTTGCGGGTGCGATCCTGGGGTTATCCCGCGAAAGGGGCCACTCGTGCTTCGTGTCGCAGTGATCGGTTCGGGACCCAGCGGCGTCTACACCGCCCAGTCCCTCGTCGAGCAGGAGGCCGTGCCGGACATCGAGGTCTACGTCCTGGACCGGCTGCCGTGCCCGTACGGCCTGGTGCGCTACGGCGTCGCACCCGACCACGAAAAGATCAAATCGCTGCAGAACAACCTGCGTACGGTGCTGGAGAACCCCCGGGTGCGCTTCGTGGGGAACGTGGAGGCGGGGGCTCCGGGGCTGGGGGTCGAGGAGCTGCGGGAGATCTTCGACGCGGTGGTGTTCTGCGTGGGCGCGGCCACCGACCGGCATCTGGGCATCCCCGGCGAGGACCTGCCCGGCAGCCATCCGGCGACCGAGTTCGTCGCCTGGTACAGCGCGCACCCGGACGCGGCCGCGAACCGCTTCGTCCTCACCGCCCGGTCGGCCGTCGTGATCGGGGTGGGGAACGTGGCGGTGGACGTGGCGCGAATGCTCTCGCGGGCGGCCGCCGAGCTGGCCGCCACCGACATGCCGCAGGGGCCCCTGGGCGCGCTCGCGGACAGCCGGGTCGAGGACGTGTGGATGGTGGGCCGACGCGGGCCCTCCCAGGCCAAGTTCACCACCAAGGAGCTGCGCGAGCTGGGGTCGCTGCCGGGTACGGAGGTGCTGGTGCGGCCGGAGGAGCTGGCGCTGGACCCGGCGTACGGCGACCCCGCGGGCCTGCCGGCGGTGGCCCGGCGCAACGTCGAGGTGCTGCGCGGCTGGGCGGAGCGGCCGGCCGGCAGTGGCGCTCCGGTGGGCCGGCGGCGCCGGATCCATCTGCGGTTCTTCCTGCGGCCGGTGGAGATCCTCGGGGACGCCGGCGGGGTGCGGGCCGTCCGGTTCGAGCGGACCGCGCCGGACGGGCGGGGCGGGGTCACCGGAACCGGCCGATTCGAGGAGATCGAGGGGCAGTTGGTGCTGCGTTCGGTCGGCTACCGGGGGACGCCGCAGCCGGGGCTGCCGTTCGACGAGGCGACCGGGACGGTGCCGCACTCCGCGGGGCGGGTGCTGCGGGACGGGGTGCCGCTGCCCGGTGTCTATGTGGCGGGCTGGATCAAGCGGGGCCCTACGGGGGTGATCGGCACGAACCGGCCGTGCGCCAAGGAGACCGCACAGTCGCTGCTGGCGGACGCGGCCGGTCTGGCGGGCCGGGCGTCGGCCGGGGACCCGGTGGCCGCGCTGGCCCGGGCGGGGCAGCAGCCGGTGCTGTGGCCGGGGTGGCTCGCCATCGAGGCCGCCGAGGCGGAATGGGGCCGGGGGCTGGGGCGCGGAACGGTCAAACTGCCGGACTGGTCCGGCCTGTTGGAGGCGGCCCGGGCGGCGGGCCTGACCCGCTGAGAGCGGGCGGGGCCGGCGTCAGCGTTCCCCGAGCCGGCGCTCCTGGAGGTCGGCGGCCCGCAGGACGTCGTCGATCAGGCCGGGGAAGAGCGCTTCCAGGTCGGCCGTGCGCAGCCCGTTCATCTTGGCCGTGCCCCGGTAGAACTGCTGGATCACGCCGTGCTCCCGCAGCACCCGGAAGTGGTGCGTACAGGTCGACTTGCTGACCGGGAGCTCGATGTCCGCGCAGCTCAGCTCGCCCTCGGCGGCGGCGAGCCGGCACACGATCCGCAGCCGCATCGGGTCGGCGAGGGCGTGCAGGACGTCGGCGAGCCGGATCTCCTCGCGGGCCGGGTGCGCGAGCGTGCGCGGTCCCGGCACGGCGCCCGGGGAAGTCGTATCGGTCGGCATCACGGCTCCTGTGGGGTCTGCGGGCCCGCTCTCCGGGTTCCGGGGCCCTGACGCCCGGTCCGCACGCTCATTGTACGAGAAGCATCGTAGTTTGACATCCACCGTAGTACGGTGTTTATCGTACGAGCAGGGGCCGGTCCGGCTCCCGTCCTTCCCGGCACACCCAGGCACAGGAGCCCGCCGTGAGCGCACTGTTCGAGCCCATCACCCTTCGGTCGCTGACCATCCCGAACCGCCTCTGGATGGCGCCGATGTGCCAGTACTCCGCGGCGGCCGACGGCCCGGAGGAGGGGGCGCCCAACGACTGGCACTTCCAGCACCTGGCCGCGCGGGCGACGGGCGGCACCGGGCTGATCCTCACCGAGGCGACCGCGGTGCGCCCCGACGGCCGGATCAGCCCGTACGACCTCGGACTGTGGAACGACACCCAGACCGAGGCCTTCCGGCGCATCACCGCCTTCCTCAAGGCCCAGGGCACCACCCCGGGCGTCCAGATCGCCCACGCCGGGCGAAAGGCGTCCACCGAGCGCACCTGGGTCAACCGCGGCGGCCCGATCCTGCCCGGTCAGCGGCACGGCTGGGAGCCGGTGGGGCCGAGCCCGCTGCCGTTCGACGAGGGGTTCACCACGCCGGCGGAGCTGTCCGTGGCGCAGATCCAGGAACTCGTCGGGCAGTTCGGGGCGACCGCGCGCCGGGCGCTGGCGGCCGGCTTCGAGGTGGCCGAGATCCACGGGGCGCACGGCTACCTGATCAACCAGTTCCTCTCCCCGTTCACCAACCGGCGCACCGACGCCTACGGCGGCTCGTACGAGAACCGGACGCGGTTCGCGCTGGAGGTCGTGGACGCCGTGCGGGCCGAGTGGCCGGACGAGCTGCCGCTCTTCTTCCGGATCTCGGCGACCGACTGGCTCACCGAGGACACCGGTGACGACCGCACGGGCTGGACGGCCGACGACACCGTGCGCTTCGCCCGGGACCTGCGGGAGCACGGCGTCGACCTGCTGGACACCTCCACCGGCGGCAACGCCCCGGACGCCAAGATCACCGCCGGTCCGGGCTACCAGGTGCCGTTCGCCGCGCGCGTCAAGAAGGAGACCGGCCTGGCGGTGGGCGCCGTCGGGCTGATCACCGAGGCCCGGCAGGCGGAGAAGATCATCGCGGACGGCCAGGCGGACGCCGTGCTGCTCGGCCGGGAGCTGCTGCGCTCCCCCAGCTTCGCGCAGCACGCGGCGAAGGAGCTGGGCGCCGAGGTCCGGGTTCCGCAGCCGTACCACCGCGCCGTCTGAGCCGGTCCGACATCTCGCGCGGCGGGGCGCGGCACGCCGTAGCACCCCGTCCGACCTGCGCGGACGCGTTCCGGGACGCCGTTGTCAGTGGTCGGGTGCAGACTTGCCACTATCTGAGACAACGGCGTCCCGGAGGTTCGGGCCATGACTGACGTACTACTCGCGGTGGGCACCCGCAAAGGGCTCTTCATCGGCCGGCGACGGCGCGGTGCATGGGAATTGAGCGGTCCGCATTTTCCCTCGCAGGCGGTGTACTCCCTCGGGATCGACACCCGCCGTGCGACCCCCCGGCTGCTGGCCGGGGCCGACAGCACCCATTGGGGCCCGTCGGTGTTCCACTCCGACGATCTGGGCGAGAGCTGGCAGGAGCCCGCCCGCCCCGCGGTCAAGTACCCCAAGGACACCGGGACTTCGCTGGAGCGGGTGTGGCAGCTGCATCCGGCGGGCCCGGCCGCCCCGGACGTGGTGTACGCCGGCACCGAGCCCGGCGGACTGTTCCGCTCCGAGGACTGCGGTGAGACGTTCGAGCTGGTCCGGGCGCTGTGGGAGCACCCGAGCCATGAGCAGTGGGTACCGGGCGGCGGCGGACTGGCGGTCCATACCGTGATCACGGACCCGCGGGACGCCGACGCGGTCACCGTCGCGGTGTCCACGGCCGGGGTGTTCCGCACCCTGGACGGCGGTGCCAGCTGGGCGCCGTCCAACAAGGGCGTCAAGGCGGTCTTCCTGCCGGACCAGCATCCGGAGTTCGGCCAGTGCGTCCACAAGATCGCCCAGGACCCGGTCGACCGCGACCGGCTCTATCTGCAGAACCACTGGGGTGTCTACCGCAGCGACGACGCGGGCGCGCAGTGGACGGACATCGGCGCCGGTCTGCCCTCCGACTTCGGCTTCGCGGTGGCCGCCCATCCGCACCGCGGCGATGTCGCCTACCTCTTCCCCATCACGGCCGACATCGACCGGGTGCCCGCTGAGCACCGCTGCCGGGTCTACCGCACCTCCGATGCCGGCGGAAGCTGGGAGGCGCTGAGCCACGGCCTCCCCGCGGAGGACCACTACGGCACGGTGCTGCGCGACGCCCTCTCCGTCGACGACGCCGATCCCGCAGGGGTGTATTTCGGCAATCGCAACGGCGAGGTGTACGCCAGCGCGGACGACGGCGACAGCTGGCGGCAGCTCGCCTCCCATCTGCCGGACGTGCTGTGCGTCCGGGCAGCGGCGGTGGCGTGAGCAAGGAAATGCGCCGGGCAAGGGGGCCTGGGCGAGCAGGTGAGCGGTGCTGCCACCGATGCCTACGGAAGCCACCGGCACCTCCGGAAGGAGGAACTGCGGGGCGCCGTACGGGGGTTGGGGCGCTCCGGGCTCGGGCCGGGCGCGGGCCGGGTGCGGTCCGCCGGGAGCGGTCCGTCGAGGGAACCGGAATTGAAGGGGACGGGGCCTCGGCCAGTAGGGTGAGCCCGTGGCTGCACGACCTCTTCAAGACATCGTCGAATCAGGCTGGGCCAAAGCGCTGGAGCCCGTCGCCGACCGGATCGCCGCGATGGGCGACTTCCTGCGGGCAGAGATCGCCCAGGGGCGCACCTATCTGCCGGCCGGCAGCAACGTGCTGCGCGCCTTCCAGCAGCCGTTCGACGAGGTGCGGGTGCTCATCGTCGGGCAGGACCCCTACCCCACCCCGGGGCATGCGGTCGGGCTCAGCTTCTCGGTGGCGCCGGACGTCCGTCCGCTGCCCGGGAGCCTGGAGAACATCTTCCGCGAGCTGCACTCCGACCTCGGCCTGCCCCGTCCGTCCAACGGCGATCTGACCCCGTGGACGCGCCAGGGCGTCCTGTTGCTGAACAGGGCGCTGACGACGGCGCCGCGCAAGCCCGCAGCGCACCGCGGTAAGGGCTGGGAAGAGGTCACCGAGCAGGCCATCCGCGCGCTGGTGGCCCGCGGCCGTCCGCTGGTGTCGATCCTGTGGGGGCGCGACGCCCGGAATCTGCGGCCGCTGCTGGGCGACCTGCCGGCCGTCGAGTCCGCGCACCCCTCCCCGATGTCCGCCGACCGGGGCTTCTTCGGCTCCCGCCCGTTCAGCCGGGCGAACGACCTGTTGGCCCGGCAGGGCGCGGCGCCCGTCGACTGGAGGCTGCCCTGACCCCGGGCGATAGTGTGCCTGGCATGACGAATGCGAACATCCCTGCGGGTTGGTACGCCGACCCGCAGGGCACCCCCCACCAACTCCGCTGGTGGGACGGGTCCCAGTGGACGGCACACACCCACCCGGGACAACAACCGGCAGCCCCGGACCGGACCGCGCAGCCCGGCCCCCAGCAGCCGCAGCAGCAGTACGCCCCGGCCCAGCAGCAGCCGGCCGCCCAGCAGCCCGCGCCGCAGCAGACGGCCCCGCAGCAGGCCCCGCCGCAGCAACCCGCCCCGGCCCAGGCTCCGTACCCCGGCCAGCCGCAGGGCGGCGCCCCGTACGGCCAGCCCGGTCCCGGCCAGCCGATGCAGCAGCCGTACGGCCAGCAGCCGGTGCCCGGCCAGCAGCCCGGCCCGTACGCCGGCGCCGGTGTACCGCACCAGGTGCAGCAGCAGGCGGGGGTGGCGCCGACGGGCCAGGGCGGCGGAACGCTGTTCACCGAGCCGGTGCTGGTGGTCAACCAGAAGGCCAAGCTCATCGAGGTCACCAACGAGTACGGCGTCTTCGACCAGCACGGCAACACCCTGGGCACGGTCGTCCAGGTCGGCCAGAGCACGGCCAAGAAGGTGCTGCGGGTGGTCTCCAGCCTGGACCAGTACATGACCCACAAGCTGGAGATCCGGGACGCCTACGGACAGCCGCAGCTGGTGCTGACCCGGCCCGCGAAGCTCATCAAGTCCCGGGTCATCGTGGAGCGTCCGGACGGCTCGCCGGTCGGCGAGATCGCCCAGCAGAACGCCATCGGGAAAATCAACTTCGGGATGATGGTGAACGGCCAGCAGATCGGCGCCATCAAGGCCGAGAACTGGCGGGCCTGGAACTTCGCCATCGTGGACCACACCGACACCGAGGTCGCCCGGATCACCAAGACCTGGGAGGGCCTCGCCAAGACGATGTTCACGACCGCCGACAACTACGTCCTGCAGATCCACCAGCAGCTGCCCGATCCGCTGCTCAGCCTGGTCGTCGCCACGGCCCTGACCGTCGACACCGCCCTCAAGCAGGACGCCCGGGGCCTTGGCTGACACCTCCGGCGGCCATGTCCTCGGCGTCGACTCGGGCGGGTCGGGGCTGCGGATCGCGGTGGCCCGCGCGGACGACGCCGCGGCGCGGCCGCTGGCCGTCCGCACCTCCCGCGAACCGGTGCGCACCGGCCCGGCCGGGATCGACGCGGACCATCTGCTCTCCCGACTCCTCCCGCTGGCCGGGGAGTTGGGGCGGGAGGTGGGGGCTCGGGGTTTCCCGGCCGTGTGTGTCGGCGCCGCCGGGATGGCCTCCATGGGCGACGCGCTGCGCGCCCGACTGCCCGGCGCGCTGGCCACCGCCTACGGGGTGCGCGGGCTCGTCCTCGCGGCCGACGCCGTGACCGCGTACGCCGGGGCGCTCGGGCAGCGGCCCGGTGCCGTGGTCGCCGCGGGCACCGGCGTGATCGCGCTCGGCACCGACCTGACCGGTGCGGCGGGCTGGCGCCGCGCGGACGGCTGGGGCCATCTGCTGGGCGACTGCGGCAGCGGCGCGTGGATCGGCCGGGCCGGCCTGGAGGCCGCCCTGCGCGCGTACGACGGCCGGCCCGGGGGTTCGGCCGCCCTCCTGGCGCGCGCCGAGGCGGTGTTCGGCCCGGTCGCCGGGCTGCCCTCGGCGCTCTACCCGCGCCCCGACCGGCCCGCCGTCCTCGCCTCGTTCGCGCCCGAGGTCGGCCGGTGCGCCGCGGCGGACGACCCGGTGGCGCGGGGCGTCCTGGCCGCCGCCGCGGGCCATATCGCCGATGCCGCGGCCGCGGTCTGTCCGCCCGGCACCGGTCGCGCGGTGGCCTGTACCGGCGGGCTGTTCGGCCTCGGCGAACCGCTGCTGGCCCCGCTGCGGACCGCGCTCGCCGAACGTCTGCCGGACGCCCCGCTGACGCCCGCCGCCGGGACCCCGCTCGACGGGGCGCTGACCCTCGCCGCGGCGCTCGCCGGCGACCGGCTGAAACTCCCCGCCGATGGGAAGTTGTTGCAGATCACACGGCCTGCGCCGGGGTAGCACGACCATGACGCGCGGGATAAATCGGGACGGATACCTCGGCACCGAACCCTCCCTCCGCGGGGGGTGGGCCCAAGGCGTTAGCATGCGGCGCCATGAGTTCCCCCACTGGGCCCGCACCTGGCTCGCCCGATATTGACGCCGCACCCCCGAGCCCGGGAGCCGCACCCGGCCTGCCCGTACGCATGCCGCGCGCGCGGCAGTCCGGCCGCCACCGCAGGCCGGAGCCGCTCGCCGCACCCGAGGGCGCACCCGCCCTGGTGCTGGCCGTGCCCGGCACCCCGTCCACCGCCGCGCGCAGCCTGGCGGAGGAGGTCTCCAGCATCGCCCGCTCCGAACTCCCCGGTCTGGACGCCCGGATCGGGTACGTCGACGGCGGTGACGAGGAGTTCCCGTCGCTCGAAGCGGTGCTGGCGCAGGCCGCCGCCGAGCGCAAGGCCCGGGAGAGCGCCGAAGGCCAGGAAGACCCCGGCCCCGTCGCGGTGGTCGTGCCGCTGCTGGCCGGCCCGGACAGCGCGCTGCTGCGCCGGATACGCCAGGCCATGATGAACAGCGGCTCGGGCGCCGAGCTGACCGACGTCCTCGGCCCGCACCCGCTGCTCGCCGAGGCGCTGCACGTCCGGCTCTCCGAGGCCGGTCTGGCGCGCGCCGACCGGGCCCGGCTGTTCACGGTCGCGACGGCCGCGGACGGCATCATCCTCGCCACCGTCGGCGGCGAGGAGGCCGTGCAGGCCGCCGGGATCACCGGCATGCTGCTGTCCGCACGGCTCGCGGTGCCGGTGCTGGCCGCCGCGCTGGACGAGGAGGGCGCCATCTCCCGCACGGCCGAGCAGCTGCGCGAGTCCGGTTCGCAGCAGCTGGCGCTGGCTCCGTACCTGATCGGCCCGGAGATCGCCGACGGCCTGGTGGGGGCGGCCGCAGCGGAGGCGGGCTGCGCGTCCGCCGAGCCGCTGGGCGCGTACGGCGCGGTGGGCCGGCTGGTGCTCTCCAACTACGCGGCGGCGATGGGCATCACCCTCCCGACGCAGACGCCGGGGGTTCCGGTCCGCTAGGAGAGCGGATGCACAGAACGCAACGCCGGTAGCCGCTACCGGCCAGGGGCCGTCCCCGCACGCATCGTGCGGGGACGGCCCTTCGCCCTTTTCTCCTTCCCCCTTTTCGGATGGACGGCACGCCCCCGGGCGGAGGGCCGCGGTCCGGTTCCGGCCGTGAGCGGCGCAGATGCCCGCGAGACGGCCTGGGAGCGTGGCGGGTGCGGCCCGGGACCCCGGCGCGCCGTACGCTCGCCAGAGGACCCCGCACGGCCCCTCACGGGCGCTCACCCGTACGCGAAGGAAGCCCATGTCGAACCTCGACATCGTCCGAGCCGGTTTCGCCGCCTACCTGGCTCAGGACCGCGACGCCATCGAGCGGCTGCTCGCCGACGACTTCGTCTTCACCAGCCCCCAGGACGACCACATCGACCGGGCCACCTTCCTGGAGGTCTGCTTCCCGACCGCGGACCGGCTGCGCCACCAGGAGATCCTGGATGCCGTGGAGATCGACGCCGAACAGGTCTACGTCCGCTACGAGTACGAGCTGACGACCGGTGAACGGCACCGCAACGTCGAGGTGCAGACGGTGCGGGACTGCCGGATCGCGGAGGCCCAGGTGTACTTCGGCGGCCGTTTCCCGCAGGGGTGAAGGACCGCTCCCTCGGCCGCCCTCAGACGAACACGATGCAGGAGGCCGCCGGCGCCTTCATCGCGCCGCCCCGCGCCGGGACCCCGCTCTCCGGGTCGACGGTGAACCAGGTGACGTCGCCGGAGCGCTCGTTGGCCACGTAGAGGTGCCGGCCGTCCGGGTGCAGCGCCAGGGCGCGCGGCCAGTGGCCGCCGCAGGGCACGGTGGTGACGAGGGTGGCCGCGGCGCCCGAGGGGTCGAGGGCGAGTACGGAGAGGCTGTCGTGGCCCCGGTTGGCGGCCCAGGCGAACCGTCCGTCCGGAGAGACGACCAGACCGGAGGGGAACGTTCCGGCCGCCTCCGCCCCTTCCGGCAGCAGTCGGCACTCCCCCAGCGGCGTCAGGGCCCCCCGTTCCCCGTCCCACCGGCAGACCGTCACCGCGGGGTCGAGTTCGTGGATGACGTAGGCGTGGTGGCCGTGCGGGTGGAAGGCGAGATGGCGCGGGCCGCTGCCGGGCCGGAGCCGCACCTCGTCGTGCACGTCCGGCGCCTCGGCGGACGGATCGGCGAACGCGCAGATGCGCACGGAGTCGGTGCCCAGATCGACGCTGAGCAGCCACCGCCCGTCCGGCGCGGGGGCGACGGCATGGGCGTGCGGCCCCTCCTGGCGGTCGGCCTGCGGCCCGCTGCCCTGATGGGCGAGCACTCCGGCGGTTCCACCGAGCGAACCGTCCGCGCCGACCGGGAGCGTACTGACGCTGCCGGAGCTGTAGTTGGCGGTGACCAGCCGGCCCTCCACCAGGGTGAGATGGGTCGGATCGGCGCCCCCGACGGGGACGGCCGGGCCGAGCGGTTCGGGCCGCCCGCCGGGCGTGAGGAGGAAGGCGGCCGCAGCCCCGTCGGCGGTCTCGCTGACCGCGTACAGCCGCCGGCCGCCGGGATCCGGCACCAGATAGGAGGGGTTCGGGACGGCGTCGGTGGAGTGCAGCGCGGTGAGCGCCCCCGACTCCGGGTCGACCGCCGCGGTGATGATCCCGCGCCCCCCATTTGTGGTGAACGACCCGATGTACGCCCGCCGCCCCGGCGCCGCCTCCTCCGGCTCCGCACCCACTGCGTCCGCCGCCGCCCCGTCCGTCACCGCTCCACCCTTCGTCCACCGGCCCGTGGTACGCCGGGACGCACCACGCACCCGGCGTACGTATCCCTTACCGCGGGGCACGGCGGACACGCCAGTGCCCCGCGGTAGACCGGGAGAGACGCCACCGGTGGACGCCGCCGGCACAGGCCGCCGACGCCACGTGGTCGATCACCGGCGTCGCCGAGCGGAAGGGAGTCGGAGGGGAGTCGGAGGGAGTTCAGGCGCCCATCGGGATCCGGTCGGCGCGTCCGAGGGGCACGGCGAGGGCGAGCAGGGCCTGCTCCAGGGCGTGCAGATGGGCCAGGTGGGCCAGCACGGGCCCGCCCTCGGCAGACGGCACCACCTCCCCGGCATCGACCTGGCGGCCGCGCCCGTCAAGAGGGGCATCGGTGAGGGCCTCGACGGCGGCTTCCACACGCCAGCAGGCCGCGACCAGCCGCGCGTCGTGCGAGGCCACCGGGTCGGCGGCGACGGACGCCAGTCCGCGCACTTCACGCGCGCAGTCGTCGAGCAGCGCGAGCACCTGCCGGGCCCGGCCCTTGCGGGCGCGCAGGGGGCTGAGCGGATGCACCAGCGGGACGAGCGAGAGCCGGACGCGACCGAGGATCGCCTCCAGCTCGGCGACCAGCGGCGCCGGATCGGCGGCCGCGTCTCCCGCGAGCCGGGCGGCGGCCTCCGCGGTACACGCGTGCACACACCTCACGGCCTGTTCGACCCGCTCGTCGGTGACGGAGTGCGTGGTCACGGGCAGGACGAGGAGCACCGCGAGCACGGCACCGAGGGCGCCGACGGCCGTCTCGGCCACTCGCAGGCCGAGCAGCGCCGGGTCGAGCACACCGAGCAGCCCGTAGAGCGTGCTCGCCATCACGGTGACGGCGAGCATCATCCAGGTGTAGGAGACGGCGGCGGTGTAGAAGATCCCGAAGACGCTGGCCGCGACGATCACGGCGGCCGCGACCGGCTCATCGTGCAGGGGCACGGCGACGGCGAAGCCCAGCACCACCCCGAGCACCGTTCCCAGGAACCGCCGGAACCCACGGACGAGCGTCTCGCCCCGCGAGGTGGTGTTCACGAACACCCACCATGTGGCGCCCACGGCCCAGTACCACCGCTGGTCGGACAGCACCTGCCCGGCGGCGAGGGCGAAGGCGGCTCCCACGGTCGCCTGCACGGCCTGCCGCGTCGTGATCCGCGCGAGGCCCGTCCCCCCGTTCGCGGCGACCGCGGCGGCGGGCGCCGGCAGCCGCCGCTCGTAGCACCACACCCCGAACCGCACCACCGACGACGCCACGAGCGAGAGCAGCACGGCCGCGTACAGCTCGGGGAGCTGACCGGGAACGGTGTGCAGGAACTGCGCCGCGAAAAAGGTCATGAACGCGAACACGCCCAGCGCGTGCCCGCGCGGCCCCCACCGCCGCGCGTACACCCCCGCCCCGACGACAGCCAGGAACGCCAGGTCACGCGCGAGGGGCACATCGTGCAGCAGGGCCGCGAGGGCAAGAACCGGAAGGCCGACGACCGGCAGCAAGGCGGTCGTCACGGCCTGCTCGCGCACGGTCGGATCGGTCACCGTGAACAGGGCGAGCAGCGCGGCCAGACCACCCGTGATCGCGGCGACCAGCGCATGCCCGGCCACCCCGCACAACGCCACGGCGAGTCCGACGCCGACCACGGCCCGAGCCGCGAACCGCAGTCGCATCCGCCCCGGATCCGGTGCCACGAATGCCCTCTTCAGCAAGTTGCCCGCCCCTTCCGCACACAGGTGCACCACGACATGAGAAAGGCGCCGCGGGGATCCCGCAGCGCCATCGACGCACACATCTCAGCACCTGTTCGGCCGATGGCTCAACAGCGGCCGAAAGCACTGGACCATTGGCCCACCCGCGGACGGTCCGCGGTTACCACCGACGGGCCAATGGCCCACTCACCCCGTGAACCCTCGAAATTCCGGCCGCTCGCTTCCTCCCCCATCCGCCCTGACTACCGCGGCCGCCACTTCCCCACCCATGCTTTGACCATCCCCTCCGGCGCCGCCCGCACCGCGCAACCCGCCGCCCGTCCCGGCACGCACGGAGTCGTCGAGGGCAGCCGGAAAACACGGGACTGACGCATTCAGCCGCGCACGGCTACGATCCTCCTTAGGAGCCTTCGTACTCTTTCGAGGCGACCCGCTTCTGACCCGACGGCCGGCAGATCCACGACCGCGAAACCGGCCTCGGCGACGGCAACAGCACCGCCACAGAAAACCGGTACGGGGACTACGCGAGCTCGGGGGAGGACGCCGGACAGGGAAATCCGAAGCCACACCCCGTGGCACCCGACCGAAAGCTTGACGAAAAAGACGTGCAATTCCGCACCAGCCCGTCGGCCGCCGGCTTCCGCGGAAGCCGGCGGCGCGAGGGTCGGGGACTCTCCCGAACGCGGTCTGGTCAGGGATGCCGAAGACGCGCCGGTCCGGCGGGCTGGGCCGGGCACACGACCGGGCCACCCCTTACGCGGGGGCGCACGGAACAGGAAGGGAGACGAGCAATGAAGCGGCAGACGGCCACGGTGAAGCTCCGAAGGAAGTCCCAGCGCATCCTGCAGTGGTTCTTCGCCACGCTCCTCCTCGCCCTGGGGGCTCTCGCGGTCAATAAAATGGGCTTTGCCGGGCCGAATAAAGCCCAAGTAGGCCTCACCGCCTGCTTTGCCAGCATATTCTTGATACAGAGAATTTCGCGGCGCCGCATCCTCATCTCGCAAGGCGAGTTACGCATCGTCAATGCGATCTTTGAATACAGGGTGGCATGCGCTGCCGTAGCCCAGGTCCTCGTCGACACTGGAGGGAATCTGAGGCTGAAAACGGCAGGCGGTGAGGAAATTTACGTAGCCGCCTACAGCGGCTCACTCATAGATCATTTCGTGGGCAGCTCGGACCGGGCGGCCGAAACGATCCGCCGGCACATGCCGAAGAAGACCACTTCCGCCCCAGACTCCGCGGTACACAGAAGGCTCGCAGTTTCCTGGCTGTCGGAGATCTGGTTGGCCGCCGCGGCGGCCTTCGGCGTATGGACCGCCGTGGCTCATGCGGTTGGTTGAGCGGTAGCCAACGGCCTGCGGCTCCCCTGACGGCAGCTCACCGGCGATCGAGGCCGGCTCGGCCGGCTCTCCACCCGGCCCCGCGACCAGCTCCCCCGACCTGCCCGAGGTCCGCTGACCGATGGGCCGTTCGTCCCCCACAGACCGGAAACGCTGCGCCATTGGCCCAGTCGATGGCACTCATTCCGGTTCGGCGGCGGTCCCACGGCCGAGCCCCGCCGGACCGCAGGTGCCAGGTTCGCGCCGGCCGGGGCGCCGGCGGCGGAGGGGTGGCGGACCGGCAGCCGGTGCCGGCGGCGGCCGGGAGGCTGGGCCATTGGTACATTCACCGGCAGGGCCCGCCGACCGTGAGGAGGCCGTGGACCGTGCCCGTGGACGCCCTGGACGCCAAGATCCTTCGGCTGCTGCTGGAGCAGCCGCGCACCAGCGTGCGGGAGTACGCCCGGCTGCTCGGCGTGGCCCGGGGCACCGTGCAGGCGCGGCTGGACCGGCTGGAGCGGGACGGCGTGATCACGGCGTACGGGCCGCGGCTGTCGCCCGCCGCGCTCGGCCATCCGCTGCTCGCCTTCGTGCACATCGAGGTCACCCAGGGCCACCTGGAGGAGGTGGCCGACGCGCTCGCGGAGGTGCCGCAGATCATCGAGGCGTTCTCGACGACCGGCGGCGGCGATCTGCTGACCCGGGTGGTGGCCCGGGACGCGGCGCATCTGGAGGACGTGATCCAGCGACTGATCAGCCTGCCGGGGGTGGTCCGTACGCGGACGGAGATGGCGCTGCGCGAGCGGGTGCCGCACCGGATGCTGCCGTTGGTCGAGGACGTGGGCGGCACCACGCGGCCGCGGTGAGCCGGGCCGGCCCGGCGGCCGGCCGTCCGGCGGGCGCGTGGGGGCATGCCGGAGGGCATGAGCGCCTCCCCCGCCTCCCGGGTCACGCCCGGGCCGCCCACCCCGGTGATCTTCGATCTCGACGGCACTCTGGTGGACAGCGAGCCGAACTCCTACGAGGCGGGGCGCCGGCTGCTGGCCGGCTACGGCGTGCCGGACTTCAGCGGGGAGCAGCACGCCCGTTTCCTCGGCATCGGGACACGGGAGACGCTGGAGATCCTCAGCGCGGAGTTCGGGATCGACGCGCCCTTGGACGAGCTGCTCGCGGGCGAGAACCGGCTCTATCTGGAGTTGGCGCGGGCTCACACCGAGGTCTTCCCGGAGATGCGCCGCTTCGTCCGGCGGCTGTCGGCGGCCGGGCATCCGATGGCGGTGGCGTCCGGTTCCTCGCGGGCCGCCATCGAGGCGGTGCTGGCGGGGACCGGGCTCGACGGGCTGCTGCCGACGGTGGTGCCGGCGGAGGAGGTGGCGCGCGGCAAGCTGGAACCCGATCTCTTTCTGGAGGCGGCGCGCCGGCTGGGGGTCGCGCCCGCGGACTGCGTGGTGCTGGAGGACGCGGCGCCCGGTGCGCTCGCGGCCGCCCGGGCCGGGATGCGGTGCATCGCGGTCCCGTATCCGGGCGGCACGGCCGACGACCCGGGGTTCGCGGGCGCCGGGCTGCTGTTCCGGGGCGGGCAGCGGGAGTTCACCGCGCGGGCCGCGTACGCGTGGCCGGGGCGGGCGGCGGGGCGGCCGCCGGGGGAACCGGCGGGGGACACCGCGACACCGTCCTGACGGATGCGCCGAACGGCCACGCCCCTGCCTGCGGCGGGGGGCGTGGCCGTCGTGGGTCATCGGGCGTCCGACGGGGTCACTCCAGGCCGAGCGACTTGCAGGCCGAGGCGAGATCGGCGCAGAGCAGATCGACACGGACCACGCCGTCACGGACGACGCTGTTCTTCAGGTTCTTCCGGTCGACGAGCTGCGCCTTGAACAGTCGGGCCGGAATGCCCGCCTTGCTGCTGCTGGTCACGACGGTGGAGGTCAGCGAGCTGATCTTCTTGCCGCGCAGCAGCTTGAACGCGATTTCTGCGGCCGTTTCGGCTTCCGGCCGGACTTCTTTGTAAATGGTGAAGGACTGGGTGCCGGCGACCACCCGCTGGAGGGCGGGGAGTTCGGCGTCCTGGCCGCCGAGCGGAATGTTCTTGAGGCCCGCCGACTTCAGTGCCTCGGCGATACCGCCGGCCATACCGTCGTTGGCGGAGTAGACCGCGTCGAATCCCTGCGCACCGCGCGCCTCGATGACGTCGGACATCTTCTTCTTCGCGGTCAGCGCGGACCAGTCGGGGATGTCCTTCTCGTAAACGATCTTGTGGACCTTGCCGTCGAGGACGTCATGCGCGCCCTTCTTGTAGGCCGGCGCATTCGGGTCGGTCGGCGAACCGTTCATCATGACGACGTCGGAGCTGGCCGCCTGCGATCCGAGGGCGTCGAGAAGGCCCTGCCCCTGGAGCCGGCCGATCTTCTCGTTGTCGTAGGAGACGTACGCTGCGACGTCGCCCTCGGCGAGCCGGTCGTAGGCGATGACCTTGACGCCCTTCTTGGCGGCCGCGTCGACCCAGCTCTTGGCCGCCTGGGAGTCGACCGGGTCGAGGATGATGACCTTGACACCCTTCTTCACCAGGGCGTCGAACTGCCTTTTCTGGGTGCCGACTTGCTGCTCGGCGTTGCCGTAATCCACTTTGCATTCGAGGCAGAGGGAGGCTACCCGCGAGGTAATGATGCGGCGGTCGAACTTCTCATAGCGGTCCGCTTTGTTCTCCGGGAGGAGCAGACCGATGGAGTCCTTGCCGGCACCCGCGTCCTGTTGATCTTGGCCGCAGGCCGCCAAAGGCGCAGCCAGCGAAAGCGCCATTGCGCCGGTGAGCGCACGCCGCATTATTGCATTCATTTTTTCGGTACCTCCCATGGGGCCGCCTGACCCGGCCCAGAACGGCTGAAGTGAACGCCACGACCTGCCCGATCGTCAAGAATCGAAGCAATAACGATACGAAAGCGGACGGTGAGTTGAGGCTCCGAAGAGAGGAAGGAGGCCGGCCACTCCGAGTGAACACCCGACCTTTATCGAGCCCCTCCGACTTCAACCTGCCTAGTCCACACCGGAGTTACCCGATCACGCTGAGTGAACATCAGGCTTGCTGTTATGTACAACGAGACGGCAACTCGCGCCCTTTCGCCGGCGGCGCACATATGGCACGCCATTGCCGGTAAATGCCCGATTAGCGCAGGACGCGTTTTCCGGGCCACTTTCGCTGCGCCCGGCACCTTATTCCGGCGAAGTCGCCTTCCTGTCGAAAGTGCGGTGTGCCGACGGGCGGTCAGGGGGCGATGGTCCGTGCGATGTCCAGGGTGAGCCGCTGCCAGGGGTCGCGCGGGTCGCGTCCGGTGAGGTCGCCGATGCGGCGCAGGCGGTAGCGCAGTGACTGCGGGTGCAGGCCCAGCCGGCGGGCGGCGGCGTTCGCGGAGCCGGTGTCGAGATAGGCGGTCAGCGCGTCCAGGAGATGCCGCGGGCCGGGGTGCCCGAGCGGACCGAGCAGCAACCGGGCGATCTGGTCGGGGGTGGTGGCGGGGCGGCCGGCGAGGAGCGCGAGGACCTGCGCGTCCCCGTCGGTGAGGAGGCGTGCGGGGTGGTGGGCGTGCGCGGGAGCGGTGTCCAGGGCGTCGGCCGCGAGGCGGTGGGCCACGGCGATCCGCTCCAGGCTCTCCCCGGAGATCGCGCAGCCGCGCAGGGCCCGCTCCCGCAGCGCCGCGGGCGCGGCCCCTTCGGCACCGGCCGGGAGCAGCAGGACGAGGCGGGAACCCCGGACCGTCGCCAGCGCGGTGACCTCGGACGTCCCCTCTTCCCCCTGGCCGGTCAGCGCCGCGAGCAACGCGTCCGCCGGTTCCGCGGAGCCGGCGGGCCGGGTGTCCGCGCCGGCCGACGGCAGCGGATCGGCGCCCTGCGCCGGCTGGACCGGTCCGGTCGCCCCTGCCGGCTCGGCCACCAACAGGCAGTAGGGATCCGGGAGTTGCACCCCCAGGCGGGCGGCGCGGCCGGTCAGTGCACCGACCGAGGCGTGCCGCCCGGCGATCAGGTCGTCGAGGAGCAACCGCAGCGCCCGGCCGCGGTCCCCCGCGAGGTCCTCGTTCGCGGCGGCGTAGGTCCCCGCCATCTCCTCGGCCAGGGTGTCCAGCGCGGTCAGCAGCATCCGGGTGAGGGCGAAGGCGTCCTCGG
This sequence comes from Streptomyces sp. NPDC021749, assembly GCF_040640655.1. NCBI lineage: Bacteria > Bacillati > Actinomycetota > Actinomycetes > Kitasatosporales > Streptomycetaceae > Streptomyces > Streptomyces sp. NPDC021749. The sequence goes on along the minus strand of NZ_JBFACE010000029.1, from coordinate 3,277 downwards.
CGGTGGGCCGGGGCGTGCAGACCGCGATCTCGTCCGCGATGACCGTGGCCGCGACCCGGTAGGCCCGCAGCACGGCCTGCACGGGGCGGCCGTCGGCAGCCCGGGCCGCCGCGATGCCGCGGAACCGGCGCAGATCGGCCGGCGCCATCACGCCGTCCGTCGCCCACAGGCGCAGCAGCCGGTCCAGCGCCCAGGCGGCGATGGCCCGCACCTCCGGAAGCCGGCGGTCGTCGAGTGCCGCATAGGCGGGGACCTGCGCGTGCACCGCATCGACGATGGCGTCGACGACCCGGGGAGTGGCGGTCAGCTCCTGCCGGATCCGCTCACGGTCGTTCATCACAGGGTGATAGTCGCAGCGGAAGAAGGTGCGCACCACCGTGGACGGATCTTGTCACGGTCGCCAGGATCGCGGGGACGGCCCGACGGACTCCCGGTCGCGACGGACGCGGTCGCACCCGGACCCGTGGGCCCCCAGGAGACGCGAGCAGCGCACGAGAGGCGGGACGGCCGGATGGCGAAGCACTGGGCGGACTTCCAGTACGAGATCTATCTGAACGGCATGTCGGGCGCGGTACCCCGGCTGCCGACCGAGCTGAACCGGCTGGAGGAGCTCACCGGGCAGAGGCTGGGCCCCGGCCCGGTCGGCTATGTGGCGGGCAGTGCGGGCAACGGCAGCACCGCGGCCGCCAACCGGGCCGCCCTGGACCGCTTGCGGATCGTCCCGCGGATGCTCCGCGATGTGCACGAACGCGACCTGTCCGTCGAGGTGTTGGGCCGCCGGCTGCCGGCACCGATGGCGCTCGCACCGGTCGGGGTGCTGTCGATCCTGCATCCGGACGCCGAACCCGCCGCCGCCCGGGCCGCCGCGGCGCAGGGCGTCCCGTACATCCTCTCCTCCGCCTCCAGCACCCCCATGGAACAGGTCGCCGAGGCGATGGGTGACGGGGAGCGGTGGTTCCAGCTGTACTGGGCGAGGGACCGCGAGGTCACCCGGAGCTTCCTCGCGCGGGCGAAGGCGGCCGGTTTCACGGCGCTGTTCGTCACCCTCGACACCCCGCTCCTCGCCTGGCGGCCGCGCGACCTCGACCAGGCGTACCTGCCGTTCCTGCACGGGGTGGGCACCGCCAACTACTTCTCCGACCCCGCGTTCCGGGCCGGGCTCGCCAAGCCGGTCCACGAGGACCCGACGGCGGCCGTGCGGCACTTCGTGGGAATGTTCGCCGACCCCGCCAAGACCTGGCCCGACCTGGCGTTCCTGCGGGAGAACTGGGACGGCCCGATCGTACTCAAGGGCATCCTGCACCCGGACGACGCGCTGCGGGCGGCCGAGGCCGGCATGGACGGCGTGGTCGTCTCGAACCACGGCGGCCGTCAGGTGGCCGGCTCGGTCGCCGCGGCGGACGCGCTGCCCCGGGTCGTCGAGGCGGCCGGCGACCGGCTCACCGTGCTCTTCGACAGCGGCATCCGCACCGGCGACGACATCGTCAAGGCGCTGGCCCTCGGCGCGGAATCGGTGCTGGTCGGGCGCCCGTACGCGTACGGTCTCGGGCTCGACGGCCAGGCCGGCGTCGAGCACGTCATCCGCTGCCTGCTCGCCGAGTTCGACCTCACCCTCGCGCTGTCCGGGCACGCCCGCCCCGGCACGCTGACCGCGGACGACCTCACCACGGCGTCCGCGTAGCGCTCCGCGCCGACGCCGCCACCGCACCTCCGCATGACCACCGCGGCGCACACCGCGCCCCCCCGATACCGAGAGGCCCACCATGAAGAACGTCCTCGCCGTCATCTCCCCGCACGTGGGCGGCCGCACCGCCGGCGCCGCGCTGGCCGGCGTCTTTCCCGCCCAGGCCCAGGTCACCGTCGTCGAGAGCACCGACGAGGACCCCGCAGCGCTGGCCTCGGCGCAGGTCATCATCACCGGCCTCGCTCCCGTGACCGCCGAACACCTCGGTGCCGCACCGGAGTTGGAGCTGGTCCAGTGCGCCAGCCACGGCTTCGACTACGTCGATCTGGACGCCGCGCGCGACCGGGGCGTCCCGGTCTGCAACATCGGCTCCAGCGGCGCCGAGAAGCAGAACGTGGCCGAGCAGACCTTCGCCCTGATGCTCGCGCTCGCCAAGCAGCTGGTTCCCGCCCATACGGCGCTGACCGAGGCGGACTGGGCGCTGCCGCGTCTGCAGCAGTCGATCACCGAGCTGTCCGGGAAGACCCTCGGCATCGTCGGCCTGGGCCACATCGGCCTGGAGGTGGCGCGGCGGGCCCTCGCGTTCGACATGAGCATCGTCTACGCCGGGCCGAGGCCGGTCGCCCCGGAGACCGCGGCCCGGCTCGGCGGCGCCCGCCACCTGGACCTGGACGAGCTGCTCCGCACCTCCGACTACGTGACCCTGCACGCCCCGCTCACCGAGGCGACCCGGCACCTCCTCGACGCGGAGCGGCTCGCCCTGCTGAAGCCGAGCGCCTTCGTCATCAACACGGCGCGGGGTGCCCTGATCGACCAGGACGCACTCGCGGACGCGTTGTCCGCCGGGGCGCTCGCCGGCGCCGGTCTCGACGTCTTCGACCCCGAACCGCCCACCGCGGCACTGCGGCTCCTCAAGGCCCCGAACGTCGTCCTCTCCCCGCACGTCGCGGGCGTCACACGGGAAACACTGGTCCGCATCGCCCTGGCGGCCGTCCAGAACGTCATCACGCACCTGGAGGGCGGCCCCGTGCGAGACGTCGTCGGCTGAGGGCGGTCTCCGTGCGTGCCTCTCGGTGCCTGCCTCTCGGTGCGTGCCTCTCCGGGACCTCCCCGTACGTGCCCCTCCGTACCTGCCCCTCCGTACGGACCTCCCCGTACGGACCTCTCCGTACGTGCCCCTCCGGTACGGACCTCCCCGTACGGACCTCTCCGTACGTGCCCGTCTGGCCCGCCGCGGGGGTCCCGCCGTGGCGGGCGTGGTGTTTTCGGGTGCGGTGCCGGCCCTCCAGACTTCGTCCTCCGGTCCAGCCCCTCCCGTGAGTGGGGGGTACTGAGGTGAGTGGGGGGCGTGCGTCGCCCTGGAAACACCGCGCGTCGCGAGTAGGGGGAATACACCCCGGCCCGCCGAGTTGAGGCCCTGCAAGGGGCGCGCGCATCCCCTACGGGATCTGTTCGACCCTCCCCTACGGGACCGCTGGCCCCCTTGCAGACCCCAACCTCCACCCCCACCCACCGCATTCCCACCCCCAACGGGAGGGGACGGGCCGGAGGGGCCGGGGTGTGGGACGTAAAGCGAAGCAGTCCCACACCCCG
>NZ_JBFACE010000028.1:0-117573 GCF_040640655.1 Streptomyces sp. NPDC021749 | reverse complement strand
AACCGCCAGATCACGCCCTCGAACTGCTGCCGCAGCCGCGCGGGGTACGGGCCGTACTCACCGATCGGCAGGTACGGCTCGATGAACTCCCACTCAGGGTCGGTCAGTTGTACTCGCGTCACATACGACGGTCTACCGGACCAGGCCGTGCCACGAAGGCACATCACACAGATTGATCACGACTCGATACGCGCCCTAGGGCGCTTTACGGCGGCCAGGGATAGCGGTGCTTTACGGCGTCCACGGATAAGCGGTGCTTTGCGGCGGCCACGGCTGGCCGCGCTTCGCGGTGGACACGGCTAGCGCCTGCGCGGTGGTGACGGCCGGCTTGCGCGGCTCCTTCCTTCCCTCCCCGGGGGCCTCCCCCCCGCCCCCACCCCACCCCTCTCCCCCCTCCCCACGCCCCGGCACATGCCAACGCCCTCACCCACTCACCTTTTGTTGTCGCAGCCCGCAGCCCGCAGCCCGCAGCCCGCAGCGCCGGGAGGCCGGTAGGCGACGACCCGAGGTCCCCAAGACGTCAGGTCGCCAAGACGTCAGGGCCTCAAGGCGCACCGATGAACAAACGAACCGCCTAGCCTCACCTCACTCCTGCGGTTCCACCCGGCCACCCCCTCGCACCGAACGACCTCTCGCCGAACGATCGGCACGAAGTCGTCTCAGCGCCCAGAGCGCTGCCACCGCCAGCACGCCCGCACCCACGACGGCCGCTCCCGTTGGTGCTGCCCCCGTCTCCCGAGCTGCGAGCGCCGCACCCTCCGCGCTCGCTGTATTCACTGGCTCGTGTGGGGGCGATCCCGCGGTACCTGCACTGTTGCCAGGCGGTACGGGGATCCCGAACACGGGCAGCAGCCGTGACGGGCCTCCGCTGCGCATGCTCGCCGGCAGAAGGGACAGCGGGTCCAGGTATGTCTTGCCGCGGCGCAGGCCCCAGTGAAGGCACGGTGCACGGCAGTGGAAGGGTCCTCGCTGGAGTACGGCGACGGGCTGGCCGGCCGTGACCCGCTGCCCCTTCCGGACGGTGGCGCGTACCGGCTCGTACGTCGTGTGCAAGGGAGGGCGGCCGGAGTGGGCCACCTCGATGGTCAGTACGCCGCGGCCGGCCACGGTCCCGGCGTATGCCACCCGGCCCGGAGCGGCGGCCCGTACCGTCGCACCGGGAGAGGCGGCCAGGTCCACACCGCGGTGTCCGGCCGCCCATGGTGCCGGCGGTGGCTCCCAGCCGCGTAACACCGTGGGGCGTATCCCTTCCGGCCCCGCCACCGGCCAGGCCCGCTCACCCGCAGCAGCCGGCATGTCCCCGGGCCCGGCCTCGTCAGCCCCGGTCCCACCGGACTCTCCCTCGGCGGCGGCTCCGGCGTTCCGCTCCAGGCCTGCAAACCGCTGCCCCCTGCCCGACGCCGCCTCCGCGCTCTTCCCCGCTACCTGCACCCCGCGCCCTGCTGCAGCCTCCGACCCCGGCCCACGGGCCGCCGCGTGCGCGAGTGGCGAGGTGGTCAAGGTCAGTGCCAGCGTCAGTGCCGGGGCCAGCAGGGCTCTGGTCACGCCGGCCGGAAAGAAGCAGCTCGGGCCGTAGCCGGCCGGGTCGCCGAGCGGCGGCACGGGCGGGGGTGGGGACGGGAAGGGGAACGGGGACGAGGGTGGCGGCGTGGTCGCGGATCGCGGCAGGGGTAAGGGAGCCGGAACCGGTGCGGCCGAAGCTGAGCCTCTTACCGTCGCCCCAGCCTGTCGTCGTCCGCGGATGCCGATGAGCCGCCGAGGGCCGGGCAGTGGTGCTGAGGTGTCGTGACGGCCGCCGTACGGCAGGTCCCCGCCCGAGCCACCGTGGCTGAGCCGGACGCCGTGTGGTCGATCTCGTCGTACGTCGTGCGGTCGATCGTGTTCTGCCTGTCGTGCCTCCCCTCCCTCCCGTGCCTCCAGGGCCCGCGCTCGTCGAAGGTGTCGTTGCTGTGACGGGGGCCTTCGCCCCTGCTGCTGTGGCTGTCGTTGCTGTCGCATGGGTCGACGGTGACGCAGTCCGGCCGGCCGTGGGGATCTTGGTCGGGAACTGTGGACAACGGGCCGGTTGTGGACAACTGCCTCACCCTGACGGGTGTCGGTCTCACCCGTCAGGGCTCGAAATGATGCGTGTCGCCCGGTGCATCGGCCGTCCCGTACACTTCTGGTGGCGATCCGGGTCACCGGGTCGACTTCGCACGCCCCGCCGTCAGTGCACCAGTCCCGTTCGGGCAGCACGACGGCCGCGCTCCTCGGTCCTCGGACGGCTCCGCAAGGTGTCTTCCCCGGCAGGCGCGTCGGGGCGTCAGGCACCGCGGCCGACCGGTCGCAGTGGAACCGAGAACTACGAGGAGTACGGCCATGGCCGTCGTCACGATGCGGGAGCTGCTGGAGAGCGGCGTCCACTTCGGGCACCAGACCCGCCGTTGGAACCCGAAGATGAAGCGCTTCATCTTCACCGAGCGCAACGGCATCTACATCATCGACCTGCTCCAGTCGCTGTCGTACATCGACCGCGCCTACGAGTTCGTCAAGGAGACCGTCGCCCACGGCGGCTCCGTCATGTTCGTCGGTACGAAGAAGCAGGCCCAGGAGGCCATTGCCGAGCAGGCGACCCGCGTGGGCATGCCCTACGTGAACCAGCGCTGGCTCGGCGGCATGCTGACCAACTTCTCGACCGTCTACAAGCGCTTGCAGCGCCTCAAGGAGCTTGAGCAGATCGACTTCGAGGATGTGGCCGCGTCCGGCCTCACCAAGAAGGAGCTCCTGGTCCTCTCCCGTGAGAAGGCCAAGCTGGAGAAGACCCTCGGTGGTATCCGCGAGATGCAGAAGGTGCCCAGCGCCGTCTGGATCGTGGACACCAAGAAGGAGCACATCGCCGTCGGCGAGGCGCGCAAGCTCAACATCCCGGTCGTCGCGATCCTCGACACCAACTGCGACCCGGACGAGGTCGACTACAAGATCCCGGGCAACGACGACGCGATCCGCTCCGTCACCCTGCTCACCCGCGTGATCGCCGACGCCGTCGCCGAGGGCCTCATCGCCCGCTCCGGCGCCGCCACCGGCGACCAGAAGCCCGGCGACAAGGCTGCCGCCGAGCCGCTGGCCGAGTGGGAGCGCGACCTGCTTGAGGGCGAGAAGAAGGCCGACGAGGCGGAGAAGCCCGCCGAGGCTCCCGCCGCCGAGGCCGAGAAGCCGGCCGCGGACGCCGAGCAGGCCTGACTCAGGACCGGTTGACGACGGCGGGGGAGTGCGCCACGAGCGCCGCCCCCGCCGTCCACCCGTAGATCTTTCGACTTCGAGATTTCGAGAAGAGATTCACAGACCATGGCGAACTACACCGCCGCCGACGTCAAGAAGCTCCGCGAGCTCACCGGCGCCGGCATGATGGACTGCAAGAAGGCCCTGGACGAGGCCGAGGGCAACGTCGACAAGGCCGTCGAGGCGCTGCGCATCAAGGGCCAGAAGGGTGTCGCCAAGCGCGAGGGCCGCTCCGCCGAGAACGGCGCGGTGGTTTCCCTGATCGCGGACGACAACACCTCCGGCGTCATCGTCGAGCTGAAGTGCGAGACGGACTTCGTCGCCAAGGGCGAGAAGTTCCAGGCCGTCGCCAAGGCGATCGCCGAGCACGTCGCGAAGACCGCCCCGGCCGACGTCGAGGCCCTGCTCGCCTCCGAGATCGAGGCCGGCAAGACCGTCCAGGCGTACGTGGACGAGGCCAACGCCAACCTGGGTGAGAAGATCGTCCTGGACCGCTTCGCGCAGTTCTCCGGCGGCTACGTGACGGCGTACATGCACCGCACCATGCCCGACCTTCCGCCGCAGATCGGTGTCCTCGTCGAGCTCGACAAGGAGAACGCCGAGGTCGCCAAGGGTGTCGCCCAGCACATCGCCGCCTTCGCGCCGAAGTACCTCGCCCGCGAGGACGTCCCGGCCGAGGTCGTCGAGGCCGAGCGCCGCGTCGCCGAGGAGACCACCCGCCAGGAGGGCAAGCCCGAGGCCGCCCTTCCGAAGATCGTCGAGGGTCGCCTCAACGGCTTCTTCAAGGACGCGACGCTGCTCGGCCAGCCGTACGCGCTCGACAACAAGAAGTCCGTCGAGAAGGTCCTCCAGGAGGCCGGTGTCAGCCTGAAGCGCTTCTCGCGCATCAAGGTCGGCATCTGAGAGCCTGCCGCAAGGCAGCGAATGACCTACGACCCCGCTAGGGTCGTACGCAGTCGGCCGCTCACCGGCCGGCCGCAGATGTGACGAGGAGGCCATTGCCGCACAGGGATCTGGACCAGACCCACGGCAATGGCCTTCTTCGTATGTGCACGAGGAGAGCTCAATGAATCACGGTGCCGACGGCGCGCACACCGACCATGCCGCCAAGGACGGGAGGCGGCGCTTCCTGCTGAAGCTGTCCGGCGAGGCGTTCGCCGGCGGCGGCGGACTGGGCGTCGACCCCGACGTCGTGCACGCGATGGCCCGCGAGATCGCCGCCGTGGTGCGCGACGGCTACGAGATCGCCATCGTGATCGGCGGCGGCAACTTCTTCCGCGGTGCCGAACTCCAGCAGCGCGGCATGGACCGGGCCCGGTCCGACTACATGGGCATGCTCGGCACGGTGATGAACTGCCTGGCCCTCCAGGACTTCCTGGAGAAGGAGGGCATCGACTCCCGCGTCCAGACGGCGATCACCATGGGCCAGGTCGCGGAGCCTTACATTCCGCTGCGTGCGGTGCGCCACCTGGAGAAGGGCCGGGTCGTCATCTTCGGCGCCGGTATGGGCATGCCGTACTTCTCCACCGACACCACCGCCGCCCAGCGCGCCCTGGAGATCGACGCCGAGGCCATGCTGATGGGCAAGAACGGCGTGGACGGGGTCTACGACTCCGACCCGAAGGTCAACCCGGACGCGGTCAAGTTCGACGCCCTCGAATACGGTGAGGTCATCACCCGTGACCTGAAGGTCGCGGACGCCACCGCCATCACGCTGTGCCGGGACAACAAGCTCCCGATCCTCGTGTTCGAACTGCTCGCCGAGGGCAACATCGCGCGTGCGGTGAAGGGTGAGAAGATCGGCACGCTCGTCAGCGATCAGGACACCCGGGCCTGACGGCCTCAACTGCCGCCCTTCCGTACGGGCATCGATCCGTACGGGCGGCAACTCCCGGCCGGGGTAAGACCCGGTACGGGGATGGACAACCGCCTGCCGGTCGGACACCGTGCAGGAGTAGACGCGCGGCAGGGGCGAGGCTCTGCTTCTTACCGAAAAGACCAGGAGCAAGTGGTGATCGAAGAGATCCTCCTCGAAGCCGAGGAGAAGATGGAGAAGGCCGTCGTTGTCGCCAAGGAGGACTTCGCCGCGATCCGCACCGGGCGTGCGCACCCGGCGATGTTCAACAAGATCGTGGCGGACTACTACGGCGCCATGACGCCCATCAACCAGCTGGCGTCGTTCTCGGTTCCCGAGCCGCGGATGGCCGTGGTGACCCCGTTCGACAAGAGCGCGCTGCGCAACATCGAGCAGGCGATCCGTGACTCCGACCTCGGGGTCAACCCGAGCAACGACGGCAACATCATCCGGGTGACCTTCCCCGAGCTGACCGAGGAACGCCGCAAGGAGTTCATCAAGGTCGCCAAGAACAAGGGCGAGGACGCGAAGATCTCGATCCGCAGCGTCCGCCGCAAGGCCAAGGAGTCCCTGGACAAGCTGGTCAAGGACAAGGAGAGCGGCGAGGACGAGGTGCGCCGCGCCGAGAAGGAGCTCGACGACACCACCGCGAAGTACGTCGCGCAGGTGGACGAGCTGCTCAAGCACAAGGAATCCGAGCTCCTCGAGGTCTGATGAACGAGTCATCCTGGGGGGCCCCGCCCGGCGCCGGTCGATGGGGACCGCCCGAATACGGACCGGCCTCCTCGCTTCGCGGGGTGGCGCCGTCCGCCTCGGCGGGTCCCGTGCACGACTGGGGTGAAGCGGCGCAGACTCGGCCCATGCCCATCGTGCCCGAGCCAGGCGGACACCAGGACGACGACCGGGGCCACCGGGAACATCGGCATATCCGGGATAACCGGGACCACCCGGACGACCGGGGGGCTGCTCCACGGAGCGGCCCCCTGTTCCGCGACGACCAGCCGCAGGAGCCCATGCCCACCTCCGTTCCCGGGTCCGACAGTGCGCCGGACTCAGAGAAGCCCAAGAAGAAGAGCGCGGGGCGCAATCTGCGCGCCGCGATAGGGGTCGGTGTCGGGCTCGGCGCGGTCATCCTCGCCTCGCTCTTCGTCTACAAGCCGGTCTTCATCGGCGTGATCGCGATCGCCGTCGTCGTCGGGCTGTGGGAACTGACCTCGCGGCTGGCGGAACGCAAGGACATCCGGGTGCCGCTGGTGCCGCTTGCGGTCGGTGGCACCGCCATGGTCGTCGCCGGTTACGTACGCGGCGCCGAGGGTGCCTGGGTGGCGATGGCCCTCACCGCCCTCGCCGTCCTCGTCTGGCGGATGACCGAGGCCCCCGAGAACTACCTGCGGGACGTCACCGCCGGTGTCTTCGCAGCGTTCTACGTGCCGTTCCTCGCGACGTTCGTGGCGCTGATGCTCGCGGCGGACGACGGGCCGCAGCGCGTGCTGACGTTCCTGCTGCTGACCGTCGTCAGCGACACCGGCGCGTACGCGGTCGGCTGGCGGTTCGGGAAGCACAAGCTCGCCCCGCGCATCAGCCCCGGCAAGACCCGCGAGGGGCTCGTCGGCGCGCTGCTCTTCGCGATGGTCGCCGGCGCACTGTGCATGGAATTCCTGATCAAGCACGGCGCGTGGTGGCAGGGCCTGCTGCTCGGCCTCGCGGTCGCGGCCAGCGCCACCCTGGGTGACCTCGGCGAATCCATGATCAAGCGGGACCTGGGCATCAAGGACATGGGCACCTTGCTCCCCGGGCACGGCGGCATCATGGACCGCCTGGACTCCCTGCTGCCGACGGCGCCCATCGTCTGGCTGCTGTTCGTGGTCTTCGTCGGAGCGGGCTGAGCCCGACGGCACCGCTCGGCCCCTGAGCCGACGAGAAGCCGAAGCCCCCTGCCAGCGGATTGCTGCTGGTGGGGGGCTTTTGCGTGGGGTGGGGTCTGGGCGTCGGTGCTTGTGGTGCTTGTGGTGGTAGTGGTGCTGGTGGTTGCGGGCCGCGGGACGCGGGTCCGGTGCCGCCCGAGGGCGTGCTGGTCGCCCGGTGCCGTTCCGGGGCCGGGCGCCAAGCTTCGGTGCACAGGCTTCGCGTTGCAGGCTTCGGCGCACTGAAGGTGACGGACGAGCGCCGGCCCGCCCGCAGGGGTGCGGCGGGCCGTCCGGTCCCGTCCTGCCCCGCACCGTCCCGCCCCGTCACTCGTCATTCCTCCGCTGCCGTCCCTCCGGCCGGCCGACTCGCCTCCAGATCACCGCCATCCCCAGCCCGAGCACCACCAGGGCCACGACCACGATGAGGATCTTGAGGACGAAATCCACCAACAGATGGTGGGCGAGATCGGACGCCGCCAGGTGAACCGGGTGAAGACCGGATGCCTGCAGGGTGGCAGCAGGCGTCTCCAGAGCGAGCCTGGTCACCGTCGGCCGTCCCGCCGCCGGGCCCGGCCTGCCCCGTCCTCCAAGCGCCGGGCGGCCATGCGCAGTGCGGCCCGCACGGCGGGGTCGGCACAGCGGCGTGCCGCGTCGAGCCGGCCCCTGCGCTTGAGGAACACGGCTACGCCGAACACCACCAGGGCGAGCACCACGATGCCGCCCGCGAGGATGCCGAACCTGATGAGCATGAGGTTGAGATACGTCTCCACCGAAGCCTCCCGTTTTTCTATCACGCCTGTGATACATCCCAATTTATCACGGCCGTGATATAACGTGGTACAAAGAGGTCATGCCCAAGGTCGTGGATCCGGACGCCCGCCGCCGCGAGGTCGTCGACGCCCTGTTCCGAGTCGTCGTACGGGACGGTCTGCAGCGCACGTCGCTGCGCGCCGTCGCCGACGAGGCCGGACTCAACATCGGCTCCCTGCGCCACTACTTCGCCAGCCAGCAGGAGCTGATGGACTTCGCCATGCAGTCGATGCTCGACGGCCTCACCGACCGGTTGCTGCGCCATGTCGAGCGCATCGGAGACCTGAGTGCGCATCCCCCGGCGGAACGCCTCCGCCTCGCGGCCGGCCTGCTGGCCGAACTCCTGCCGCTCGACGAACGCCGCCGTGCGGAGGTCACCGTCTTCCTCGACTTCAACGCGGCAGCCCGCACCAACCCGGCCTTCAAGGACCTCTCCGACCAGGCCGCCGCCGGCGCCCGACGACTGGTCCGCCGCGTCCTGACCCGCCTCGACGAGTCCGGCACCCTGCGCCCGGGCCGCGACCTCGACATCGAGACCGAGCGCCTGACCGCCCTCGTCGACGGCCTGGGTCTTGGCGCCGTCCGCAACCCGGACGTCCTGGGCCCGACGATGTGCTCTGCTGTACTGGCAGCCCACCTAGGGGACTTGGCGGGAGAGGGGTAATGGTGAGAAAAGGGCCGGTCCCTTCGTGTCGGCAGGCATCGAGGTGTTGTGAGCCGGGCGGGAAGTAGGTTCTGCCTGTGGCGAGTTACTGGCTGCAATACTCGGTCATTGGCTCAGCCATTACGCAGGAAGACGCCGGCCTGGTCGGCACCTGCTTGCGCCGTGCCGAACTCGGAGCTGAGCCAACTCACGCCAAGGAAGAGGCGTGATTCCGTGAGCCATGCCTTCTCAGAGGAAAAGTAACCGGCTCCACTTCTGCAGGGGCGCGCTGGACCTCGTATCCATTCCGGCCAGGGGCAGCCGGTCAAGCATGCAGCGCGCATCGGCGCGATTTCCTTCCCCCTTACCGGCTGCCGATCTGTGCGAGTCGTGCTTCGATGGTGGGAGGGGCTGCCGCACCTTTTCTCACCTCCCTTGCAGAAATGCCGAGAGGAGCACCTCTATGTCCAAAAGCCGCCGTAGGCGCCGTCTTTTGACGGCGGCGACAGTTCTTGTCGCCGCGGGCGTCATGCTCTTTCCCGATGGCGCGGTTGCCCAGCCAGCCGCAGACAGTATCTCGGCACAGATATCCGGAACCTTCCAGCTCGTCAACGCGCAGACCGGCAAGTGCGCGACGGTCGCGGGCGGGGTCTCCACGGACAACAATGTCGGGCTCGTGCAGTTCACTTGCGACTCGCACCCCTCGCGCCGCTGGATCATCACCAACAGCAACGGCCGCTCCGACCAGCTCGTGAACGAGCAAACTCGCAAGTGCGCGACGGTTGCGGGCGGGGTCTCCACCGACAATAATGTCGGGCTTGTGCAGTTCACTTGCGATTCGCACCCGTCACGCCGCTGGATCATCACCAACAGGAACGGCAATTCGTTCCAGCTCGTCAACGCGCAGACCGGCAAGTGCATGACGGTTTCGGGCGGCGTCTCCACGGACAACAATGTCGGGCTCGTGCAGTTCACTTGCGACTCGCACCCCTCGCGCCGCTGGATCCTGAAACGGGTCGGCGGGATCATCGACTGACGAAATACCGACAGCCCATGCTTGGCCGAGCCGAATGCCCCTTTTCGGGGAGAGGGGCTCCTGGGGTCGGCTGATGGCGGGATGGCGGGATGGCGGGATGGCGGGATGGCGGTGATGCGTATTCCCAACGAGCCGGAAGGGTCTGCACAAGGCGCGTATTCCCCGTCACTGAGGACGTTCCGGGGAATCGCATAGCTCTTCCGACTCTGAGGCGTCCCCCTGCGGCCTGCCGGATCGGCCACCGCCAATGACGACGCTGGATGACGACCCGACGACTGAGGGTGACGCTTCCATCGCTGCTCTCACCTGGGGTGCGCGAGCCTGGGGCGCACGAGATGATCTGCCACACTGGACAGACCATGCCTGCACCCGGAGAACTCACTTTCGTCGCGCCGCGCGGGGCCAAGAAGCCCCCGCGGCACCTTGCCGATCTCAGCCCCGTCGAGCGCCGCGAGGCGGTGGCCGCGATCGGTGAGAAGCCGTTCCGCGCCAAGCAGCTGTCGCAGCACTACTTCGCCCGCTACACACACGACCCGGCGCAGTGGACCGACATCCCGGCGGCGGCCCGCGAGAAGCTGGCGAGCGAGCTGCTGCCGGAGCTGATGACCGTCGTTCGGCACATTTCGTGCGACGACGACACCACCCGCAAGACGCTGTGGAAGCTGCACGACGGCACGCTCGTCGAGTCCGTCCTGATGCGCTACCCGGACCGGGTCACCATGTGCATCTCCTCGCAGGCTGGCTGCGGGATGAACTGCCCGTTCTGTGCGACCGGCCAGGCCGGGCTGGACCGCAACCTCTCGACCGCGGAGATCGTGCACCAGATCGTCGACGGGATGCGGGCACTGCGCGACGGTGAGGTGCCGGGCGGCCCGGCGCGGCTGTCCAACATCGTCTTCATGGGCATGGGCGAGCCCCTGGCCAACTACAAGCGCGTGGTCGGGGCCATCCGTCGGCTGACCGACCCGGAGCCCGACGGACTGGGCCTGTCCCAGCGCGGCATCACCGTCTCCACGGTCGGTCTGGTCCCGGCGATGCTGCGGTTCGCCGACGAGGGCTTCAAGTGCCGGCTCGCCGTCTCGCTGCACGCCCCGGACGACGAGCTGCGCGACACGCTCGTCCCCGTCAACACGCGGTGGAAGGTCCGCGAGGTACTGGACGCGGCGTGGGAGTACGCCGAGAAGTCCGGCCGCCGGATCTCGATCGAGTACGCCCTGATCCGCGACATCAACGACCAGGCATGGCGCGGTGACCTGCTCGGACGGCTCCTCAAGGGCAAGCGGGTCCATGTGAACCTCATTCCGCTCAATCCGACTCCCGGGTCGAAGTGGACCGCCTCCCGCCCCGAGGACGAGCGCGCGTTCGTCCAGGCCATCGAGGCGCACGGGGTTCCGGTGACCGTCCGGGACACCCGCGGCCAGGAGATCGACGGCGCCTGCGGGCAGCTCGCCGCCTCGGAACGCTGACCCACCCGCTGGTACTGTGTGATCGAACAAATGCACATTCCGACAGGGGAGCGCCACAGCGCTGAGAGTGCGGAAGCGTCGTAGTCATACGGTGCCCGCAGACCCTTGAACCTCGCCCGGGTCATTCCGGGTAGGAAGTTCGGTCGTCACTCATGCTGTTGCGCCCTGCCCGGAGTCCCCTCCGTACGTCTCCCGACGTCGAGAGCCGCGGACACCGGGCGGGGCCGCGTCTCTTCCTGGCCAGCCAGGAGGAAATCAGTGAGCACCACCAGCAGGATCACCGCGACAGCGCTCGCCGCCGCGGTCGGTATGACCACGCTTGCCGCGTGCGGCGGCTCGGGCGGCGGGAGCGCGGACGCAAAGACCGTCACGCTCGTCAGCCATGACTCGTTCTTCGCCTCCAAGTCCGTCCTGGCCGCCTTCGAGAAGGAGAGCGGCTACAAGATCAAGTTCGTCAAGGGCGGGGACGCCGGCAAGGCCGTCAACCAGGCGATCCTGTCCAAGGACAACCCCCAGGGCGATGTCTTCTTCGGTATCGACAACACGCTCCTTTCGCGGGGACTGAACGAGGGACTGTTCACCCCCTACAAGGCCAAGGGCCTGGAGAACGTCCCGGCCGCCCTGCAGCTCGACAAGGGCCGGCACCGCGTCACCCCGCTCGACTACGGCGACATCTGCGTCAACTACGACCGCGCCTACTTCACCAAGCACAAGATCGCGCCGCCGGCCACCCTCGACGACCTGATCAAGCCGCAGTACAAGAACCTGCTCGTCACGGAGAACTCCGCCACCTCCTCTCCGGGGCTCGGCTTCCAGCTCGCCACCATCGCCAAGTACGGAAACGCCGGCTGGCAGAACTACTGGAAGAAGCTCAAGGCCAACGGCGTCGAGGTCGTCGACGGCTGGGAGCAGGCGTACAACGACCGCTTCTCGGGCTCCGCCGCAGGCGCCGGCAAGGGCGACAAGCCGCTGGTGGTCTCCTACGCCTCCAGCCCGCCGGCTGAGGTGCTCGGCAAGAAGCCCGCTCCCAAGGAGGCCCCGACCGGGGTGGCGACCGGCACCTGCTTCCGGCAGATCGAATTCGGTGGTCTGCTCAAGGGCGCGAAGAACGAGAAGGGCGGCAAGGCGCTCCTGGACTTCCTCCTGAGCAAGAAGTTCCAGGAGGACGAGCCGCTGCAGATGTTCGTGAACCCGGCGCGCAAGGACGCCAAGGTGCCCGAGCTGTTCACCAAGTACGGCACCAAGATCGACAAGCCGACGTCGCTGCCGCCGGAGACGATCACCAAGAACCGTGACCAGTGGATCAAGCAGTGGTCCTCGCTCGTCCTGAAGTAGCCCCCACCCAGCGGCGCGCACGCCCCGCGCGGGGAACGGCGGTGCGGCTCGGCCTGATGGCGGTGCCGCTCGCCTTCTTCGCGCTGTTCTTCGCCTATCCGGTGGCTGCGATCGTCGGACGGGGACTCAAAGACGGCGGACAGTGGCAGCTCGGCCGGCTCGGAACCGTGCTGACCGACCCGGACATCGTCCACGTGCTGTGGTTCACCGTCTGGCAGGCAGCGGCCTCCACCGCCCTGACGCTGCTGATCGCGCTGCCCGGCGCCTACGTCTTCGCGCGCTTCGACTTCCCCGGCAAACAACTGCTGCGCGCGGTGGTCGCGGTGCCGTTCGTGCTGCCCACCGTCGTCGTCGGCTCGGCATTCCTGGCCCTCGTCGGCCGGGGAGGACTGCTGGACGAACTGTGGGGCCTGCGCCTGGACACCTCGGTGTGGGCCATTCTGCTCGCGCATGTCTTCTTCAACTACGCGGTGGTCGTACGGACCGTCGGCGGGCTGTGGGGCCAACTCGATCCGCGTCAGGAAGAGGCCGCGCGGGTCCTGGGCGCCGGGCGGCTCGCCGCCTGGCGCAGGGTGACGCTGCCCGCGCTGGGTCCGGCCGTCGCGGCGGCCGCACTGATGGTCTTCCTCTTCACCTTCACCTCCTTCGGCGTCGTACAGATCCTGGGCGGTCCCACCTTCTCGACGCTGGAGGTGGAGATCTACCGGCAGACCGCGGACTTCCTGGACCTGCCGACCGCCGCGGTCCTCACCATGATCCAGTTCGCGGCCGTGCTGGGCGTCCTCGCGCTGCACGCCTGGACGGTGCGCCGGCGGGAAACCGCACTCCGGCTCGTGGATGCCTCGCAGTCCGCCCGCCGCCCGCGCGGCCGCGGCCAATGGGCGCTGCTGTGGGGCAACCTCCTGGTCATCACCCTGCTGCTCGTCGTCCCGCTGGTCGTGCTCGTCGAGCGGTCGTTCGCCGGCCCGGACGGCTACGGCACGATCTTCTACGACTCCCTGCGATCCGCCGCGTCCGCCGACAGCACCTTCGTCGTCGCCCCGCTCGACGCCCTGTGGAATTCCCTCGCCTACGGAGCCGCGGCGACCGTGATCGCTCTCGTCATCGGCGGTCTGGCAGCCGCTGCCCTGACGCTGCCTCGGCTTCGCAGGAGTCCTTCCGGGCGGACACCCGTGGTCAACCGGTTCGTCCGGGGCTTCGACGCCCTGCTGATGCTTCCCCTCGGCGTCTCCGCGGTGACCGTCGGCTTCGGCTTTCTGATCACCCTCGACAAGCCCCCCGTGGATCTGCGTGACTCCTGGTGGCTGGTCCCGCTCGCCCAGGCACTGGTGGGGGTGCCGTTCGTGGTCAGGACGATGCTGCCCGTCCTGAGGGCGGTCGACGGACGACTGCGCGAGGCCGCCGCGGTCCTCGGTGCCTCGCCATGGCGGGTATGGCGCGAGGTCGATCTTCCGATGGTGCGGCGGGCCATGTTGATCGCCGCAGGATTCGCCTTCGCCGTGTCGCTCGGCGAGTTCGGTGCGACGGTGTTCATCGCACGGCCGGACCAGCCGACGCTGCCGGTGGCCGTGGCACGGCTGCTGGGGCGGGCGGGAGAGCTCAACTACGGGCAGGCGATGGCCCTGTCGACCATCCTGATGGTGGTCTGCGCCGGCGCCCTGCTGGTCCTGGAGCGCATCCGCATCAACCACCCCGGGGAGTTCTAGATGACGGCACGGGCCGAGACCACTGCGCCGGAACTGCTGCGGCTGGACGGCGTGACCGTCCGCTTCGGCTCCGCCGAGCGCCCCGCCCTGGACTCGGTGGACCTGGAGGTCGCCGCACACGAAATCGTGTGCGTCCTGGGCCCGAGCGGCAGCGGTAAGTCGACGCTGCTGCGGGTGGTCGCGGGTCTCCAGCAGGCCGATGCGGGCCAGGTGCTGCTGGAAGGACGGGACCAGGCGGGAGTACCCACGCACCGGCGCGGGGTCGGCTTGATGTTCCAGGACCACCAGCTCTTTCCACAGCGGGACGTCGCGGGCAATGTTGCCTTCGGGCTGCGGATGCGACGCACCGCGCGCACCGACCGGGACCGCACCGTCGCCGAACTGCTCGACCTCGTCGGTCTCCCGGGCGCCCAACGGCGCGCCGTCGCATCCCTGTCCGGCGGGGAACAGCAGCGTGTCGCACTGGCCCGGGCGCTCGCCCCGCACCCTCGACTGCTGATGCTGGACGAACCCCTCGGTCAGCTGGACCGCGGCCTGCGCGAACGGCTGGTCGTCGAACTGCGCCGTCTTTTCGAGGAGTTGGGGACGACCGTACTGGCCGTCACTCACGACCAGGGTGAGGCCTTCGCGCTCGCCGACCGGGTCGTGGTGATGCAGGGCGGCAGGATCGCCCAGACCGGAACCCCGCTGGAGGTCTGGCAGCGCCCGGCCTCGGAATTCGTCGCACGCTTCCTCGGATTCGACAATGTGGTCGAGGCCACGGTGCAGGGCGAGGCCGCCGTCACTCCGTGGGGCAAGGTGCCGGTCCCCGACGGGACCCCGGACGGACCCTGCCGGCTGCTCGTACGTCCGGCCGGCGTGCGCCTGATGCCCGCGCCCGAGGGTCTGCCCTGTAGGGTCGCGGCCCGCACCTTCCGCGGGACCCATGTCGCCCTGCTGCTCCAGCCTTCCGGCGGACCGCAGTTGGAGGCGGCCTGCGCCCTGCGCGAGGCGCCGGAGGTGGGGGAACGAGTGGGGATCGCATTCACCGCACAGGACGTCGTGGTGCTGGACGCTGCGGACTTTGACGCCAGGGACCTCGACGCGTCGAACCCAGCGGAATAACTGGTGGGCGCGGCAGCCCAACTGCGCCTCTGTGTGTGCCTGTGCCTGTGCCTGTGCCTGTGCCTCTGCCATGGTCATGGCGCGCTCCTTTGGGGTGGTCGTGCTCTGTGGTTCGGGGATGGTCTGTTGTTCATGCGGGAGGAGGGGAATTCGGGCGACGGCCCTTCGGGACCACCAGGCCCAACTCGTAGGCGAGGATGACTGCTTGAGCCCGGTCGCGTAGACCCATCTTGGTGAACAGCCGATTGATGTGCGTCTTGACGGTGTGGTCGGTGATCGTCAGCCGTTCGGCGATCTCCGCGTTGGAAAGGCCCTGGGCGATCTGGACGAGCACCTCCACCTCGCGGCCCGTCAGCTCCTCGACCGTCCGTACGGGCACCGGCGTCGCCCGCTGCTTGACGAAGGCCGCGATGAGCCGCTTCGTCAGCTCCGGCGCGAGAAGGGCGTTCCCCTCCGCCACCACCCTGACCGCCTGGAGGAGTTCAGCGAACGTCGCATCCTTCAGCAGGAAGCCGCTGGCCCCGGCCGCGAGCGCGTCATAGACATACTCGTCGAGACCGAACGTCGTCAGCATCAGCGCTTTGGTGGCGCCGCCGGACGCCCGGGTAATCTCACGAGCGGCCTCGATGCCGTTCTTGTGCGGCATACGGATGTCCAGCAGCGCCAGGTCGGGCCGCTGCTCCGCGGCGACGCGCACCGCCTGGACCCCGTCCTCGGCCTCACCGACCACTTCGATGTCATCCTGAGTGCCCAGGAGATTGGCGAATGCGGTGCGGACGACCGCCTGGTCGTCGGCGACGATTGCTCTGATCACCAAGGGATTTCCGCTTCTATGAGAAAGCCGCCGTCGGGTCCGGGCCCGGCGGTGAACTTCCCGCCGAGCAGTTCCGCCCGCTCCTGTATGCCGATCAGCCCGTGGCCGGGGTGGACCGAAGCCGTCGGACCGGGTCCGTCGTCCGCGATGCGCACCGCCAGCCGGTTGGAGCGGTAGCCGATCTCCACCACCGTATGAGCCCCCGGAGCATGCCGACGCGCGTTGGTCAGCCCCTCCTGCACCATGCGGTATGCGGACAGCTCACAGGAGGTAGGCAGCGCGACGCGTTCACCGCTGATGCGCAGCTCGACCTCACCGCCCACCGAGCGGTGCTCCGTTATGAGGTCGTCCAGTGCCGTGAGGGTCGGCTGGGGAGCCGTGCCGGAGTTGTCATCGGGCCCGGTACGCAGGACACCCAGAAGCCGGCGCAGCTCCGCCATCGACGAGCGGGCGGAGGCCGCGATCTGCTGGAAACCCTCGCGGGCCTGGGGGGAGAGGCCGGGCATGGTGTAGGTGGCGCTCTCGGCCTGTACCGCGACCATGGAGACCGAGTGCGAAATGACATCGTGGAGTTCGCGGGCGATCGCCGCACGCTCCGCCTCGACGGTCTGCCGTCGCTCCATCTCGATCAGCTGGGCCTGTGCCGCGGTGCGTTCCCGCCGCGTTTCCTCCCGTGCGCTTACCGCATCGCCCATCGACACTGCCGCGAGGATCATCGCGGTCGGTACGAGCCACTCGGCGTACGGACTGAGCGAGTAGGCGGACAATCCCCACCTCGCAATGTGCCACTGGCTCACGATGAGCGAGAGAACCGAACCGGCGACGACAACGACCGCAGGATGGGCCACTCTGCGACGCCCGAGGGTGTAGCAGCCGATCAGCCCGCTCGCGACGGCCGCGATGTAGGGGTCGCTGCCGGCCGCGAAGCTGACCAGGGCCGATACCGCCGCGAGCGCTGCGGTGGCCGGGTATGAACGGCGCCACGGCAGAGCCGCGGTGGACGTCAGCACAGCGAGAGCGATCATCAGCGAGGGCCGCGGCACGATCACCAGTTCCACGGCAGCCAACGCGGTCAGCGCTCCGCCGGTGATCCAGGGGTATGAGGGCGACGCGATCCACCCGCGCAGCCGCTGCTGGAGAGATTTGCTCATGGCGATATTTTTCAAAATCGCGCATTGCCGCAGCGTCGCCGCACGGGTTGATCTCCCGGCCGCATGTCATGCCACGGGTTGACTCCGAGGTTCAGTTGCTCGGTTGACGCCTCGCGAGCCCGCACTCCATAGCCTCGTGATCACACGAGGAGGGAGAAATCATGGGCTATCAATACACCTCATATGTAGGGAAGCCGACGCGGGTCGGGCTGGCGACGCAAGGCCCGCCATCGTCGTCCTCGGCTGGACATCGTGTTCCGGGAAGCGCCGGCCGCGGGCCGGCGGAGTGGGACGGGGAGCGTCCTACGACGACCTGCCGCGGTTGGCGGCCGCGGGAGGCACGGGTTGTTCGCGGAGCTCGGCGCCGGCCCCAACATCCTTCGCCGCCCGAAGTGTCTGTTCGTGACCGGGCGAAGGCGCGGCACCGTCGGGGAGAGCTCCGCCCGCTGACTCCTTTGAGCCCGCGCCCGGTGACCCCGGCTCCTTCTCCGCCCCCGTGTCCGATCGCTCCCCCGGCGCCATGGGCACGTCGGCACCCTCCGGCTCGGGCTCGCCGAACCAGGCGACCGCGACCGCACCGGCCACGGCCACCACAAAGCCGAGGATGGCGACCCAGCCGAAGCCCGGGCGGGAGGAGTCGCCCAGCCAGAGGACGCCGAGGATGCCGGGGACCACGGTCTCGCCCACCACCAGCGCCGCCGTGGCGCCGTTCACCGACCCGATCTGCAGGGCGACGGTGTGCAGATACATGCCGCCGAGGCCTGCAACGAGAATCGCGTACAGAGCGGGGTCGGCGAGCATGGACGGCAGATCGAAGGGGGCCGCGCCGTTCAGCACTCGTACGCCGACGCCGAGGGCGCCGAAACCCAGGCCGGAGAGCAGACCAGCGAGGATCGCCGCCCGTCCGCCCATCAGGCGAACGATCACGGTGCCGCCTCCCATGAGCAGGATGGAAGCAGCGAGCAGCCACCAGTGGGTGGCGATAGGCGTATGGCCGCTGCCTTCCGGGCCCGCGGCCGTGGCGAGCAGTACCAGCGCGGAACAGACCACACCGATGGAGCTCCACTCGGCCTTGCTGAGCCGGATGCCGAGGAGCTTGATGCTCAGAACGGCGGTGATCACGAGGTTTGCGCTGATCACGGTCTGGGACAGGAACAGCGGCAGCAGCCGGGCCGCCAGTGCACCGAGCCCGAAGCCGATGAAGTCCAGCACGGTGCCCACCATGAATTCCCAGGTCACGGCCGCTTTTGCGGTCGAGGCGAGGCTGGGGCCGCCGTGCTGGGTGACGCCGGTGGTGGAGGTCTTGGCGGCCTCCTGGCGGGCGGATTTACGGGAACCGACCGCCTGTAGGACCGAACCCGTGCCGTAGCAGGCCGACGCCGCTACGGCCGTCAGAAGGCCGATGATCACCGAGAGCTCCGTTCGCCCGCTGTCTGTATTACCTGTTCATTACCTGGCTTGGCAGACGTGCATTTCAGGAGAGGAGTTGCCTCAGCGGGCAAACCGATCACTCGTCGGCGGCGGGAGCGCGCCCACTGGTGTTCGGAAAGCCGCGTGAGGAACGTCGCCACGCTCAGGAAGGCGCCCCACCCCTCAGGCGGACGAGCGCATCCGGGACTTCGTCCACCGAGTCGACCAGGGCGATCCGGGTAGCCATGGGACGGTCCGCGGCGAGGGACTGGAGCAGGGGCCAGGTAGGCAGCTTCTTTGTCCAGTGCGCGCGGTTCACCAGCACCATCGGGGTCGGCTCGCCGCGCGACTGGTAGTAGTTCGGGGTCGCGTTGTCGAAGATTTCCTGGACCGTCCCGGCCGCGCCCGGCAGAAACACGACGCCGGCGTTGGAGCGTGCCAGCAGACCGTCCTCGCGCACTGCGTTGACGAAGTACTTGGCGATGTGGGAGGCGAACGCATTGGGCGGTTCGTGTCCGTAGAACCAGGTCGGAATGCCCACCGAGGAGCCGCCGCCCGGCCGGCTCCGGCGTACGTCGAAGGCGGCACGCGCCCAGTCGGTGACAGAGGGGCCGAAGTCCGGTGCCTTGGCAAGGATCTCCAGCGCCGAGTCGAGCATCTCGTCCTCGAAGGGCGCGGCATACGCGCCGAGGTTCGCGGCCTCCATCGCGCCCGGGCCGCCACCCGTCGCCACGGTCAGGCCGTCGCGCGCGAGCCGGCGACCGAGCAGGGCTGCCCCTGAGTAGGCAGCGGACCCACGCTCCAGTGCGTGGCCACCCATGATTCCCACTACCTGGGCGCCCGCGAGGTGTTCGTCCAGGGCATCGGAAACCGCGTCGTCGTGAATGCTGCGGAGCATCGAGGCGAAGATGTCGCCGTCCGATTTGGTGTCCTGGTACCAGTGATAGGTGAGAGCGTCCGGGGTGGCGTCATAGCCCGCGTCGACCAGCCCCTCGAACAGCTCGTCAGGCCCGTACACACTGCCCCGATAAGGATTGAACGGCAGGTTCGGTATGGGCGGGAAGACCAAGGCGCCGCCGGCACGGACCTTGGCCGCCGCGTCCGGCTCCATGGTGCAGCCGAGAAATACCGATTCCGTGGTGTCCGTACCGAGGAGCACGAACGTACGGTCCATCAGGTCGAGCGACTGGATGCGGTAGCCGGCGAGACTGCCGGTGGAGGCGACTTGGTCGAACTCCTCCAGGGACTCGATCTCACGGTCGTGACGAAGGTGGTGTTCGGACGCCGGGGACTCTGAATTCCAGTGCACGCCCGCCATGTTAGGGCTGCAAGGATTCCACCAGGGAACGAAGGTTCCGGTCGGCTGCCGCAGAGTCCAGGGCGGCGCGCAGGGCGCCGTCGTACGTCGGCCGTGCCTTCTTCTGCAGCTTGCGGCCTTCCTCGGTGATCACGCTGTACACACCGCGTCGGTCATCGGGGCACAGGTCCCGGCGAGTGAGACCGGACGACTCCAGTCGTGAGGCCAGTCGGCTCACCGAGCTCTGGTTGAGCCCGATGAGGTCGGCGAGTTCCTGCATCCGCAGCTCGCCGTCGTCCGCCTCGGCCAGCCGGGCCAGCGCGCGGTACTCCGACAGTCCGATGCTGTGGTGCTGCTGCAGGGCCCTTGCCAGCTCCTGCTCGACGCGCGTGTGCAGTGTTCCGAGCCGGTCCCAGTGCTCCGCGTCCATCGCCATCCGCCTCTTCTGCCTTTTCCCGCTGGGCTCTTGACAGCAGCGTACATGCACCTGAAAATAATGCATGTGCATGCAAGTGATGCATGTGCATGGACCTAGGGGGAGAATGACGATGGTGACGGGGAACGTGGCAACCGTGGCTCGGAACGCGACTGAGATCGAGCGGATCGCCACCGTGCCGGACTGGTACGAGCCGTACAAGATCTCACAGGCCATCAGGGCCGGTGGATTGGTCCACGTCTCAGGGCAGGCGGGAATCGATGACCAGGGGCGGACCGTCTCGGACGATTTCCTGGAACAAGGCCGGCAGGCGTTCGCGAACGTCGAACGCGTCCTGGCCGCGGCGGGTGCTTCGCTGGCGGATGTCGTAAAGGTCGGTATCTTCGTGACGGACATGGCGGCCCACCTCGACCATGTCATCACCCTGCGCGAGGAGTTCCTGTCCGAGCCCTATCCGGCCGACACACTCCTCGAAGTCTCAGCTCTGGCCCAACCGGACTGGCGAATAGAGGTGGAGGTCACGGCGCTGGACCGTCGCGGCTGACGACGGCAGCGCTAGCTTCCGGAGTAGGCAGGCTCGCCCTCTCCCACCGTGGAAAAGGTGATTCGGCCCGAGGCCGGACGCCGGGGTCGGAAGCCGACGGCAGGGCGGCACGAGCTACAAGCTGGAAGCTAGGGGGCCGGGAGCCGAAAGCCGAGGGCCGGAGCCACGAGCCGGTAGCCGGAAGCCGAGCGCCAGGGGCCACGTGCCGGAAGCCGGACCAAAGGGTGCCGCCCCATACGGGCCAGATGCGGCCACAACGTGCGGCACGCCGCGCTGCCACCACGGCGCATCCAATCAGCGCGCCACCGGGCACCACCGCCGTGCCCTGCGTACCCGCCCCCACCGCTGGTCGGTCAACCGGCTGACGTGCCCCACCACCTGGCGCCCGCTTGCCCCACCACCTGGCGCCCGCTTGCCCCACCACCTGGCCAAGCCGCCCGGCCCCGACCTGGCCCACGCCACCTGCCCCAGTCTCAGGAGACCCATCCGCTCAGAACATCTACACCTACACCCACAGCCCAGACCGCAGCTCACTCACCCGCCAGCAAAATCAAAAGGCACAAGCGGCTGCCTGTCAGCTCAGTGCATCAACGGAAGCGTCGCCATCTCGGCCACGGTCCAGGTCAGCGGGCCCAGGACGATGAGCAGGGCCAGGGTGCGGAGAGCGGCGGCGCGATGGAGGACGGAGGCGGAGGCACCAAGGCGGCGGAGGGCGGCCGTGGTCTGGGCGCGGGCGGAGCGGGATTCCAGGGCGGCGGTGAGGGCGCTGGCGGTGACGCAGGCGAGGACGACCGTGGCACCGACGCCGGTGAGGGGACCGAAAGCACGGGAGGGAACGGAGTCGTAGACCTTGACGGCGACGTAGGCGGCGGAGGCGACCGCGCACAGGACGCCGAGCGGGCGGCCGAGGCGGTATGACTCCTCCTGGAGGGTGCGCCCGGAGAGGAGGCGCAGGGCGCCGGGTCGGCCGGTGCACAGGAGGCGGCCGCAGAGATGCACCAGCCCGGGGCCGGCCAGGACGAGGCCCAGGGCCGACAGGGCCCAGCCGCCCAGTACGCCCGGGGGGCTGCCGATCAACCGGCCGGGCAGGGGAAGCAGTCCGCCGTGGGCCTTGGAGGCGGGGTTGGTGTAGGCCTCGATCGCCAGGCCCGCAGCGGCCAGGGCAATGCCCCAGGGGAGACCGGACGGCGGTGCGGTGCGGGAGCGGGGCTCGGTCTCCTGGGAGCCGGCGTCGTCGCGGGGGCGCAGGGAGACGGCGGTCGCGGCGGACGCGGTGAGTGGTACGAGGGCGAGCAGGAGGAGGGATCCGACGAGGGGGAGGGGGTGGCCGGCGCCGAGCAGGTCGGCGTCGATGCCGAGGGAGCGGGCGGCGCCCGCGCCGCCGAGGTCACCGCGGAGGCGCAGGAAGACGAGCAGCGAGAGGAGGACGCCGAGGAAGCAGGTCAGTGCCGTGGAGGCGGTGGCGAGGAGCGTGAGGCGGAGGGGGCCCAGACCGGCGGCGGTCATGCCGCGCTGGAGACGGGCGGCCGGGTCGGTGCGGGCCGTGGAGACCGCGAACTGGGCGGTGGCGGCGAGCGGGGCGGCGCACCACAGCAGGCGTACGACGGATTCCTCGGCCGCGGTGGGGTGGCCGGCGGCGTGGCCGATGGTGGACAGCATGAGGAAGCCGGTGCCGGCCGCGGCGGTGGCCACGAGGAGCCGGCGCAGCATGACGAGGGGGTGAGAGCCGCGGGCTAGACGGAGAGCGAGCACGCTGCCCTGCTTTCCTCATCGGGGGAGCCGGCGCCGGCCGGCGCGGCGGTCGACTGGCGGCCGTCGAGGAGTGCGACGGACCGGTCGGCGAGCGTGCCGATGTCCGGGTCGTGGGTGGCCAGGACCACGGTGATCTGGTGCGAGCGGGCCGCGGTGGTCAAGGTGCGCAGGACCTGGGTGCCGTCGGCGCGGTGCAGGGGGGCGGTCGGTTCGTCGGCGAACAGCACCTGAGGGGTGGTGGCGAGGGCGCGGGCGATGGCGACGCGCTGGCGCTGGGACTGGTCGAGCCGGGCGGGGCGGCGGCGGGCGCACATGCCGACGTCGAGGCGGTCGAGCCATTCGATCGCGGTGTGCTTCGCGGAGCGGGCGCCGGTGCCGCGCAGCAGCAGGGGGAGGGCGGCGTTCTCCCAGGCGGTGAGTTCGGGAACGAGGTGGGGTTCGGTGTCGATCCAGCCGAACCGGTCGAGACGCAGCCGTTCACGGCTGGGGGAGGAGAGGGTGTGCACGGGGGCGCTGTTGAACCAGACCTCGCCCTCGGCCGGGACGAGTTGACCGGAGAGGCACTTCAGGAGGGTGGTCTTACCGCTGCCGCGCGGGCCGGTGACGGCGAGGATCTCGCCCTCGCGGACGCCGAGCGAGATTCCGGCGAGGGCGGTGGTCCCACCGTACGTGTGGTGCAGGCCGCGGGCCCAGAGAACGTCGTTGTCAGGCGGGGCCACCATCTGCGCACCTCTTGCTTGTTCGCGTCGACTTCGTTCCCCCGACCGGGTGAACGACCATGGAGGGTATCGGTCACTAGCACGGTAAGGATTGCTGACCCCCGGTATTCGCCGCTTGGCAGCACAACGGCCCAGATTCACTCGTATGGCTTGAAGTGAGTGAATCTGAGCCGCTGGGTGTTCAGTTGTGTATTTGTGAGCTCGGCATCAGCGAAAAGGGAGGTGACGCGGTGATCAGAGCTTGGTCCAGGCCTCGGTGAGGACCGCGCGCAGGATCTGCTCGATCTCGTCGAAGACCGACTGGTCGGCGATCAGCGGCGGAGCCAGCTGGATGACCGGGTCGCCACGGTCGTCGGCGCGGCAGTAGAGACCGTTGTCGTACAGGGCCTTGGAGAGGAAGCCGTAGAGGACGCGCTCGGTCTCCTCCTCGTTGAACGACTCCTTGGTGGCCTTGTCCTTGACGAGCTCGATGCCGTAGAAGAAGCCGTTGCCGCGGACGTCGCCGACGATCGGGAGGTCGTGCAGCTTCTGAAGGGTGCTCAGGAAGTTGCCCTCGTTGTCGAGGACGTGCTGGTTGAGACCCTCGCGCTCGAAGATGTCGAGGTTGGCGATGCCGACGGCCGCGGAGACCGGGTGGCCACCGAAGGTGTAGCCGTGCAGGAAGGTGTTGTCGCCCTTGTAGAACGGCTCGGCCAGGCGGTCGGAGATGATGCAGGCGCCGATCGGGGAGTAGCCCGAGGTCATGCCCTTGGCGCAGGTGATCATGTCCGGGACGTAGCCGAACTTGTCGCAGGCGAACATCGTGCCGAGACGGCCGAAGGCGCAGATGACCTCGTCGGAGACGAGCAGCACGTCGTACTGGTCGCAGATCTCGCGGACCCGCTGGAAGTAGCCGGGCGGCGGCGGGAAGCAGCCACCGGCGTTCTGCACCGGCTCCAGGAAGACGGCCGCGACGGTCTCGGGGCCCTCGAAGAGGATCTGCTGCTCGATCTGGTCGGCGCACCAGCGGCCGAAGGCCTCCGGGTCGTCGCCGAAGATCGGGGCGCGGTAGATGTTGGTGTTCGGGACCTTGTGCGCGCCGGGGACGAGGGGCTCGAACGGGGCCTTCAGGCCGGGCAGGCCGGTGATCGACAGGGCGCCCTGCGGGGTGCCGTGGTAGGCGACCGCACGCGAGATGACCTTGTGCTTGGTGGGTTTGCCGGTGAGCTTGAAGTACTGCTTGGCCAGCTTCCAGGCGGTCTCGACGGCCTCGCCGCCACCGGTGGTGAAGAAGACCTTGTTCAGGTCGCCCGGCGCGTGGTGGGCCAGGCGCTCGGCCAGCTCGACGGCCTTGGGGTGGGCGTAGGACCACACGGGGAAGAAGGCCAGTTCCTGCGCCTGCTTGTAGGCGGTCTCGGCGAGCTCGACCCGGCCGTGGCCGGCGTTGACCACGAAGAGACCGGCGAGGCCGTCGATGTAGCGCTTGCCCTTGTCGTCGTAGATGTTGGTGCCCTCACCGCGCACGATCGTGGGCACGGGAGAGTTCTCGTACGACGACATGCGGGTGAAGTGCATCCACAGGTGGTCGTACGCCGTCTTGGAGAGGTCGGCGCTCATTGCTATCTCGTTCCCCAGGTGTAGGTCTGCTTCCGGAGCTTGAGGTACACGAAGCTCTCGGTGGATCGAACGCCGGGAAGCGTGCGGATCCGCTTGTTGATCATTTCCAGAAGGTGGTCGTCGTCCTCGCAGACGATCTCGATGATGAGATCGAAGGAGCCTGCCGTCATGACGACGTACTCGACCTCCTCCATGGTCGTCAGGGCGTCGGCCACGGGGTCGAGGTCACCCTCGACGTTGATGCCGACCATTGCCTGCCGGCGGAAACCGACCGTGAGGGGGTCGGTGACCGCGACGATCTGCATCACGCCTTGGTCGAGCAGCTTCTGTACGCGTTGGCGCACGGCCGCCTCCGACAGGCCTACGGCCTTGCCGATCGCGGCGTACGGACGACGCCCGTCCTCCTGGAGCTGCTCGATGATCGCCAGGGAGACGGAGTCGATCGACGGAGTGCCGGTTCTGTCATGACTGTTACGGGAAGGCGCCACGTCCTTCACTGTGCACGAGCCTCGACAGTCTTGCAACCCCAAATCGATGAAATTAGTCGTCTCGCGATCGGAATTTAACTGATTCCGTTGTTCCTGAGTGGCGGGTGTGTTGAAAACGTGGGATTCGCGGCTAGGGTGGTGCCAAACCACCGGACAGTGGTTCCCAACCACCGGACACATCTGACTGAAGGGGGCGCACAGTGACCACCGCACTGCGTCGTCTGCGCAACTACATCGACGGGGAGTTCCGGGACGCCGCCGACGGGCGGACCACGGAGGTGGTCAATCCCGCGACGGGTGAGGTGTACGCCACCGCCCCTCTCTCGGGTGCCGCCGACGTGGACGCGGCGATGGCCGCGGCCGAGGCCGCCTTCCCCGTATGGCGGGACCTGATCCCCGCCGAGCGGCAGAAGGTCCTGCTCAAGATCGCGGACCGCTTCGAGGAGCGCGCCGAGGAGCTGATCGCCGCCGAGTCCGAGAACTGCGGCAAGCCGATCGCGCTGGTCCGCTCCGAGGAAATCCCGCCGATGGTGGACCAGATCCGGTTCTTCGCGGGTGCCGCCCGGATGCTGGAGGGCCGCTCGGCCGGCGAGTACATGGACGGCTTCACGTCCCTCATCCGCCGCGAGCCGGTGGGTGTCTGCGCCCAGGTCGCGCCGTGGAACTACCCGATGATGATGGCCGTCTGGAAGTTCGCCCCGGCCATGGCCGCGGGCAACACCGTCGTCATCAAGCCGTCCGACACCACCCCCGCCTCGACGGTGCTGATCGCCGACATCATCGGCAGCGTGCTGGACGAGCTGGGTCACCCCCGCGGCGTCTTCAATGTCATCTGTGGTGACCGCGAGACCGGCCGCCTCATGGTCGAGCACAAGGTCCCGGCGATGGCGTCGATCACCGGCTCGGTGCGCGCCGGTATGCAGGTCGCCGAGTCCGCCTCCAAGGACCTCAAGCGGGTCCACCTGGAGCTGGGCGGC
Organism: Streptomyces sp. NPDC021749; assembly: GCF_040640655.1. Lineage (NCBI taxonomy): Bacteria > Bacillati > Actinomycetota > Actinomycetes > Kitasatosporales > Streptomycetaceae > Streptomyces > Streptomyces sp. NPDC021749. Next base: position 91,269 of record NZ_JBFACE010000028.1, on the reverse strand, counting down.
AAGGCCCCGGTCGTCGTCTTCGAGGACACCGACATCGCCAAGGCCGTCGAGGACATCGCGGTCGCCGGTTACTTCAACGCCGGCCAGGACTGTACGGCCGCGACCCGCGTGCTCGTCCAGGAGTCCATCCACGACGAGTTCGTCGCCGCGCTCGCCAAGAAGGCCGCGGAGACCAAGACCGGTGCGGTCGACGACGAGGACGTGCTCTACGGCCCGCTGAACAACGCCAACCAGCTCAAGCAGGTCAAGGGCTTCATCGAGCGGCTGCCCGCGCACGCCAAGATCGAGGCGGGCGGCGAGCAGGTCGGCGAGAAGGGCTACTTCTTCGCCCCGACCGTCGTCTCCGGCCTCAAGCAGGACGACGAGATCGTCCAGCACGAGGTCTTCGGCCCGGTCATCACCGTCCAGTCCTTCACCGACGAGAAGCAGGCCGTGGAGTGGGCCAACGGCGTCGAGTACGCGCTGGCGTCCTCGGTGTGGACCAAGGACCACGCCCGCGCCATGCGGCTGTCGAAGAGCCTGGACTTCGGCTGTGTGTGGATCAACACCCACATCCCGCTGGTCGCCGAGATGCCGCACGGCGGATTCAAGAAGTCCGGTTACGGCAAGGACCTCTCGGCCTACGGCTTCGACGACTACACCCGGATCAAGCACGTGATGACCTCGCTCCACGACTGAGCGGACCGGCCGGTCCGACCGGCCGACCCGGGGATCCCCACCGTCGAGCGGCACGGAACGCTCGACACACCGTCGCGGGCGGAGGCCCGGCAACTGACGCTCTGTCGCTTGCCGCCTCCGCCCGCGGCACGTGAGAGTGCTCGCCATGGTTGATCTTTCGCGGCGGGCACTGCTCCGGAGCATGGGCGGATTGAGTGTGGCGGGGGCGCTGGCCGCCCTGACCGGATGCGGGGTGCCGCCCGCGTACGTCGAGGCCGCCCGCCGCGGCGGCCCGGACCGTTCCGGGCACGACCGGAAGATCGTCTTCGCCAACTGGCCGCTCTACATCGACGTCGACGACCACGACGAGGAGCGGCGCCCCACCCTTGACGCGTTCGGGCGGCGCACCGGGATCTCCGTGACCTACACCGAGGAGATCAACGACAATGACGAGTTCTTCGGCAAGATCAGCCCGGCGCTGATGAACCACCAGCGCACCGGCCGCGACCTGATCGTCATCAGCGACTGGATGTGCGCCCGGTTCGTCCGGCTCGGGTGGGTGCAGGAGATGGACCGCGCCGCCCAGCCGCATGTTGCCAAGTACCTCGACCCGCAGCTGCGCCGCCCGCACTTCGACCCCGGCCGGCTGCACTCGGTGCCCTGGCAGTCCGGGATCACCGGCATCGCCTACAACCGCAAGAAGCTCGGCCGGGAGATCAAGCACACCGCGGACCTCTGGAAGCCCGATCTGCGCGGGCGGGTCACCCTGCTCTCCGGGCTCGACGAGGCCTTCGCCCTGCTCATGCAGGGAAACGGGGTCGACATCACCCGCTGGACGGCGGACGACTTCCACCGGATGACCGACCAGCTCCGCCGCCTGGTCCGCACGGGCCACATCCGGCGCTTCACCGGCAACGACTACATCAAGGACCTCGACTCGGGGGACGCGCTCGCCGCCCAGGCCTACTCGGGCGATGTGATCCAGCTGCAGGCGGACAACCCGGACATCGAGTTCGTGGTGCCCGAGGAGGGCGCCGAACTGTGGGCGGAGAGCCTGATGATCCCCAACCTCGCCGATCACAAGCGCAATGCGGAGCGGCTGATCGACTACTACTACGAGCCGGAGGTCGCCGCGGACCTGGCCGCCTGGGTCAACTACGTCTGCCCCGTACCGGCCGCGCGCGACGTGCTGGCCTCCTCCAAGGACAAGGAGCGGGCCGCGCTCGCCGAGGACCCGCTGATCTTTCCCGACGACGCGATGCGCAAGCGGCTGGCCATCGCCCGGGACATCACGTCCAAGGAGCGGACGGAGTTCACGAAGGTGTGGAACGGGATCGTGGGGCTGTAGGAGGGGGCGCGGGCCCGTCCTGTCGGGTCACGACGCCTGGAGTGGCGGGATGTCCTCCTGGCTGGCGCCGATGGGGACCTGGTGGCGCGGCGGGAGGTCGTGGGCGGGCTGGCCCTTGAGGCTGGTGCCGACGGCCTGGGCGGAGAAGGTCCTGCCGGCCGGGAGCATGGCCGTGTACTGGGTGTGCCCGGTGTGCACCGCTTTGCGTTCCTTCTTGGCCGGGGAGGTGGCGATCTCGATCGTGTCGCCCGGCTCGGCGCCGGTCAGCTTGCCCCAGACCGTTCGGCAGCCGGGGCTGTAGCGGACCGAGACCTGCATGCTTCCGGCCGTTTCCTGGGCCAGCGTGACCGCGCCGCGGTCGCAGTGGGTGTCCTTGGGGTCGAGGCCGTCGCAGTCGATCATCGTGCAGGTGGGCGGCTCGGTCGTGGTCGTGGCGGCGGACGGGGTGGGGGCGGGGCCGGCTGCGCCGCCGCGTTCGTCGTCCGGCTCGCCGCCCGCGAGCAGGGGGATGGTCACGGTCAGCACGGTGGTCACCGCCGCCACGATCACCGAACCGACCAGTGTCTCGGGGCCGTGCCGCTTCAGCCAGGAGCGCTCGTCGGGCGCGGCCGCTCGCGTGCTCGTTCCCGACCGGCCCGTCTCGCCGTGGGGGCCCTCCGCATTGCCTCGTGAGCCGGGCATGCGACCTCCTGCACCGTGTGACACCTCGTCAGAAGGGCAGGATAAGGGGCTTGTCCGGATATGGCGCGGACGGAATCGGTCGTGGTGTCGGCGATTCGGTCGTTGTGCCGGCGCGGACGGCGGCCTTCCCGTCGGGGAAGGCCGCCGTCCGTGCGTGGTGGCGTCGGTCAGCCGCGCCAGGAGGCGGTGTACGCGTCGATCTCGGTGGCCAGCCGGGCCTTGGCCGGCGCGTCCATGAAGGAGGCCTCGACGGCGTTCTTCGCCAGGGCGGCCACCCCGGCGGTGTCCAGGTCCAACAGCCGGGCGGCGACGGCGTATTCGGTGTTGAGGTCGGTGCCGAACATGGGCGGGTCATCGCTGTTGATGGTGACCAGGACGCCCGCGTCGACCATTTCCTTGATCGGGTGCTCTTCCAGGGTGCGGACCGCGCGGGTGGCGATGTTGGAGGTGGGGCAGACCTCCAACGGGATGCGGTGCTCGGCGAGATGGGCGAGCAGTGCGGGATCCTGGGTCGCGCTGGTGCCGTGCCCGATGCGCTCGGCGCGGAGGTCGCGGAGCGCGTCCCAGATCGTGCCGGGCCCGGTGGTCTCGCCGGCGTGCGGTACGGAGCGCAGACCGGCGGCGATCGCGCGGTCGAAGTACGGCTTGAACTGCGGGCGGGGGACGCCGATTTCGGGGCCGCCGAGCCCGAACGACACCAGGCCCTCGGGCTGCAGGCCGCAGGCGATCCGGGCGGTCTCCTCGGCGGCCTCCAGACCGGCCTCGCCCGGGATGTCGAAGCACCAGCGCAGCACCACGCCCAGCTCGGACTCCGCGGCCTTCCGGGCGTCCTCGATGGCCTCGACGAACGCGGCGTCGGGGATCCCGCGGCGGGTGGAGCTGAACGGCGTGATGGTCAGCTCGGCGTAGCGGATCTGCTGGCGCGCCATGTCCCGGGCGACCTCGTACGTCAGCAGCCGGACGTCCTCGGCGTCGCGGATCAGGTCCACGACGGAGAGGTAGACCTCGATGAAGTGCGCGAAGTCGCGGAAGGTGAAGTAGTCGGCCAGCGCTTCGGGGTCGGTGGGGACCGCGGAGTCCGGGTGCCGGGCAGCCAGCTCGGAGACGATCCGCGGCGAGGCCGAGCCGACGTGGTGGACGTGCAGCTCCGCCTTGGGCAGGCCCGCGATGAAGGCATCGAGATCGGACAACGGATCCTCCTGGTCAGGGATGGGCGGGGTGAGCGGAACGGCCCGGTCGGCCCCGTCATGCTATGCGGGGCGGTGCCGGGGCAGGGGGCGGCCCCGGGGATCCCCCCGCTACGCCGCCGTGTCCTCGCGCAGTCGCTGGCGGGCCTCCATCAGGGCGAAGCCCAGCAGGTTCAGCCCGCGCCAGCGCCCCGGGTCCGGGGCGCGTTCGTCGTCGGCGGCCAGGCCGATGCCCCATATGCGGTCCAGCGGGCTGGCCTCCACCAGGACCCGGGAGTTCGTGCCGAGCAGGAAGTCCCGCAGGGCGGGGTCCTGGCCGAACTTGTGCAGGCTGCCCTCGATGACCAGGGCGAAGCGGTGGCGCTGCCAGGTCTCCTCGTCGAAGCCCCGGACCTTCCGGCCGGCGTCCTTGGCCTGCTTGGGGTGGCCGGCCGCGAGGGCCTGCCGCTCCGCCTCGGCGTCGCCGAAGAGACGGGCCTTGCCGGCCATCATCCAGTGCTCGGCGGTGGCGTACGTGATCCCGTCGACCGTGAAGGGGGCCGGCCACCACTGGCTGAAGCAGCTCGGGCTCAGCTCGCCGTCCCGGCGCGGGCGGTGCCCCCAGAAGAAGACGTACTTCGGACGCGTGCCGGCGGACGTCTTCCGGCGCAGTTCCTCGACCGAGCGCGGCCCGTCCGCGGTGCGCCCGTCCATGATCCCCCCGGCGATATCGGGGGCCTGCCCCGCGTCGCCCCCCGTGCTGTCGTGCATCATGCCGGGATTCTGTCAGCGGGCACTGACAACGTGTCGGGGTCCGTACCGTAGAAATCGCAGAATTCGTCGCGTAACCAAAAGGCAACAACGGAATCCCTTGTTGAGGCCGTTCTACTCTGTCAAGATCGGCCATCGATTCCGGAAATAGCTACGCCAGGCGGTGCCGCGGAGCGGCCCCGGGCGCCCGGCGGAGGAGAGCACCATGGATCACCGATTCGACGTCACCGAGCGATTCGCCCAGGGCGCGCAATTCATCGCGGGCAGCCTCCGGAGCGGCACCTCGGGCCGGAGCCAGGACGTCGTCGACCCCGCGACCGGCGAGACCGTGTACCGCTACGAACTCGCAGGTACGGCCGATGTCGACGCGGCCGTCGAGGCGGCTGGACGGGCCTTCCCCAAGTGGGCCGGTGCCACGCCCGGCGAGCGCTCCGACACCCTCCACCGCTTCGCCGCCGCGCTCGCCGAGGACGCCGCCGATCTCGCCTTCGCGGAATCGCTGAACTGCGGAAAGCCGATCAAGCTCAGCAATGAGTTCGATGTGCCGGGTTCGATCGACAATGCCGCGTTCTTCGCCGGTGCGGCCCGCCATCTGGAGGGCAAGGCGGCCGGCGAATACAGCGCCGACCACACCTCCGTGATCCGCCGCGAGCCCATCGGCGTCGTCGGGTCCATCGCGCCCTGGAACTACCCGCTCCAGATGGCCGCCTGGAAGGTGCTGCCGGCCATCGCCGCGGGCAACACCATCGTCCTGAAGCCCGCCGAGATCACCCCGCTGACCTCGCTGCTCTTCGCCCAGGCCGCCCAGCGTGCCGGGCTGCCCGACGGAGTGCTCAACATCGTCTCCGGGGCCGGCCGGGACGCCGGTGAGCACCTGGTGGGACACCCCGCCGTCGCGATGACCTCCTTCACCGGCTCGACCGCCGTCGGCAAGCGCGTCGCCGAGATCGCCACCGGCACCGTCAAGCGCCTCCACCTCGAACTCGGCGGCAAGGCCCCGTTCGTCGTGTTCGACGACGCCGACCTGGAGGCGGCCGTCCACGGAGCGGTCGCCGGGGCGCTGATCAACACCGGCCAGGACTGCACCGCCGCCACCCGCGCCTACGTACAGCGCCCGCTCTACGACGCGTTCGTCAGCGGCGTCGCCGACCTGATGGCGACCGTACGGCTCGGCGACCCCTTCGACCCGTCCACCGACCTGGGCCCGCTGATCTCGCACACCCAGCGCGACCGGGTGGCCGCCTTCGTCGACCGGGCGCGCGACTACGCCACCGTCGTCACCGGCGGCGACGCCCCCCAGGGCGAGCTGGCCAAGGGCGCGTACTACCTGCCCACGCTGATCGCCGGCGCACCCCAGGACAGCGAGGTAGTGCAGTCCGAGATCTTCGGCCCGGTGCTGGTCGTGCTCCCCTTCGACAGCGACGACGAGGGCATCGCCCTGGCCAACGACACCCCCTACGGGCTGGCCGCCTCCGCCTGGAGCCGGGACGTCTACCGCACCGGCCGCGCCACCCGTGAGATCAAGGCGGGCTGCGTCTGGGTCAACGACCACATCCCGATCATCAGCGAGATGCCGCACGGCGGCGCCAAGGCGTCCGGTTTCGGCAAGGACATGTCGGCCTACTCCTTCGAGGAGTACACCCAGGTCAAGCACGTGATGTATGACAACACCGCGGTCGCCAGGAAGGACTGGCACCGCACGATCTTCGGGGACCGCACCTGATGAGGGACCACCCGGGGGCCTCGGACGGCCCCCGGACCGTTCCCCGGACGACTCCCCGGAGCGAGCCCCCACCTCGCCCCGCCCCGCCCGTACCCCGCCCGTACGGGCCCACCCCGCGGCCAGCGGCCGCACGGCACCGTCCCCGCCGGCCGAGCGCCGGGCTCACCCCCTGAAAGGGCACCGCGCATGGAGCACCACCAGCCCGAACCCCTGTCCGCGGTCGAACTCGCCGCCATCCGCCGGAGCGCGACCAACGGCCGGCTCGCCATGACCCGCCGCTCGCTGCTGCGCGCGGGCGGTGCCATGGCGGCCGTCACCGGCGGCCTGGGCGCTCTGGGGGCCTGCGGCATCCCGCCCGCCGGCCGTACCGACGCCGCGGCGTCCCAGGACCACTCCAGGAAGGAGAAGCGGCTCAACTTCTCCAACTGGACCGAGTACATGGACGTCAGCGACGACGGCAAGCACCACCCGACGCTGGACCGTTTCACCCGGCGCACCGGCATCGCCGTCAAATACACCGAGGACATCAACGACAACGACGAGTTCTTCGGCAAGGTCCAGGCACAGCTGGCGGCCGGCCAGGACACCGGCCGCGACCTGATCGTGCTCACCGACTGGATGTGCGCACGGATGATCTCCCTCGGCTGGATCCAGAAGCTGGACCCGGCCAACCTGCCGCACGCCTACGCCAACCTCTCGGGGCAGTTCCGCGACCCCGCCTGGGACCCCGGCCGGGCGCACTCCTACGTGTGGCAGGGCATCCCCGCGATCATCGCGTACAACAAGAAGGCCACCGGCGGCCGGAAGGTCGACTCGGTCAGCCAGCTGCTGGAGGACCCGCGGCTCAAGGGCCGGGTCGGCTTCCTCTCCGAGATGCGCGACTCCATAGGCCTGACTCTCCTGGACATGGGCAAGAAGCCCGAGGAGGTCACCGCCGACGACTTCGACGCGGCGATCGCCCGGCTCCAGAAGGGCGTCGACTCCAAGCAGATCCGCCGCTTCACCGGCAACGACTACACCACCGACCTGGACAAGGGCGACCTCGCCGCGTGCGTGGCCTGGGCCGGCGACATCGTTCAGCTGCAGAACGACAACCCGGACATCGAGTACGTCATCCCCAAGAGCGGCTACATGACGTCCACCGACAACCTGATGGTGCCGAACAAGGCCCGCCACAAGGAAAACGCCGAACGGCTCATCGACTACTTCTACGAGCCGAAGGTGGCGGCGCAGCTCGCGGCATACATCAACTACGTCTGCCCGGTCGACGGTGTCCGCGAGGAACTCGCCAAGATCGACAAGAAGGCGGCGGCCAACCCGCTGATCCTGCCGGACAAGGAGATGGCCGCCAGGTCCCACTCCTTCCGCGCGCTGACCGCCAAGGAGAACAAGGCGTTCAGCCAGAAGTTCTCCGACCTCACCGGCGCCTGACCCCACCTCGCACCGGGCCCGCCCCCGAGCCGTTTCGCCCTCCGACCCACGGGACGACCGACATGACCAAGACCGCGACCCCCCAGAGCAGCGGCGGCGACGTCCGCCTCCAAGGGATAAGCAAGACCTACGGCTCCTTCACCGCCGTCCATCCGCTCGACCTGACCGTCCCCGCGGGCTCCTTCTTCGCGCTGCTGGGCGCCTCCGGCTGCGGCAAGACCACCACCCTGCGGATGATCGCCGGCCTGGAGGAGCCCACCACCGGGACCGTCGAACTCGCGGGCCAGGACGTCACCGTCCTGCCGCCCTACAAGCGCCAGGTCAACACCGTCTTCCAGAACTACGCGCTCTTCCCGCACCTCGACATCTACGAGAACATCGCCTTCGGACTGCGCCGCCGCGGCATCAAGTCCGTCAAGAAGCAGGTCGAGGAGATGCTCGACCTGGTCCAGCTCGGCCCGATGGCCCGCCGCAAGCCGCAGCAGCTCTCCGGCGGCCAGCAGCAGCGCGTCGCGGTCGCCCGCGCACTGATCAACCACCCCCAGGTGCTGCTCCTCGACGAGCCGCTGGGCGCCCTCGACCTCAAGCTGCGCCGCCAGATGCAGCTGGAGCTCAAGCGCATCCAGACCGAGGTTGGCATCACCTTCGTGCATGTCACCCACGACCAGGAGGAGGCCATGACGATGGCCGACACCGTGGCCGTGATGAACGGCGGCCGGGTCGAGCAGCTCGGCGCCCCCGCCGACCTCTACGAGAACCCCGCCACCACCTTCGTCGCCAACTTCCTGGGCACCTCCAACCTCATCGAGGCCGAGGTCGTCGAGGCCGGCGGCGACGAACTGCTGCTCAAGGCCGCGGACGCCAAGCTCCGGCTGCCCGCCGCCCGGTGTAGCGCCTCGGCCCGTACGGGCGAGAAGGTGCTGGCCGGCGTCCGGCCCGAGAAGGTCGCCCTGCGGCACGCCGACGACGCCGGGTCCATCACCGAGGGCCACAACCGGCTGCCCGGCCGCATCAAGGACGCCAGCTTCATCGGCGTCTCCACCCAGTACGTCGTCGACGTACCGGGCCTGGGCGAACTCGCCGTCTACGAGCAGAACATCGAGCGCGACGGCCGGCTCGTCCCCGGCGCGGAGATCGTGCTGCACTGGAGCCCGGCGCACACCTTCGGGCTGGACGCCACCCAGGACATCCAGGCCGGCGCGGACCTCGACGAGGAGGCCGCGTGACCACCACCGAGACCCCCGCGCCAGCGGACGAGCAGACCGCCGCGCCCCTGGAGGTGCGCAAGACCCCGGCCCGCAAACGGCTGGTCCCCTACTGGCTGCTGCTGCCCGGCATCCTCTGGCTGATCGTCTTCTTCGCCGCCCCGCTCGTCTACCAGGCGTCGACCTCGATCCAGACCGGCTCCCTCGAAGAGGGCTTCAAGGTCACCTGGCACTTCGCCACCTACTGGGACGCGCTCGGCGAATACTGGCCGCAGTTCGTCCGCTCGGTCGGCTACGCCGCCATCGCCACCGCGCTCTGCCTGCTCCTGGGTTACCCGCTGGCGTACCTCATCGCCTTCAAGGCGGGCCGCTGGCGCAACGTCGTGATGATCCTGGTCATCGCCCCGTTCTTCACCAGCTTCCTGATCCGCACGCTGGCCTGGAAGACGATCCTGGCCGACGGCGGACCGGTCGTCGCCGCCCTGAACTCGCTGCACCTCCTCGACGTCACCAGCGCGCTGGGCATCACCGAGGGACACCGGGTGCTGGCCACCCCGCTCGCGGTGGTCTGCGGACTCACGTACAACTTCCTGCCGTTCATGGTCCTGCCGCTCTACACCTCGCTGGAGCGCATCGACCCGCGGCTGCACGAGGCGGCCGGCGACCTCTACGCCCGCCCGGCCACCACCTTCCGCCGGGTGACCTTCCCGCTGTCGATGCCCGGCGTCGTCGCGGGCACCCTGCTCACCTTCATCCCGGCCGCCGGCGACTACATCAACGCCGAACTGCTGGGCTCCACCGACCAGAAGATGATCGGCAACGTCATCCAGTCGCAGTTCCTGCGGGTCCTGGACTACCCGACCGCCGCCGCGCTCTCCTTCATCCTCATGGCGACCATCCTCGCCATGGTCACGATCTACATCCGCAAGTCCGGGACGGAGGATCTGGTCTGATGGCGGCAACCGCGACCACGGCCGGCACGGCCGAGACCACGGCAACCACGGCGCCCACGAACGGCCGCACGCCCAACAAGGGCCTGCGCTGGCTGCGCCGCAACATCGTCACCCTCGCGGGGCTGGGCACCCTGGGCTACCTCATCCTGCCCAACCTCGTCGTGATGGTCTTCTCGTTCAACAAGCCCAACGGCCGCTTCAACTACCAGTGGCAGCGGTTCTCCACGGACGCCTGGACCGATCCGTGCGGGGTCGCCGACCTGTGCGGCTCGCTGGGGCTGAGCCTGCAGATCGCCGTATGGGCCACGGTCGGCGCGACCGTCCTCGGCACCATGATCGCGTTCGCGCTGGCCCGCTACCGCTTCCGCGCCCGGGCCGGCGTCAACACCCTGATCTTCCTGCCGATGGCCATGCCCGAGGTCGTCATGGCCGCCTCACTGGCGACCCTCTTCCTCAACATGGGCATCCAGTTCGGCTTCTGGACGATCCTCATCGCGCACATCATGTTCTGCCTGAGCTTCGTCGTCACCGCCGTCAAGGCCCGCGTGATGAGCATGGACCCCCGGCTCGAACAGGCCGCCCAGGACCTCTACGCCTCGCCCACCCAGACCTTCCTGCGGGTGACGCTGCCGATCGCCGCGCCCGGTATCGCGGCCGGCGCCCTGCTTTCCTTCGCGCTCTCCTTCGACGACTTCATCATCACCAACTTCAACGCCGGCTCCACCGTGACCTTCCCCATGTTCGTCTGGGGATCGGCACAGCGGGGCACACCCGTTCAGATCAATGTCATCGGTACGGCGATGTTCCTGGTCGCCGTGTTGTGCGTAGTGGTCGGCCAACTGGCCGGCAAACGCCGTAAAAGGAGCTAGAGGAGCTGAGAACCATGGCACGAGCTGCCATGAACGCCCCGTCCCCCGTCCACGCGCTCGCGGACGCCACCCCCACCCCCTTCTGGCTGGACGACCCCGCCCGCCCCGCCGCGCAACCCGCCCTCGTCGGCGACGAGAACTGCGACCTGCTCGTCGTCGGCGGCGGCTACTCCGGACTGTGGACCGCGCTGCTCGCCAAGGAGCGCGACCCGCAGCGCGACGTCGTGCTCATCGAAGGCGCCGAGATCGGCTGGGCCGCCTCCGGGCGCAACGGCGGCTTCTGCGCCGCCTCCCTCACCCACGGTCTGGGCAACGGACTGGCCCGCTGGCCCGGCGAACTCGCCAAGCTCGAAGAACTCGGCATCCGCAACCTCGACGCCATCGAGGAGGCGGTGGCCCGCTACGGCATCGACTGCGACTTCGAGCGCACCGGTGAGATCGACATCGCCACCGAGCCGCACCAGATCGCCGAGCTCAAGGAGGCCGCCGAGGACGCCGCGAAGCTCGGCCTGGACCGGCACACCTTCCTCGACGAGGACGCACTCCGCGCCGAGGTCGACTCACCGACCTTCCGGGCCGGCCTGTGGGACCGCAACGGCGTCGCCATGCTCCATCCGGCCCGGCTCGCCTGGGGCCTGAAGCAGGCCTGTCTGGGCCTCGGGGTGCGCATCTACGAGCGCACCCGCGCCACCGCGCTGGCCTCCGAGGGCACGGGCATGGCCGTCCGCACCCCGTACGGCCGGGTCTTCGCCCGCCGGGTCGCGCTCGGCACCAACGCCTTCCCGTCCCTGGTCAAGCGGATCCGCCCGTACATCGTCCCGGTCTACGACCACGCCCTGATGACCGAGCCGCTGTCCGACGAGCAGCTGGCCGCCATCGGCTGGAAGAACCGCCAGGGCCTCTCCGACTCCAACAACCACTTCCACTACTTCCGCATCACCGCCGACAACCGCATCCTGTGGGGCGGCTACGACATCGTCTACCGCTACGGCGGCGGGATCCGCGCGGAATACGACCACCACCCGGAGACGTACGAGAAGCTCGCCCGGCACTTCTTCCGCTGCTTCCCGCAGTTGGAGGGCCTGCGCTTCACCCACACCTGGGGCGGCGCGATCGACACCTGCGCCCGCTTCTCGGCGTTCTTCGGCACCGCACACGCCGGCCGGGTCGCCTACGCCACCGGCTACACCGGCCTCGGCGTGGGCGCGACCCGCTTCGGCGCCGACGTGATGCTCGACCTGCTCGCCGGCGAACGCACCGAGCGCACGGAGCTGGAGATGGTCCGCAGCAAGCCGCTGCCCTTCCCGCCCGAGCCGCTGCGCTGGGCCGGCATCGGCATCACCCAGTGGTCGATGACCCGCGCCGACACCCACGGCGGACGCCGCAACCTGTGGCTGAAGGCGATGGACAAGGTGGGGCTGGGGTTCGACAGCTGACGGGGACGGAGGCGTCACGGGGCGGGCGGATGGCTTCTGCCCGCCCCTTCGCCCGTCGTATCACTGCAGTGGTGGCGGTGCAGGGGGAGTGGAGGCGGTGACCTCCGGCGCCCAGCGGTCGCATACGGCGCACCAGAGCGCGAGCACCACCCCGGCCAGGCACCAGCTGCCGAGGACGTCCAGCGGCCAGTGATAACCGCGCCGTACCAGTCCCACCCCGACAGCGAGGTTGAGCAGCACGGTCGCGGTGGCCGTGGCCGGTGTCCTCGGGAGCCTGCCGCGGGCCCGGCTCCGACACCGTCCTCGGGCCCGGCGGTCGGCCCGGATCGCGCGAGGAGCTCGTCCGCGGATCAGCAGCAGCGCGGCCACTCCGTAGGCGACCGCCGCCGTGGCGGCATGGCCCGACGGATAGAAGCCGTCGTGCCCGCCGCCGGCCATCTGCGGTGGACCGGGCCGGGCGAGCCACAGCTTGAGCGGCACGACGAGCACGGGCACCGCGGCGAGCGCGAGCCCGGCGGCCAGCGGCGGCAGCCACCACCGCCGGGGCGGGCTGCCGGCGGCCCCGGCCCGCCGCCGGGACCACGACCCGGCCCGACCCATGACCACCGCCAGCACCACAACCCCCGACAACACCGGCACCGCCACAACCGTGTTGCCGAGGTCGGCAAAGAACTCGGCGATGGTGGAAGGGAGTTCGCGGGCACCGGCGAGGCCATGACCCAGCCGTTCGTCGTACGCCCGCAGCGGACCGTGCGCCGCCACCTGCCAGGTGAGCACGGCGAACAGCAGCCCGCAGACGACCATCACGCGCCAGGCGGTGAGAGGCCCCGGAAGACGGTTCGGGAAAAGGTTCGGCCGCCTCGGAACAGGGGGGGTGGTCCCGAGGCGGCCGCGCTGACCGGTGTCCCGCGCGCCCCGGGGGGTATGGGGCGGGCGGACATCCGATCGGTGAGGATTCCCGGTGCCCCTCTCACGAGGGGGACCGGCTTTGTGCGCGAGGGCACGGCCTGGCCGGAGCCGGGGAAGCGCCGACCGGGCGTCGCCCGCAGTCCCCTGCGGGCGGGGTGTTTCTCTCATCTGCAGAAACCGTACGGCACGGGGAGCGCACCGGACAGCCGCATCACCCGCCCGCCATCGGCCCCGCACATCTTCTTCACTCGGCATCTCCAGCTACGCGCGTCCGCCCGGAAGAGGGTGATCAGGCCGGGATTGCGACCGACCGCCACCACCTGCGGAGACGCGCCGTCACCCGGTACGGACACGGGAAAGCGGCCCGCAGACAGGCTGCGGGCCGCTCACTCCGGGGCTCCCGGCCGGATCAGCTCCCGGCCGGATCGGTCCCTGGCGGGCCAGCCCCTGACGGATCGATCCCGGGTGGACCGGTCAGTCCCTGACGGTTTGATCCCCGGCGGACCAGTTGGTCCCTGACGGTTCGATCCCCGGCGGATCAGTCAGTCCCTGATGTATCGATCCCCGGCGGATCAGATCTTCGTGAACGCCGCCTCAAGGATGTCCAGACCCTCGTTGAGCAGGTCGTCGCCGATGACCAGCGGCGGCAGGAAGCGCAGCACGTTGCCGAACGTACCGGTCGTCAGGACCAGCAGGCCCTCCTGGTGGCACGCCTTGGCGAGCGCGCCGGTGGCCTCCGGGTTGGGCTCCTTCGAACCGGACTTGACCAGCTCGATCGCGATCATGGCGCCGCGGCCGCGGACCTCGCCGATGATGTCGTACTTCTCCTGCATCGCGACGAGGCGGCCCTTCATGACCTCCTCGATGTGCTTGGCCTTGCCGTTGAGGTCCTGCTCGCGCATGGTCTCGATCGAGCCGAGCGCGGCGGCGCAGGCGACCGGGTTACCGCCGTAGGTGCCGCCCAGGCCGCCCGCGTGCGCGGCGTCCATGATCTCCGCGCGACCGGTCACGGCCGCCAGCGGCAGACCGCCGGCGATGCCCTTGGCGGTGGTGATCAGGTCGGGCACAATGCCCTCGTCCTCGCACGCGAACCACTGGCCCGTACGGCAGAACCCGGACTGGATCTCGTCCGCGACGAAGACGATCCCGTTCTCCTTGGCGAAGTTCGCGATCGCCGGGAGGAATCCCTTGGCCGGCTCGATGAAACCGCCCTCGCCGAGCACCGGCTCGATGATGATCGCCGCGACGTTCTCGGCGCCGATCTGCTTGGTGATCTGCGTGATGGCCTGCTCCGCGGCCTCCTGAGCACAGTTCTCCGGGCCGGTCAGCCAGCGGAAGGGGTAGGCCACCGGCACGCGGTAGACCTCGGGCGCGAACGGACCGAAGCCGTGCTTGTACGGCATGTTCTTGGCGGTGAGCGCCATCGTCAGGTTCGTCCGGCCGTGGTACCCGTGGTCGAAGACGACCACGGCCTGCCGCTTGGTGTACGCCCGCGCGATCTTGACGGCGTTCTCGACCGCCTCCGCACCGGAGTTGAACAGCGCCGACTTCTTCTCGTGGTCGCCCGGGGTCAGCTCGGCCAGCGCCTCACAGACCTCGATGTACGGCTCGTACGGCGTCACCATCACACAGGTGTGGGTGAAGTCGGCGAGCTGCGCGGTGGCCCGGCGGACGACCGCCTCCGCGCTGTTGCCGACCGAGGTCACGGCGATGCCCGAGCCGAAGTCGATCAGGGAGTTGCCGTCCACGTCCTCCAGGACGCCACCGCCGGCCCGCTTCACGAAGACAGGCAGCACGGCGCCGACGCCACTGGCGACCGTGGCCTGCTTACGGGCCCACAGCTCCTGCGACTTCGGGCCGGGGATCGCGGTGACGACGCGACGCTCCTGGGGAAGGGCGGGGCCTCCGGACAGTTCGCTCATGGCAGTCTCCTGGATGGAACGGGAACGGACAGACGTCTTGAGTCTTGTTCTCGCAGGCTAGGGGCGGTCGGGCGGGTCTGGCATGTTCCGTTCGGGAGAAGTGCGCGTGTTGCGTTGTCCGCACCGGACATAGCGACGGCTCCCGGCCAGTAGATTGAGCGCCGGCGCGCCCGGCAGCGGCGCCCACCAGCGCGGGCATGACAATGACAACGCGGCACCGCCGGCCCACGGCGCGGCCGCACCGCCACACACCAGGCCACGGCTCAAGGGGGACAAGGGGCACCGGATGGACACCGAGGGCACGCACGACGCACGTCACACCGCTCCCCAGCCGTCGGGCGGAGCGCACCGGACCGATCCCACCGTGCCGCGTCCCGCGGCCCCGCCCACTCCGCCACCCCCCTCTGCCCCACCGGTGGTATCGGCCGTGCCCACCCTCCCGCCCACTACGGCGCCGGCCGCCGGCACGGGCGCGCCCGAGCCGGCGGTGGTGAGCTGGCTCCGCATGCCACGCCCGGCGGCGGCACCCGGCGTATGGACCTACGGGCACCGCCCCCGCCCGGCGGAGGAGCCCGACCGGGTCCCGGCTCGCCAACTGGTCAGCGGGGCGGTCATCTCGTTCTTGTGCGGGTGGCTGTTGTGGTCGTTGTTGTGGAACGGGTACTTGGGGACGTATTGGGTGTGGCCGCTCGAAGCTCTCGTCCCGCACTCCTGGGTGGTGGGCACAACACCCAGTGACGAGGTCATTTATGCGGTGGTAACGCGTATTTACAGTGCTTTGTGGATCCTCGGCATCGCAATCTTCTTCGGCCGTCTCGGCCGCTGGCCCGAGCTGGCGCGTCGATACGTGATGCCGGTCTTCCGCCGCCTCCGCACCCCCGCCACCGCCGCCCCCAAGCCCCCGTCCGCCTCCGATCCCGCGCAGTGGCCCGAGCTGCGGGCGCACGGTGCGGTGGATGCGGCCGAGCGGCTGGCCGCCGAGGCGCGTGCCGGGCGGATGAACGACGTGGACGTGGCCAGGATCGAACGGGCCTGGCGGTCGGTCCGGTCCGGTAAGAACTCCCTCGCGACGTTCACCGACACTGTGCTCCGGCACGGCGCGGCCGCCTGTGCGCACCCCTCGGGCCGGCGTGACCTGCCGCGCCGGGCCGCCGCGCA
Organism: Streptomyces sp. NPDC021749; assembly: GCF_040640655.1. Lineage (NCBI taxonomy): Bacteria > Bacillati > Actinomycetota > Actinomycetes > Kitasatosporales > Streptomycetaceae > Streptomyces > Streptomyces sp. NPDC021749. The sequence goes on along the minus strand of NZ_JBFACE010000028.1, from coordinate 75,040 downwards.
CGATCTGCTCGCCCACCAGGTCCGTATCGGCACCGCCGCCGACCACCCCCGCAACCCCTACCAGCACCGCGGGGTCGGCTGTGCCCTGGAGCCCGGGGTGCTGGGGACGTCCCTGCTGGCCGTCGGGCCCGCGGGGAGCGGGAAGACCACCCGGGTCGTGAAGCCGGTCGTGGAGTCGATGTGTCTCCAGGCGCTGGCCGGGCAGTGCGCCGTGATCGCCGTCGGACCGGCCGGGTCGGACCTGGGGCCCGACGAGGCGTTCGACGTGGTGGTCAGGGTCGGCCGCCCGGACCCGGACTGCGATCTCGATCTCTACGGCGGCACCACGGATCCCGACGAGGCGGCGGGCATCCTCGCCGAGGCGCTGGTCGGTGACCTCGCCGAGCAGTTGCCCGGTGGGGACAGCCGGCGGGCCGCGACCGCACTGGCCCAGCTGCTCGGCCCGTTCCGTGCCGTCCATGACCGCTTCCCGACGGTCCCCGAACTGCGCGCGCTCCTGGACGCGGTGCCCCAGACGATCGCCGACCTGCGCACCGCTCTGGAGGAGGCCGAGGCCCACACCCTGCTGCGTGAACTGGACGCCCGGGCCCGCCAGGCCGAGCGCCCCGGCGACGTCGCCGTTCTCCTCGCCGACCGTCTCGCCCTCCTGGACCGACCCGCCTTCGCCGCGTTCTTCGACCCGACGGGGCGCACCCGCCAGGTTTCGCTGCACGCCCTCGACCATCCGCTGCGGGTACGGATCGAACTGCCCGAGCGCGGCCACGCGGAGGCCTCGCGGATCCTCGCCCGGTTGGTGCTGGCGCAGTTCACCGAGTGCGCGGTGGCCCGCAGCGACCGCTCGCTGTTCGCCTGTCTGGTGCTGGACGAGGCCGCGCACACCATCACGGCCGAGGCGCTCCGTGGTCTCCAGCGGCTGCGCTCGGCGAATGCGGGCGTGGTGCTCACCCTGCGCTCCCTCGACGACGTCCCGGACGCGCTGCGCGGCACGCTGCTCGGCGCGGTCGGCTGCCGGATGGCGTTCGCGGGCGTCACGACCTGGGACGGTGCGCGGTTCGCCGAGGTCTGGGGCAAGGAGTGGGTGGAGACCCGTGATGTGACGGACCGTCAGATCATCGCGGAGAGTGCCGCGGGGAAGGCGTTCCACGTCTTCCGTCACCTGGTCACCGGTAAGGCCGCCACCGCCAAGGCCGTCACCGTGCGGACCGTGGAGCGGGAACGCTGGTCCGCCTCCGACCTCGCCAACTCCGTCCCTGCGGGGCATGCGGTGCTCTCGGTGACCAGCGTGACCGGGGAACACGCCCCACCCGTCCTCGTAGACCTCCGCTCCTGACCCGCCACCCCGCGGCCCACGCCCCCCCCACCCCGCGGCCCACGCCCCCACCCCCGGCACGCCAGGCCCCCCAGCACGCCAGGCCCCCCGGCACGCCAGGCCCCCCCGGCACCCCAGGCCCCCCGATTCCGCCGTTGAGGCAGAATCGGGGGTGGCCGTTCGTACGGGGCGGCGTAAAGAATGGGTCGTGGGCCGGTTGTCGGGTGGTCGACGATCGGTTGTCCGCTCGGGTTCGCCGAAGGCAGCGAGATGTCTGCGGAGTCGGCGAAGCCAGCGAAGTCAGCGAAGTCAGCGAAGTCAGCGAAGTCAGCGAAATCGTCGACGTCACCGAAGTCACCGAAGTCACCGAAGCCATCGAAGGTCCTATGCCGCACACGCTCGCCTCCCTGGTCAACCACACCGCGCTCAAGCTGACCGTGCTCGCGGGCGAGGGGCGGCTGGACGTGCCGGTGCGCTGGGCGCATGCCAGTGAGCTGATCGATCCGGTGCCGTATATGGAGGGTGGCGAGCTGCTGCTGATCACGGCGCTGAAGCTGGACGCGGAGGACCCGGAGGCCACCCGGAGGTACGTGCGGCGGGTGGCGGAGGCCGGGGTGGTCGGGCTGGGCTTCGCGATCGGGGTGAACTACGAGGACGTCCCGGAGCCGCTGGTGGCGGCGGCGCGGGAGCAGGGGCTGCCGCTGCTGGGCGTGCCGCGCCGGACGCCGTTCATCGCGATCAGCAAGGCCGTGTCGGCGGCGGTGGCCGCCGACCAGTACCGCGCCGTGACCGCCGGCTTCGAGGCGCAGCGGGAGCTGACCCGGGCGGCGCTCAGCGCCGAGGGCCCGACCGAACTGCTGGCCCGGCTCGCCGCGCACCTGGACGGGTGGGCGGCGCTGTACGACGCCTCGGGGGCCGTCGTGGCGGCCGCCCCCGACTGGGCGGCGCGGCGGGCGGCGCGGCTCGCGGAGGACGTGGCGCGGCTCAGGGAACGGCCCGCGCCGGCGAGCTCGGTGGTGAGTGACGCCGAGGGCGACGACCGGGTCGAGCTGCAGTCGCTGGGCACCGGCCGGCGGGCCCGCGGGGTGCTCGCGGTGGGCACCGGTGCGCCGCTCGGAACGGCCGAGCGGTACGCGGTGCACTCCGCGGTCGCGCTGCTGACGCTGACCACCGAGCGGTCCCGGGCGCTGCAGGACGCCGAACAGCGGCTGGGCGCCGCGGTGCTGAAGATGCTGCTGGCGGGCGAGCCCGACCATGCGCGCGCGGTCGCGGGGCGGCTCTACGGCGGGCTGCTGGACGCGCCGTTCCGGGTGGTGGTCGCGGAAGCGGTGCCGGGGGAGGAGGGCGGCGGGTCGGCCGGTGCCTCGTCCTCCGGTACGTCTCGTCGCAGCAGCAGCAGCAGCAACAACAACAACAGCAACAGCATGGGCGGGGCGCTGGACGCGCTCGCCGACGCCATGGACTCGGCGGCGGCACGGACCGGTGAGGCGGTGCTCGCGGTGCCGGACGGCGGCCGGCTGATCGTGCTGGTCACGGACGGCGGTGCGGCGGCGGACGCGTGTGCGGCGTATGCGGCGCAGGCCGAGGCCCGGGCCGGTGCGCAGGCCCGCGCGCGGGGCCGGGCGGGGCGTACCGAACCGGGCGGTGAGGGACTGGCCGTCGGGCTGTCCGCGCCGACCGGGCCGGCGGCCGCCGCGAACGCCTACCGGCAGGCCGAGCAGGCGCTGTCGGTGGCCCGGCGGCGCGGCCGGGTGCTGGTCGAGCACGAGGACGTGGCCGCCGGCTCCGTCCTGCCGCTGCTCGCCGACGACGCGGTCCGGGCGTTCGCGGACGGGCTGCTGCGGGCGCTGCGCGAGCATGACGCGACCGGCCGCGGTGATCTCGTGGCCTCGCTGCGGGCCTGGCTCGCCCGGCACGGCCAGTGGGACGCGGCCGCCGCCGACCTGGGCGTCCACCGGCACACGCTGCGCTACCGGATGCGGCGGGTGGAGGAGATCCTGGGGCGGTCGCTGGACGACGCGGACGTGCGGATGGAGCTGTGGCTGGCGTTGAAGGCGACCTCGTCGTCGTCCGCGTCGTCACCATCGTCGCCGTCGCCGTCGCCGTCGCCGTCGCCGTCGCCGTCGCCGCGTGGCGGGGAGTGAGCCGAGCCCATCCGGCTCCACCGCGCCCCGCCGTCGCCACGTGGCGGGGAGCGAGCCGAGCCCATCCGGCTCCACCGCGCCCCGCCGTCGCCGCGTGGCGGGGAGTGAACCGAGCCCACCCGGCCCCACCGCGCCCTCGGCCCCGGCCCCCGGTACCCCCGCGCCCCTCCACCACGGAGAGCCCCGCCCCCTGATTACGCCGCTTCGGACAAACGCCATCGCGGCGGTGCGCCCCTACCGTGGGGGCAGCAGTCCAAACCGCAGAGCCGCTCGCTGAGCCATGCGCATCACCCACCACGTCTGAAGGGCCGGGTTCCACTGTGCCGATCCCCACTGATGCAGCCCCCACCGCCTTCTGGCTCGCCGGCCGCGAGGCCACCGGCGAGGCCACCTTCGATGTCACCTCCCCGTGGGACGGACGTCTCGTCGGCACGGTGAGCGTGCCCACCGAGGACCAGGTCGAGGAGGCCATCGCGGCCTCCGTCGCGGTCCAGGAGGAGTTCGCGGCGACCCCCGCGCACGTACGGGCGGCCGCGCTGGACCACGTGCAGCGCCGGCTCGTCGAGCGCACGGAGGAGATCGCGCGGCTGATCTCCGCGGAGAACGGCAAGCCCATCAAGTGGGCGCGCGGTGAGGTCGGCCGGGCGATCTCCGTGTTCCGCTTCGCGGCCGAGGAGGCCCGTCGCTTCAACGGCGGCGAGGCGCAGCGGCTGGACACCGACGCGGGCGGCGCCGGCCGGCTCGCGCTGACCCGCCGCTTCCCGCGCGGCACGGTCCTCGGCATCGCGCCGTTCAACTTCCCGCTCAACCTCTGCGCCCACAAGGTCGCCCCGGCCATCGCCGCCGGCGCCCCGATCATCCTCAAGCCGGCCCCGGCCACCCCGCTGTCCGGTCTGATCCTCGGTGAGCTGCTCGCTGAGACCGACCTGCCGGCCGGTTCCTGGTCGATCCTCCCCGTGCCCAACGAGCGCATGGAGGCGCTGGTCCAGGACGAGCGGCTGCCGGTCGTCTCCTTCACCGGCTCCGAGAAGGTCGGTTACGCGATCCTCGACTCGGTGCCGCGCAAGCACTGCACCCTGGAGCTCGGCGGCAACGGCGCGGCCGTCGTGCTGCCCGACTGGTCCTCCGAGGAGGACCTGGACTGGGCGGCGCAGCGGATCGCGATCTTCTCCAACTACCAGGGCGGCCAGTCCTGCATCTCCGTGCAGCGGGTGATCGCGGACGCCTCGGTGTACGACCGGCTGGTGCCCAAGATCGTGGCGGCCGTCGAGGCCCAGGTCACCGGCGACCCGTCGGACGACGCGACCGAGGTCGGCCCGCTGGTGAACGAGGACGCCGCCAAGCGCGTCGAGGCCTGGGTGGACGAGGCCGTGCAGGGCGGCGCCAAGCTGCTCGCCGGCGGCAAGCGCGACGGCGCCTCCTACGCGCCGACCGTGCTGGAGGACGTGCCCGCGGGCGCCACCCTCGCCTGCGAGGAGGTCTTCGGCCCGGTGCTCACCCTCACCAAGGTCGACGGGGTGGACGCGGCCTTCGCGGCGGTCAACGACTCCAAGTACGGCCTGCAGGCGGGCGTGTTCACCCACGACGCCAAGACCGCCTTCCGTGCCCACCGGGTGCTGGAGGTCGGCGGCGTGGTCATCGGCGACGTGCCGTCCTACCGCGCGGACCAGATGCCGTACGGCGGCGTCAAGCAGTCCGGCGTGGGCCGCGAGGGCGTCCGGTTCGCCATGGACGACTACACCTACGAGCGGGTGCTGGTCCTCACCGGCCTGGCCCTGTAGGACCCGGTCCGGTGCCCCGCAAGGGGCACCACCCGGTGGCGCCGGGAGCCGGTGCCACCGCACTCCTCCGCACCCCCGACCAGGTCGGGACCGGTGGACAGCGACGGCCTTCCCTCGGGCCACTCACCGTCCTGACCCCGGCCGGCGCACCCCCCGGCGCCGGCCCTCGACGCGGCGCGCTCCGGCACCCTGTTTCCGGAGCGCGCCGCGTCCCCCGTTCTCCGGCACCGTTCCCCCGTCGTGCCGGATCTTGACCGTACGGCGCGGACCGCCCCGGCGCCTCCTGTCCCAGGGGGAGCCGCGGCCGTGTCCCAGGGGGGAGACCGGCGGGTACGTACAACCAGCGCGGTATGCGCGCACCCCCCGAAGGGCCGATGACGGCCGGCCGGGCCGTCGCCCCGCCGGTGCGCAGGCGCCCCATGGCCGGGAGGCACCGTTGCGGCCCGCCGCGGCCGGTACCTCCAGTGGTGCAAGCCGCGCGGATCGGGTAACTCTCACAAGTAGCGCTGTCCAGCGGCCGACCGGCCCGCCGGCGCTGAACTCCCGACCCCGCGGCGAGGTGAGCTCCTGATGACCGCTCCATCCATCCGCAACGTCTCCGAGCGCGAAGCACGCCAGGTCGCCGAGGCGGCCCGCGAGCAGGACTGGCGCAAGCCGAGCTTCGCCAAGGAACTGTTCCTGGGGCGCTTCCGGCTCGACCTGATCCATCCGCACCCCACGCCCGCCGTGGACGACGTGCGCCGCGGTGAGAAGTTCCTCGCCACCCTGCGGGACTTCTGCGAGACGGAGATCGACGGCGCGCGGATCGAGCGCGAGGGCAGGATTCCGGACGAGACGGTGCGCGGGCTCAAGGAGCTCGGCGCGCTCGGGATGAAGATCGACCCCAAATACGGCGGCCTGGGGCTCACCCAGGTCTACTACAACCGGGCGCTGTCCCTGGTCGGCACCGCCAGCCCCGCCATCGGCGCGCTGCTCTCGGCCCACCAGTCGATCGGTGTACCGCAGCCGCTGAAGCTGTTCGGCACCAAGCAGCAGAAGGAGACCTTCCTGCCGCGGCTGGCCCGTACGGACATCTCGGCGTTCCTGCTGACCGAGCCGGACGTCGGTTCGGACCCGGCCCGGCTCGCGACCACGGCCGTCCCGGAGGGCGACGAGTACGTGCTCGACGGGGTCAAGCTGTGGACCACCAACGGCGTGGTCGCCGACCTGCTGGTGGTGATGGCCCGGGTGCCCGCCTCCGAGGGCCACAAGGGCGGCATCACCGCCTTCGTCGTCGAGGCCGACTCGCCCGGCATCACCGTCGAGAACCGCAACGCCTTCATGGGCCTGCGCGGCCTGGAGAACGGCGTCACCCGCTTCCACCGGGTGCGGGTCCCGGCCGCGAACCGCATCGGCCCCGAGGGCGCCGGCCTGAAGATCGCCCTGACCACGCTCAACACCGGACGGCTCTCGCTGCCCGCGATGTGCGTCGGCTCCGGCAAGTGGTGCCTGAAGGTCGCCCGGGAGTGGTCCGCGGCCCGCGAGCAGTGGGGCCGGCCGATCGCCAAGCACGAGGCCGTCGGCGCCAAGATCTCCTTCATCGCCGCGACCACCTTCGCCCTGGAAGCGGTCGTCGACCTGTCCTCCCAGATGGCCGACGAGAACCGCAACGACATCCGCATCGAGGCCGCCCTCGCCAAGCTCTACGGCTCCGAAATGGGCTGGCTGATGGCCGACGAACTCGTCCAGATCCGCGGCGGCCGCGGCTTCGAGACCGCTCCCTCGCTCGCCGCCCGCGGCGAACGCGCGGTCCCCGCCGAGCAGATGCTGCGCGACATGCGGATCAACCGGATCTTCGAGGGCTCCACCGAGATCATGCACCTGCTGATCGCCCGGGAGGCGGTGGACGCCCACCTCTCCGTCGCCGGTGACCTCATCGACCCCGACAAGTCCCTCGCCGACAAGGGCCGGGCGGCCGCCAAGGCCGGCGGGTTCTACGCCCGCTGGCTGCCCAAGCTCGTCGCCGGACCCGGCCAACTCCCGCGCACCTACCAGGAGTTCGGCATCCTCGCCGGGCACCTGCGGTACGTCGAGCGGACCTCGCGCAAGCTCGCCCGGTCCACGTTCTACGCGATGTCGCGCTGGCAGGGCCGGATGGAGACCAAACAGGGCTTCCTCGGCCGGATCGTCGACATCGGCGCCGAACTCTTCGCGATGAGCGCCGCCTGCGTCCGCGCCGAGCACCTGCGCGAGACCGGCGACCACGGCCGCGAGGCGCAGCAACTGGCCGACGCGTTCTGCCGGCAGGCGCGGATCCGGATCGAGGAGCTCTTCGGCCGGCTGTGGTCCAACACCGACGAACTCGACCGCAAGGTCGTCTCCGGCGTCCTCGACGGCAGCTACGGCTGGCTGGAGGAGGGCATCATCGACCCCAGCGGCGACGGCCCGTGGATCGCCGACGCCACCCCCGGCCCGAGCGCCAAGGACAACGTCCACCGCCCCATCGGCTGAACCACACCCGGGCCCGGTCCGCCGCTGATCGGCCGGACCGGGCCCGCCGTGTGCCCTCCGTGCCCACGGCACCCCGCGACCGGCCACAATGGACCCCATGACGGACTCCCTCGCCCATCCGCACCTGCGCTTCGAGCCGGCCGCCGGCGACCCCGGCGGCCCGGGCCGGCCCCGCTCCCTGGTGATCCTCGGCTCGACCGGCTCGATCGGCACCCAGGCGATCGACATCGTGCTGCGCAATCCCGACCGCTTCCGGGTGACCGCGCTCTCCGCGGCCGGCGGCCGGCCCGAGCTGCTCGCCGAGCAGGCGCACCGGCTGCGGGTGGAGACCGTCGCGGTGGCCCGCGAGGACGCCGCCCCCGCGCTGCGCGCCGCGCTCGCCGAGCAGTACGGCCCGGGCGAGAAGCTCCCCGAGATCCTGGCCGGCCCCGACGCCGCCACCGAACTCGCCGCCTCCCCCTGCCACACCGTCCTCAACGGCATCACCGGCTCCATCGGCCTCGCCCCGACCCTGGCCGCCCTCAAGGCGGGCCGGGTGCTGGCGCTGGCCAACAAGGAGTCCCTGATCGTCGGCGGCCCGCTGGTCAAGGCCGTCGCGAAGCCCGGCCAGATCATCCCCGTCGACTCCGAGCACTCCGCGCTCTTCCAGGCACTGACCGGCGGCGCCCGCGCCGAGGTCCGCAAGCTCGTGGTCACCGCTTCCGGCGGCCCGTTCCGCGGTCGTACGAAGGCGGAGCTGGCCGGGGTCACCCCCGAGCAGGCGCTGGCCCACCCCACCTGGTCCATGGGCCCGGTCGTCACCATCAACTCCGCGACCCTGGTCAACAAGGGCCTGGAGGTCATCGAGGCGCACCTGCTCTTCGACGTCCCCTTCGACGCGATCGAGGTCGTCGTCCACCCGCAGTCCTACATCCACTCGATGGTGGAGTTCACCGACGGCTCCACCCTCGCCCAGGCCAGCCCGCCCGACATGCGGATGCCGATCGCACTGGGTCTGGGCTGGCCGGACCGGGTCCCGGACGCCGCCCTGGGCGTCGACTGGACCACGGCGCAGACCTGGGAGTTCTTCCCGCTGGACACCGAGGCCTTCCCGGCCGTACCGCTCGCCTGCCACGTCGGCTCCCTGGGCGGCACCGCACCGGCCGTCTTCAACGCCGCGAACGAGGAATGCGTGGACGCCTTCCTGAAGGACGGGCTGCCGTTCACAGGGATTGTGGATACCGTCGCGGAGGTGGTCGCCGAACACGGCACGCCCGCCTCGGGAACTTCCCTGACCGTCGCGGACGTCCTGGAGGCGGAGACCTGGGCGCGCGCCCGCGCCCGCGAACTGGCCGCCCGTGCGGCACGGACCCCCTCGGAGGCTCGCGCATGACGACCTGGATGACCATCCTCGGCATAGTCGTCTTCGTCGTCGGCCTGCTGTTCTCCATCGCCTGGCACGAACTCGGCCACCTCTCCACGGCCAAGATGTTCGGCATCCGCGTGCCGCAGTACATGGTGGGCTTCGGGCCGACGATCTTCTCCCGCAAGAAGGGCGACACCGAGTACGGCATCAAGGCCATCCCGCTCGGCGGCTACATCCGCATGATCGGGATGTTCCCGCCCGGGGACGACGGGAAGCTGCAGGCCCGCTCCACCTCGCCGTTCCGCGGCATGATCGAGGACGCCCGCTCGGCGGCCTTCGAGGAACTGCAGCCCGGCGACGAGAAGCGGCTCTTCTACACCCGCAAGCCCTGGAAGCGCATCATCGTGATGTTCGCCGGGCCGTTCATGAACCTGATCCTGGCGGTCGTGATCTTCATGAGCGTCCTGATGGGCTTCGGCATCAACACCCAGACGACCCAGGTCGGCTCCGTCTCCGACTGCGTGATCTCGGCCGCCGCCAAGACCGACAAGTGCCCGGCCGGCGCCAAGGACTCCCCGGCCAAGGCCGCCGGCCTGCGCGCCGGCGACAAGATCCTCACGTTCAACGGCCGGGCCGTCCCCGACTGGGGCACCCTCCAGCAGCAGATCCGGGACACCACCGGACCCGCCACGCTGGTCGTCGAGCGGCACGGCGTCCGCAAGACCCTGCACGCCGACCTGATCAAGAACAAGGTCGCCAAGACCGACGGGCACGGCGGCTACGTCCCCGGCCAGTTCGTCACCGCCGGCTTCCTCGGCTTCACCCCGGCCAGCGGCGTGGTCCAGCAGTCCTTCGGCCAGTCCGTCGACCGCATGGGCAACATGGTCGAGCAGGGCGTCTCCTCCCTGGTCAACCTGCCCGGCAAGGTCCCGGACCTGTGGAACGCGGCCTTCAACGGCGGCGAGCGCAAGCAGGACTCCCCGATGGGCGTGGTCGGCGCAGCGAGGGTCGGCGGCGAGGTCTTCTCGCTGCACATCCCGCCGGAGCAGCGGGTGGCGACCATGCTCTTCCTGGTCGCCGGGTTCAACCTCTCGCTGTTCCTGTTCAACATGCTGCCGCTGCTCCCGCTCGACGGCGGGCACATCGCCGGCGCCGTGTGGGAGTCCATCCGCCGGGCCTTCGCCAAGATCGTCCGGCGGCCGGACCCCGGGCCCTTCGACGTGGCCAAGCTCATGCCGGTCGCCTACGTCGTCGCCGGGATCTTCATCTGCTTCACGCTGCTGGTGCTCGTGGCGGACGTGGTGAACCCGGTGAAGCTCACCTGACCAGGACATCCGTGACGGCCGGGCCCGCTGCCACCGTATGGGCGCGCCCGGCCGCCTCCGTTAGTGGGGGCACACGGCCTCGATGTGCCCCGGGCGAGCCCGGTGCCGTAATGTCGGAGGCCGGAGCCCGCCGACGCGGGGCCTTGATCCATACCTTGGGGTTGCTCGCCAGATGACTGCCATTTCACTGGGAATGCCGGACGTACCGACCAAGCTCGCCGACCGCCGGGTCAGCCGCAAGATCCACGTCGGTCCGGTCGCCGTGGGCGGAGACGCACCGGTCTCGGTGCAGTCGATGACGACCACGCGGACCTCCGACATCGGGGCGACGCTGCAGCAGATCGCCGAGCTGACCGCCTCCGGCTGCCAGATCGTCCGGGTCGCCTGCCCCACGCAGGACGACGCCGACGCGCTGCCCGTGATCGCCAAGAAGTCCCAGATCCCGGTCATCGCGGACATCCACTTCCAGCCGAAGTACGTCTTCGCCGCCATCGACGCCGGCTGCGCCGCGGTCCGGGTCAACCCCGGCAACATCAAGCAGTTCGACGACAAGGTCAAGGAGATCGCCAAGGCGGCCGGCGACGCCGGCACCCCGATCCGCATCGGTGTCAACGCCGGCTCCCTCGACCGCCGCCTGCTGCAGAAGTACGGCAAGGCCACCCCCGAGGCGCTGGTCGAGTCCGCGCTGTGGGAGGCGTCCCTCTTCGAGGAGCACGGCTTCCGCGACATCAAGATCTCGGTCAAGCACAACGACCCGGTCGTGATGGTCAACGCCTACCGCCAGCTCGCAGCCCAGTGCGACTACCCCCTCCACCTCGGCGTCACCGAGGCCGGCCCCGCCTTCCAGGGCACCATCAAGTCCGCGGTCGCCTTCGGCGCGCTGCTCAGCGAGGGCATCGGCGACACCATCCGGGTCTCGCTGTCCGCGCCGCCCGTCGAGGAGGTCAAGGTCGGCATCCAGATCCTGGAGTCGCTGAACCTCCGCCCCCGCCGCCTGGAGATCGTCTCCTGCCCGTCCTGCGGCCGCGCCCAGGTCGACGTCTACAAGCTCGCCGACGAGGTCACCGCGGGCCTGGAGGGCATGGAGGTGCCGCTGCGGGTCGCCGTCATGGGCTGCGTCGTCAACGGCCCCGGCGAGGCCCGCGAGGCCGACCTCGGCGTCGCCTCCGGCAACGGCAAGGGCCAGATCTTCGTCAAGGGCGAGGTCATCAAGACCGTGCCCGAGTCGAAGATCGTGGAGACCCTCATCGAAGAGGCCCTGAAGATCGCCGAGCAGATGGAGAAGGACGGCGTCGCCTCCGGCGAACCGGTCGTCACCGCCGCCGGCTGACCCGCCCCACAGCCCGTCCGAGCCCCGCCGCCCACCAGGGCCGCGGGGCTCACGGCTGCCTGGACCGGCCCCGCACGCAGCGCACGGGGTGCCCCGCGCGGACGCGAGGTAAAGTGCCAAGACCTGCTCCCGCCTGCCCTCCCAGGCCCGTAACGGTGAGGCATTCCGAGACGTGCTGACGACCACCACCATCAAGGTCCTCGAACCAGGGGACCTCGACGATGCGCTCGCGGTCCTCGACCGCGACCCGGTCGCCAACGCCTTCGTCGCCGCCCGCGTCCAGGTCGCCGGCCTCGACCCCTGGCGGCTGGGCGGCGAGATGTGGGGCTGGTACGTCGGCGGCCGGCTGGAGTCGCTGTGCTACGCCGGCGCCAACCTCGTCCCCGTCTGCGCCACCTCCGAGGCGGTCCGCGGCTTCGCCGACCGCGCCCGCCGCCAGGGCCGGCGCTGCTCCTCCATCGTCGGCCCGGCCGGCCCGACCGCCGAACTCTGGTCGCTGCTGGAGCCGTACTGGGGCCCCGCCCGCGAGATCCGCGCCCACCAGCCGCTGATGGTCACCACCTCGCCGTCCACCGCGATCGCCCCCGACCCCTGCGTCCGGCGGATCCGCAAGAACGAGATGGACCTGATCATGCCGGCCTGCGTCGCCATGTTCACCGAAGAGGTCGGCATCTCCCCGATGGCCGGCGACGGCGGACTCCTCTACCAAGCCCGGGTCGCCGAACTCGTCGGCGCCGGCCGCTCCTTCGCCCGCGTCGAGGACGGCAGGGTCATCTTCAAGGCGGAGATCGGCGCCGCCACCCCGCGCGCCTGCCAGATCCAGGGGGTCTGGGTCGACCCCGCCCACCGCGGCAAGGGCCTGTCCGAGACCGGAATGGCCGCCGTGCTCCGCTACGCCCTGAGCGACGTCGCCCCCGTCGTCAGCCTCTACGTCAACGACTTCAACACCGCAGCCCGGGCCGCCTACCGCCGGGTGGGCTTCGAGGAAGTCGGCGCGTTCATGAGCGTGCTGTTCTGACCCGCGGCCTTGTACGCTCCGGACCATGGATGACGTCGCGGTCGGCCCCCTCGATCTCGCTGCCCGCGTGGACGACGCGCTCGCGGTGCAGGCGCTCGCCTTCGGCCTGAGCGAGGAGGAGATCGCCGTCCGCCGGCACATCGTCCTGCGCCACCTCGGCTGCCCCGGCGCCCGGGCCCTGGGCGCCACCACCCCCGCCGGCCGGCTCGTCGGCTTCGTCTACGGCATGCCCAACGACCGCACCCACTGGTGGTCCACGGTCGTCGAGCCCTATCTGCGCAGCGAGGGCCTCGACCACTGGCTCGACGACTCCTTCACCATCACCGAGCTGCACGTCCACCCCGCCTACCAGCACCGCGGCCTCGGCCGGGCACTGATCACCCGGATCACCGACGGCGCCGGCGAACCCCGCTCCATCCTCTCCGCCATCGACGTCGAGAGCCCCGCCCGCAAGCTCTACCGCTCCCTCGGCTACCACGACCTGGCCCGCCGGGTCCTCTTCCCCAGCGCCCCCACCCCGTACGCGGTGATGGGCGCGCCCCTGCCGTTGAAGCGCCCCTGATCCGCCCCCTACAGCGGGACGACCCGCGGCGGGGCAGCGGGCAACGCGGGCCGTATCCCATTTCCGCGGGACACACCCCTACGGCTAACCTCCAGGGAGTCACCTTTCTTACGCAGGAGAAACTCCCATGGCCCACGCCGCACAGGTCCAGCGCATGTCCCGCTTGATGATCAAGACACTGCGCGACGACCCGGCCGACGCCGAGACCGCCAGCCACAAGCTGCTCGTCCGCGCCGGGTACGTCCGCCGCTCCTCCGCCGGCATCTGGACGTGGCTGCCGCTGGGCAAGAAGGTCCTGGAGAACGTCTCCCGCATCGTCCGCGAGGAAATGGACGCCATCGGCGGCCAGGAGGTCCTGCTGCCGGCGCTGCTGCCCAAGGAGCCCTACGAGGCCAGCGGCCGCTGGGAGGAGTACGGCGACCTGCTCTTCCGCCTCAAGGACCGCAAGGGCGCCGACTACCTCCTCGGCCCCACCCACGAAGAGATCTTCACCCTCACGGTCAAGGACCAGTGCACGTCCTACAAGGACCTGCCGGTGATCCTCTACCAGATCCAGATCAAGTACCGCGACGAGGCCCGCCCCCGCTCTGGCGTGCTCCGCGGCCGCGAGTTCCACATGAAGGACTCGTACAGCTTCGACACCACCGACGAGGGCCTGGCCCAGTCCTACGCGCTGCACCGCGAGGCCTACGAGAAGATCTTCCGGCGCCTGGGCCTGGACTACCGCATCGTCTCCGCCGTATCCGGCGCGATGGGCGGCTCGGCGTCCGAGGAGTTCCTGGCGCCCGCGGCGGCCGGCGAGGACACCTTCGTCGACTGCCCGGCCTGCGACTACGCCGCCAACACCGAGGCCGTTACGGTCACCGTCGAGCCGGCCGACGGCAGCGCGCACGGCCCGGTCGAGGAGCTGGACACCCCCGACACCCCGACCATCGAGTCGCTCGCCGAGTTCCTCGGCGTCCCGGCCTCCGCGACGCTGAAGAACCTCCTGGTCAAGGTCGACGGCGAGATCGTCGCGGTGGGCGTCCCGGGCGACCGCGAGGTCGACCTCGGCAAGCTCGGCGAGCACCTCGCGCCGGCTACCGTCGAACTGGTCACCGCCGAGGACTTCACCGACCGCCCGGACCTGGTCCGCGGCTACGTCGGCCCGCAGGGCCTGGCCGGCAAGGCCTTCCGCTACCTCGCCGACCCGCGCGTCGCCCCCGGCACCGCCTGGGTCACCGGCGCCAACAAGGAGGGCACGCACGCCAAGAACGTGGTGTGCGGCCGCGACTTCGAGGTCGACGAGTACCTCGACGTGGTCGTCGTCGAGCCCGGCGACCCCTGCCCGAAGTGCGGCACCGGCCTGAAGATCGACCGCGCCATCGAGATCGGCCACATCTTCCAGCTCGGCCGCAAGTACGCGGACGCCTTCGAGCTCGATGTGCTCGGCCAGAACGGCAAGCCGACCCGGGTCACCATGGGCTCGTACGGCATCGGCGTCTCCCGTGCGGTGGCCGCACTGGCCGAGCAGACCCACGACGAGAAGGGGCTGTGCTGGCCCCGCGAGGTCGCCCCGGCCGACGTGCACGTCGTCGCGGCGGGCAAGGCCCAGCAGACCGAGCTCGCGCTGGCGATCGGGGACCGGCTCGGCGACGCCGGCCTGCGGGTCCTGGTCGACGACCGGGCCGGGGTCTCGCCGGGCGTGAAGTTCACCGACGCCGAACTGCTGGGCGTGCCGACCATCGTGGTCGCCGGCCGGCGCGCCGGTGAGGGCGTGGTCGAGGTCAAGGACCGCCGCACCGGCGAGCGCGAGGAGCTGACGGTCGAGGAGGCCGTCGCCCGGCTCAGCGCCTGATCCGCCCGGTACGCCTGACACGAGAACGCCGCGGCGCCGCCGGTCCCGGGACCGGCGGCGCCGCGGCGCACGTACCACGGGTCTACAGCCAGGCCGCGAACTGCAGCAGCAGTTCGCCGCGCTGGCGGTCGCCCACCGCCGCCTCCCGCACCCCGGCGTCCACCGCCCGGTACAGCGTCCACTCGCGCAGCCGGTCCCGGTCCACCTCCAGGGAGTCGGCCAGCTTGGCCACCCGGCGGCGGACCGCGGCGGCCGCGCCCGACCCGGCCGCCAGGTCCTCGAAGCGGTCCAGCACCAGTGCCGCCAGGTCGTACGCCCGCTCGCCGACCACCGGCGACGGGCCGATCGCCAGCCACGGCGCCCGCTCACCGGCCAGCACCTTGCCCTGGCGGAACGCCCCGTGCAGCAGGAACCGCTCGTCGGAAGCGGCCGGCAGACCGCGGCGCAACTCCTGGGCCTCCTCGACCAGCGGGGCGGCCGCCCGGGTCAGCGCACCCGCCGTGGCCAGCGCCTCCACGTCCTCCTCGGCGCGCCCGGCCAGGGTCTCGAACGGGTGGTCGGCCGGCGGCTCCACCCACAGGCGGCGGACCGTACCTGCCGCCTCCAGCAGGGCCTTGGCCTCCGGCAGCGAACGCAGCGACACCCCGCTCTGCAGCCGTTCCAGCAGCAGCGCCCCGCTCGCCGCGTCGGACCGCAGCAGCCGCACCGCCCCCCAGCCGTCCCAGGTCGCGAGCGCCTCCGCCTCGTGCCCGGCGCGGCGGCCCGGCACCGGCAACTTCAGCGCCGCCGGCGTCCCGTCCGCCTGCCGTACGAGCGCCAGCAGACTGCTGCGGCCACCCGGGGCGTGCACCCGCTCCAGCGTCAGCTCCCAGTCGGCCAGCCGTTGCTGAACCAGCGTCGGCAGTGCGTCGAGCCACTTGCGTACCGGGCTGTCCGGGTCGCCGCTCACCGAACTCACCAGACGCTGCGGCGGTTCGATGGGTGCCGTTGCCATGCCTGCGCTGTCCCTTTCCTGGGGCCTTTCCGGGGCGGTGACCGCCGGTCGTTCAGAGCGCGCCCGCGGAGGCGCTCGTGGAGCCGGACGGAGCGGGGGCCGTGGCCCGTTCCGTGAGCCCAGGGAAGGCTACGCCGCCGCCGCGCCAGCGCACCGCCCGCACCGCCGCCTCCCGCAGCGCGGCGGCCGCCTCCCGCCGCCGGGCCCGGCCGCCGGCCCGCACGAGGTCCGCGTAGACGGCGGCCAGCCGGTCCTCCAGCTCCGCCGCCAGCCGCACCGCGGCGGCCGGGTCGGGTACCGGGAACGGCAGTTCGTACGCGGCGGCCGCGGCCTCGGGCCTGCCGCCCAGCGCCAGCACCTCGCGGTGCAGTGCGTCCCGGCGGGCGCGGTGGGCGTCGTAGGCCGCCTGTGCCTCGGTGCGCCGGTCGCGGGAGATGCGGCCGCCGACCACGCCGTAGCCGTAGACCGCGGCGTGCTCGGCGGCCAGCGCGGCCTGCACGGCGGTCAGCTCCTCGTGGTCGTCGTCGTGCTGCTCGTCGCTCTTCTTGCGGGAGGTCATCGGGGCGGCTCCGTCAGCAGATAGGCGTGCGCCGCGCCGGCCGCGGCCACCGAGGCGAGCAGCCGGGCCAGTTCGGGCGGCGCGGACAGCAGTGCGGTGGTCCGGTGGTCGGCGAGCTTGCGTTCCGCGGTGGCCAGGGCGCCTCGCGCGGCCTCCTCGTCCCCGGGCACCGGGGGCGCGGCGGCCTTGTGCGGACGGCCCCGGCGGGCGGAACCGGAGGGGGAGGGGCCGGCGTCCCCGGTCGTGAACGCCTGGACGTGCCGGGCCACTTCGGAGCGCAGCGGGCGCAGCCGCGGCGCCAGGGCCGGGTGGGCGGCGAGCGTCGCGTCGTAGCGCGCCAGCAGCGCCGTACTGTCGTGGGCCGCGGCCGTGCGCAGCCGGTCGGCGGCGGAGGAGTGCTCGTCCCGTTCGGGGGAGTCGTCCTCGGAGCAGCCGGCGAGCAGCGCCGCGCCCCCCAGGGCGGCGCCGGCCAGCAGGGTCCTTCTGCGCGTGAGCGCCACTTTCGGCACGTTGCACTTCCCGGGGTCTTCCGTTGTGATCACCGCAGGCGAGAGTATCCGTGACCACCCACCGAATCGTCAGTACCCCGCCGGAACCGATAGGCTTTGACCCGACACGCGATCCACCCACAACAGCACACGCGGCCGAGGAGTCACCCGGATGAGCACCACCCAGAGCGAGAGGCTGCGCGGACTGCTTGAACCGCTCGTCGCCGCGCGAGACCTGGATCTGGAAGAGATCGAGGTGACACCGGCCGGGAAGCGCCGGGTGCTGCGGATCGTGGTCGATTCCGACGAGGGCGTCCAGCTGGACGAGTGCGCCGAGCTGAGCCGCGAGGCGTCCCAGGTCCTGGACGACACCGATGTGATGGGCGGCGCGCCCTACACCCTTGAGGTGACCTCCCCGGGCGCCGACCGCCCGCTGACCGAGCTGCGCCACTACCGCCGCGCCCTCGGTCGCCTCATCAAGGCCCAACTGACCGACGCGGCAGGGTCCGGGGAGCTCGTCGCCCGGATCACCGGCGTCGACGAGGACGGCCTCGATCTGGAGGTGCCGGGCGTGAAGGGGCGCAAGCCGACGGCCCGCCGGGTCTTGTTCGACGAGATCGCCAAGGCGCGCGTCGAGCTGGAATTCCGTAAGCCCGAGAAGGCGGACAAGCGCGACGCGCAGCACGAAGAGAAGATCGACGAGAACAAGGAGGAGGCGTAGCCGTGGACATCGACATGAGTGCCCTGCGGGGGCTGGTGCGGGAGAAGGAGATCTCGTTCGACCTGCTGGTCGAGGCGATCGAGTCGGCCCTCCTCATCGCTTACCACCGCACCGAGGGCAGCCGCCGGCGGGCGCGGGTGGAGCTGGACCGCAACACCGGCCATGTGACGGTGTGGGCGAAGGAGGACCCCGAGGACCTGGAGGAGGGGGCCGAGCCGCGCGAGTTCGACGACACCCCGTCCGGCTTCGGGCGGATCGCGGCGACCACCGCCAAGCAGGTCATCCTGCAGCGGCTGCGGGACGCCGAGGAGGAGATCACGTTCGGCGAGTACGCCGGGCGGGAGGGCGACGTCGTCACCGGCGTCGTCCAGCAGGGCAAGGACCCCAAGAACGTCCTGGTCGACATCGGCAAGCTGGAGGCCATCCTGCCGGTGCAGGAGCAGGTACCCGGTGAGGAGTACGCCCACGGCACCCGCCTGCGGTCGTACGTCGTCCGGGTGGTCAAGGGCGTGCGCGGCCCGTCGGTGACGCTGTCGCGCACCCACCCCAACCTGGTGAAGAAGCTCTTCGCCATGGAGGTGCCGGAGATCGCGGACGGATCGGTGGAGATCGCCGCCATCGCCCGCGAGGCCGGACACCGTACGAAGATCGCCGTGCGCTCCACGCGGTCGGGGCTGAACGCCAAGGGCGCGTGCATCGGCCCCATGGGCGGGCGGGTGCGGGCCGTGATGGCCGAGCTCAACGGCGAGAAGATCGACATCGTGGACTGGTCGGACGACCCCGCCGAGCTGGTCGCCAACGCGCTGTCGCCGGCCCGGGTCAGCAAGGTCGAGGTCGTGGACCTGGCGGCGCGCTCGGCCCGGGTCACGGTGCCCGACTACCAGCTGTCACTGGCGATCGGCAAGGAAGGGCAGAACGCCCGTCTCGCGGCGCGGCTCACCGGATGGCGGATCGACATCCGTCCGGACACCGAGCAGCACGCACCGCAGTCCGCGGGTCGCACGTCGTAGCCGCCGGAGCCGCGGCCCACCGGAAATTCGGTGGCGCCGCGGCGCCCCGACGGGAATTCTGAGCAGCCGTTCGGCATTTACCCCATCGGGGTCCGGTCGGCGCGGGGAGGTAGACTTAAGCAGTGTCTGGCCGGACGCATGCCCGCGCATGCCCTGAGCGCACATGTCTGGGATGCCGGGAGCGGGCGGCCAAGGGCGATTTGCTGCGCATCGTGGAGATCGAGGGCGAGTGTGCCCCCGATCCTCGCGGTACGCTGCCCGGCCGGGGTGCGTACGTGCACCCGACACTGGTCTGCCTCGACCTGGCGGTCCGCCGCCGGGCGTTTCCCCGGGCCTTTCGGGGCCGGGGGCCGTTCGACACGACGGATCTGCGTCGCTTCATCGAACGGAGCGCCGGTTGAAGCCGCCCATGGCAATAACGCACAGCAAGAACGCACAGCGCACGGAAAACCGTGCGGTCAGGTACCTCGCGAGTCGGAAGTAGGTCGAGATTGCGATGAGCACTCGATGAGTACGCGATGAGTACGCCCATGAAGTAGCGACGGTCCGGTGGACACCCCGGACCTAGAAGGAGCGAAGTGGCTAAGGTCCGGGTTTACGAACTCGCCAAGGAGTTCGGCGTTGAGAGCAAGGTCGTCATGGCCAAGCTCCAAGAACTTGGTGAATTCGTCCGTTCGGCGTCCTCGACGATCGAGGCGCCGGTTGTTCGCAAGCTGACCGACGCTTTCCAGGCGGGAAGCGGCAACGGCCGCGCCGCCGGGAAGCCCGCGGCGCCGCGCAAGTCGGCCCCCGCAAAGCCGTCGGCGCCCTCTCCGGCACAGGCGGCGCGTCCTGCTGCCCCGAAGCCGGGCGCCCCCAAGCCGGGTCCCGCGGCTCCGGCCCCGGCCGCCTCCGAGGCGCCGGCCCCCGCGGCCCCCAAGAGCACCCCCGCCCCGGGTCCGCGCCCCACCCCGGCGCGCCCGGCAGCACCCAAGCCTGCTCCGGCCGCGCCCGCGCAGCCCGAGTTCCAGGCGCCCCCGGCCGCCCCGTCGGCCCCCCGTCCCGGTGCCACCCCCGGCCCGCGCCCGGCCCGTCCGGCGTCCGGTCCCGGCCAGGGTGGTCAGGGCCGTGGCGGCGCCCCGCGTCCCGGCGCCGAGCGCCCGGGCCCGCGTCCCGGTGCCCGTCCGTCCGGTCCGCGTCCGGGTAACAACCCCTTCACCTCCGGTGGCTCCACGGGCATGGCCCGTCCGCAGGCCCCCCGTCCCGGTGGCGCGCCGCGTCCCGGCGGCCAGGGTGGTCCCGGCGGTCCGCGCCCGCAGGGCGGCGGCCAGGGCGGCCCCCGTCCCCAGGGCCAGGGCGGCGCACGTCCGACCCCCGGTGGTATGCCCCGTCCGCAGGGCGCCGCGCCCGGTGCGGGCCCGCGTCCCGGCGGCGGTAACCGCCCGAACCCGGGCATGATGCCGCAGCGTCCGGCTGCCGGCCCGCGTCCCGGCCCCGGTGGCGGTGGCCGTGGTCCCGGCGGTGCCGGTCGTCCCGGTGGCGGCGGCCGTCCGGGTGGCGGCGGCTTCGCCGGTCGTCCCGGTGGCGGCGGCGGTCGTCCGGGTGCCGGCGGCGGTTTCGCCGGTCGTCCCGGTGGCGGTGGCCCCGGCGGCGGTGGCGGCGGCTTCGGCGGTCGTCCCGGCTTCGGTGGCCGTCCCGGCGGCCCCGGTGGCCGTGGTGGCACGCAGGGCGCGTTCGGCCGTCCCGGCGGTCCCGCGCGTCGCGGTCGCAAGTCGAAGCGGCAGCGCCGCCAGGAGTACGAGGCCATGCAGGCCCCGTCGGTCGGCGGCATCATGCTGCCGCGCGGCAACGGTGCGACGGTTCGCCTGTCGCGCGGTGCCTCGCTGACGGACTTCGCCGAGAAGATCAACGCCAACCCGGCGTCGCTGGTCCAGGTCATGCTGAACCTGGGCGAGATGGTCACGGCGACGCAGTCGGTCTCCGACGAGACGCTGCAGCTGCTCGCCGACGAGATGAACTACGTCGTCGAGATCGTCAGCCCGGAGGAGGAGGACCGCGAGCTTCTGGAGTCCTTCGACATCGAGTTCGGCGAGAACGAGGGCGGCGAGGAGATGCTCGTCTCCCGTCCGCCGGTGGTGACCGTCATGGGTCACGTCGACCACGGTAAGACCCGACTGCTCGACGCGATCCGCAAGACGAACGTCATCGCGGGCGAGGCCGGCGGCATCACCCAGCACATCGGTGCCTACCAGGTCGCGACCGAGGTCAACGACGAAGAGCGGCGCATCACCTTCATCGACACCCCCGGTCACGAGGCGTTCACCGCCATGCGTGCCCGTGGTGCCAAGTCGACCGACATCGCGATCCTCGTGGTGGCGGCCAACGACGGTGTCATGCCGCAGACGATCGAGGCCCTGAACCACGCCAAGGCGGCCGACGTGCCGATCGTGGTCGCGGTCAACAAGATCGACGTCGAGGGCGCCGACCCGACCAAGGTGCGCGGTCAGCTGACCGAGTACGGCCTGGTGGCCGAGGAGTACGGCGGCGACACCATGTTCGTCGACATCTCCGCCAAGCAGGGTCTGCACATCGACTCCCTGCTGGAGGCCGTGGTCCTCACCGCGGACGCCGCGCTCGACCTGCGGGCCAACGCCGAGCAGGGCGCGCAGGGTATTGCGATCGAGGCCCACCTCGACCGCGGCCGCGGCGCCGTGGCCACCGTCCTCGTCCAGCGCGGTACCCTCCGCGTCGGTGACACGATGGTCGCCGGTGACGCCTACGGCCGGGTCCGCGCGATGTTCGACGACAAGGGCAACAACGTCGAGGAAGCCGGTCCGTCGACCCCCGTCCTGGTCCTGGGTCTGACCAACGTCCCGGGCGCCGGCGACAACTTCCTGGTCGTCGACGAGGACCGCACGGCCCGCCAGATCGCCGAGAAGCGCGCGGCGCGCGAGCGCAACGCGGCCTTCGCCAAGCGCACCCGCCGGGTCTCCCTGGAGGACCTGGACAAGGTGCTCAAGGCCGGCGAGGTCCAGCAGCTCAACCTCATCATCAAGGGTGACGCTTCTGGTTCCGTCGAGGCCCTGGAGTCCTCGCTGCTCCAGCTCGACGTCGGCGAAGAGGTCGACATCCGGGTGCTGCACCGCGGCGTCGGTGCGGTCACGGAGACCGACATCAACCTGGCGTCCGGCTCCGACGCGATCGTCATCGGCTTCAACGTGCGGGCCGAGGGCCGCGCCACGCAGATGGCCGAGCGCGAGGGCGTCGACGTGCGGTACTACTCGGTCATCTACCAGGCGATCGAGGAGATCGAGGCCGCCCTCAAGGGCATGCTCAAGCCGGAGTACGAGGAGGTCGAGCTCGGTACGGCGGAGATCCGCGAGGTCTTCAAGTCGTCCAAGCTGGGCAACATCGCGGGTGTTCTCATCCGCTCCGGCGAGGTCAGGCGCAACACCAAGGCGCGCCTCATCCGCGACGGCAAGGTGGTCGCGGAGAACCTCAACATCGACGGTCTGCGTCGCTTCAAGGACGACGTCACCGAGATCCGCGAAGGCTTCGAGGGCGGTATCAATCTCGGAAACTTCAACGACATCAAGGTCGACGACGTCATCGCGACGTACGAGATGCGCGAGAAGCCGCGCGGCTGATCACGCAGTGACCCCCCGGGGCCGGTCGGCGGAAGAAACTCCGTCGATCGGCCCCGGCCGTTGCGTGTACGGTTCGAACTGACACGTACGCCCCCGGCCCATGCCGGAGGGTGCCCCCAAGGCCCCACGGGTGGCTTGACCCGGCTTGCATGTACGTAGGGACGCTGTCCTTCGACCTGCTTCTCGGCGACGTACGGTCGCTGAAGGAGAAGCGCTCCGTCGTCCGCCCGATCGTCTCCGAACTCCACCGCAAATACGCGGTGAGCGTGGCGGAGGTCGGGGACCAGGATCTGTACCGCAGGGCCACCATCGGCCTGGCGGTGGTGTCCGGGGACGTCGGGCACCTCACCGATGTCATGGACCGCTGCGAGCGCCTGGTCGCCGCACGGCCCGAAGTGGAGCTGCTGTCGGTACACCGACGGCTGCACGGCGACGACGACTGACCTGATGACGGGGCAGGTCGCCGCCGGTGGAAGCACAATTGTGGAAGACAAGAAGGAGACGGACCAGTGGCCGACAATGCGCGGGCGAAGAAGCTGGCGGACCTCATCCGGGAGGTGGTCGCACAGAAGCTGCAGCGTGGCATCAAGGACCCGCGGCTCGGCTCGCACGTGACCATCACGGACACCCGGGTCACCGGCGACCTGCGGGAGGCTACGGTCTTCTACACGGTCTACGGCGATGACGAGGACCGGGCCAGCGCCGCCGCCGGGCTGGAGAGCGCCAAGGGCATGCTGCGCTCCGCGGTCGGCGCCGCGGCCGGCACGAAGTTCACGCCGACCCTGGCGTTCGTCGCGGACGCCCTGCCGGAGAACGCCAAGACCATCGAGGACCTCCTCGACAAGGCGCGGGCCTCGGACGCCAAGGTCCGGGAGGCCTCCTCGGGCGCCCGGTACGCCGGCGAGGCCGATCCGTACCGCAAGCCCGGCGACGACGAGGATGACGAGGGCACCGCGTAAGCATGAAGCGTGAGAGCAACAAGCCGGGCGGTCTTGTCATCGTCGACAAGCCGGCCGGCTTCACTTCGCACGACGTGGTGGCGAAGATGCGCGGTATGGCCCGCACCCGCCGGGTCGGCCATGCCGGCACCCTCGACCCGATGGCCACCGGCGTGCTCGTCCTGGGCCTGGAGCGGGCCACCAAACTCCTCGGCCACCTGGCGCTGACGGAGAAGGAGTACGTCGGCACCGTCCGGCTGGGCCAGACCACGATCACCGACGACGCCGAGGGCGAGATCACCGCGTCCAAGGCGGCGCACGGCCTCGCCCGCGAGGACATCGACGCCGGGGTCGCGCGGCTGTCCGGCGCGATCATGCAGGTGCCGTCGAAGGTCAGCGCGATCAAGATCAACGGCAAGCGGTCGTACTCCCGGGTGCGCGCGGGCGAGGACGTGGAGATCCCGGCCCGCCCGGTCACCGTCTCCTCGTTCGTGGTGCACTCCGCGCACGAGACCGAGGCGGAGGACGGCACGCCGGTGACCGACCTGCTGGTCTCCGTCGAGTGCTCCTCCGGTACGTACATCCGCGCCCTGGCCCGGGACCTGGGCGCCGGGCTCGGCGTCGGCGGCCATCTGACCGCGCTGCGCCGCACCCGCGTCGGGCCGTACAAGCTGGACCGGGCGCACACCCTGGAGCAGCTGCAGGCGGCGGTGGACGCCCCCGAGGGCGGCGGACTGCCGATCATGCCGGTCGGTGAGGCGGCGGACGCGGCCTTCACCCGCTGGGACGTCACCGAGGCGCAGGCCCGGCTGCTGCTCAACGGCGCGCGGATCGCGATGCCGCGCTTCGAGGCCGACGGGCCGGTCGCGGCCTTCGGGCCGGACGGGCGGTTCCTGGCGCTGGTGGAGAACCAGGGCGGGAAGGCCAAGAGCCTGGCGGTCTTCGCCCTCTGACCCGGGGGCCGGAAACCCGGCTTCCGGGAGAGCCGGCAACCCGGCATGAGGAGAGGTGGTGGAACGCGGGCCGCCCGGCAGGCACGGGTGCCGGTCCGCGCTCCACCATCCCCCTCCCCTTGATCTCTCTCCAGCGCACCTCGGGCATTCACTCATTCGGCGAGGCGCTCGGAGTGAATCAAGGCGCGGACGGGGGCGCGTTCGCCGCACTCGTCGCCAGGACGATCACCGCCTGCTTACCGTCGGAGGACGGTACCGGCGGGAAGGATCGGCAATGGCGTTGCTGGATGCCGATGCGGACACCGCACTGGTGCGGATCCGTGATCTGGCAGGTCACACCCGCGGCACGGGATTCCTCGCGGACCACGAGGGCACGGTGGTCACCAGCCATGAGGCGGTGGACGGCGCGGTCGGGCTGGTGCTCCAGCCCATGCGGCCCGTCACGGCCACCGGCGGGGCGGCCGCCGCATGGACCCGCCCGGTGGAGCCGAGCGCCATCACGCCCCTCCCCGGAAGCGGGCTCGCGCTCATCCGGACCACCGGCTTCCGTCCGGACCGGCTCAGACCCCTGCCGATCGGCACGGCCCGGCCCGACGCCGGCGCCCCGGCCCGGCTCTGGACGGGCGGCTGGCTGGACGGCACGGTCGTCGGCCCCGCCTCCGGCATCACGTACACCGTCGGCGACCGCGTCCACCACCTCGACCACATCCTGGAGTTGGCGCTCTGCGCGGGCGGCCGGGAGGCGCTGCGGCTGGGCGGCCCCGCGATCGGCGGGCCGGTGCTGGACGGCCGGACCGGTGTGGTGCTCGGCGTCCTGGGCAGTGCCCTGCACGCCGGCCGCCGGGCCGGCGGCTTCGCCGTCCCGCTGCGCACGGTCGCCGAGGCCGCGCCCGAGGGCCCGCTGGCCGCCGTGCTGGCGCGCAACGCGGCGACCGTCCCCGCGTACGGCAGCGAACTGAACCACGCCGGGGTGCTACGGCTCACGGCCCTCTCCGCGGGCAGCCCGTCCACCGCCGCCCGCCCGGGCCCCGAACCGGTCGAACGCCCCGATGTACAGGGGGAGTTCGCCCGCTTCACGGCGGAGCCGGCGCCCGGGGCGGCAGGGGCGCGGGTACTGGCTCTGGTGGGCGGCCCGGGCACCGGGCGGAGCATGGAGCTGGCCCGGCTCGCGGCGCGCCGGGCGGCCGGCGCGGCACCGGCGCCCACCCTCCGGCTGCGCGGCGCGGACCTGCGGGCCGGCGACGAGGGCGTACGCACCGCGGTGGGGCGCGCGCTGCGCTCCGCGGGCCGGACCCTGGTCGCCTCGGGCCGTACGGCGGGCGATCCGGCGGACGCCACCCCCGAGATGGTCGCCGCACTCGCCGCGGACTCCGGCCGACCGCTGCTGGTGCTCCTCGACGGGCCGGAGGAGATGCCACCGGCCCTGGCCCGGCACGACCGGCTGGCCGAGTGGACCGCCGCGACGGTCCACTGGCTGCGCACCGCCCGCGTGCAGCTCGTCATCGCCTGCCGCCCCGCCTACTGGGAGAGCGCCGGAGCGCTCTTCCCACCGGGGCTGCTGCACCGGCCGCGGCCGGGCGGTGAGGTGGCTGCACTCCCCGACTGCGTGGCGATCGGCGACCTCCCCAAGACGGCGGCGGAGCGCGCCCGGGAACGCTACGGCCTGCCGCCCGGCGCCCCCGCAGCCCCGGACGCCCGCCACCCGCTGACCCTGCGGCTGCTGGCGGAGGTACGGGAGGCGCTGCACGGGGGAGCGGAGGGCCTGGCGTGGGGTGGGGACGGCCGACCGGCCGTCGGGCCGGCCGGGGCGGAGACCGGGAACGGGAGGCCGGGCGGGGGGCCGGGCGGGGGGCCGGACGGGGGGCCGGCCAGGGTGCTGCTGGGTGCACCGGACCGCCACCAGGTCTTCGACGCCTATCTGGACCTGATGTCGCTGCGGATCGCCGTACGCATCGCTGCCGGGTACCGGCCCGCACCGCGCGGCACCGTGGTGCGCCGGCTGGCCGCCCAGGTCGCCGGCCAGGCCCACGAGGCGGCCCGCCGCTGCCTCGCTTCCGTAGAGGGCGCGTTGGACCGTCCGTCCTTCGAGGAGGTCTTCCCGCCGCGGGCCGGCTGGTCCGCCGCGGTGCTCGCCGAGGGCCTGCTGGTGCCGGCCGGCCCCGGATACCGCTTCGCCCACGACGAGTTCGGGGAATGGCTGCAGGGCGCCCACGTCGACCTCGACCTGCTGACCGTGCCCGGCCACCGCCCCGCCCCGGTCATCGAGGCACTCCTCCGGCTCGCCCGGCACACGGGGCGGGTCCAACTGGCCTTTCGGCTGGCGGAGTTGGTGCCGGTGGCGACGGCGGCCGGCGGGGGACCGCCGGCGGTGCCCCACGGGGACGGTCTGCCGCGCGCCCCGCACATGGACGCACCGCAGTCGCCGCCGCTCCTCGCTTGCGGCTGCGCCTCTTGCGACCCTTGCGCCTCTTGCACCTCTTGCGACCCTGTCTTCTGCGGCCGCGGTTCGTGCGGTCGCGGTTCGTGGGGTAGCGGTTCGTGCGGTCGCGGTTCGTGGGCCAGCGGCTCTTGCGGCCGTGGTTCGTGGGGCAGCGACTCCTGCGGTCACGACTCCTGCGCCCGCGACTCTCGGGGTGGTCCACCGCCGGCCGTTACGGAGGAGGGGTGGGAGCCGATCGTCCTGGGCGAGGGGCCAGAGCCGGGGCCAGGGGCGCCGGGAGAGAGTGCGGAGGGGGCAGAGGGGGCAGAGGGGGCGGAGTGGGCAGAGGGGGTGGAGGAGGCAGAGGGGGCGGAGGAGGCAGAGGGGGCGGAGCCGGGGGTGCTGGACGCGGGGCGCCCGGTCGCGTCCGCACGGCCCGTGGACGCCTCCCGGTGGGCCCGGCAGCTGCTGGCCGGCGTCCTGCTCAAGGTGCCCGACGCCGGGCCGTACACCGGCGTGCTGCGGCTGCTGGCCGACCGGATCGCCGAACGGTCGTTGCGCGCGGGCGGCTTCCTGCGCACGGGACTGGACGCCTTCGGACCGTGGTTCTGGGAGCGGCTGGCGCTGACGGACGAGGACCGGCTGGACCTGCTGCGGCGGCTGGTGCCGGCTGACGGAGGGGCGGCCGACGGGCGGGCGGCTGACGGGCGGGCGGCCGACGGACGGGTGGGTGCACCGGCGCGCTTTCTGGACGCCGCGGCCGGGATGCTGCGCGCCGACCCACAGGGCATCCAGCCGCTCCTCTGCTCGTGGTTCGACGACACCCGCCTGCTGGGCGCCGGACTGCCGGGCCGCCCGGCCCACGGCTCCGTACCGCCGCCCCGCGGTTCGACGCCGTCGACGCCCTCGCCCGGTGCCCCCGTGCCTTCGCCTCCCGACCCGGCGTCCCCGCTCGGCTCCGCCGCACCGCGGCCGCGCGAGATCACCGTGGCGGCCGCCGCGCAGGCGCTGCTGTACGCCCACCGCCGACGGGCACCGGAGGCGCTCACCGAGGCGTTGGTGGCGGCCGCGCACCCCAGGGGCGACGAGCTGCTCGGCGTGCTCGCGGAGGACGAGCCGTCGACGGTCTGCCGGGCCGTCGCCCGCTGGGCACACGACCCCCGCCCGCGCCGCCGGGCCGCCGCCGCCTCCTACGCGCTGCGCGCCGCGCCGCACGCCCGTACCGAGGCCGACCGCGCCCTGCTCCGCCAGGCGGCCCTCGACCTGCTCGCCGGGCACGAGGACGACGGCCGGCTGCCCGAACCGACGGTCGCCCCCCTGGACGAGCCGATGGACGGCCCCTGTACGGGGTCGGCGCTCGCGCTGCTGGTCGGCGACCCCGTCACCCGTCCCCGCTACCTGGCGCGGGCGCTGGCCCGCTTCGTCGCGGGAGACCCGCAGCTGCCGCCCACGGCGTTCGCGGGTGCCCTCGACGAGCACCCCGTGCCGGTGCTGGCCGCCTTCCGGGTCCGGCTCACCGGCGGCGAAGGGCCACCGGTCGCCGCCGCGCTGCTGCGGCTGCTCGCCGGTCTCGACGCGCCCGAGCCCGCCGCCCGCGCGGCCTCGCTCGTCCGTGACTACGCCCGGTACAGCCCGGACCGCGCCGCGCGCCCGGTCGCGGAGTTCGTCGCCCATCGCCTGGAGCGCGGACCGGCCGCCCGCGCCGTGCTGCGCCCGCTCGTCGGCGAGCTGATCACCGACTGTCCGGCGCCGGTCCGCTGCGCGCTGGCCGACGTACTGGCGGAGGGCGGTTCCGGCGCCTCGGAGGCGCTGCGCGGTGATCTGCTGGCGGCCCTGCTGGCGCAGGAGGAGCAGGAGAGGGGCCCGTACGGCCTGGGCGACGGCGAGCGCGACGCCACGGCCGACACCAGCGTCCTGGAGGCGCTGCTCCGGGCGGCCGCCGAGGGCTGCGAACGGCGGCCCGCGGAGCGCACCCGGGATCTGGTGCACCGCACCGGCAGGCTGCTGGCCCGTACGCCGGGCGGCGCGGCCCGCTTCGAGCGGCAGCTGGCCGAGCTGGGCCGCCGGCTCCCCGCCTTCGCCCGACGGCTCCGGGAAGGGGCGGCGGGAGATCCGTCGGGGTGGGCAGCGGCGAGGGGAGCCCGCGCCCGCACGACGGCGGCGGGGAACCGGAGCGGGTGACCGGGGCCGGAGCGAGCGAGCGGGGCCGAGCGGGGGGAGCGGGGCCGGAGCGGGGAAGCGGGGCCGGATGTTGGGGGCGGGGGCCTGGGTCGGGGGCCGAGGGCCGGGCTCCCGTTTTTTTCCGGGATCCGCCTGATCCCCGTGATCCCCGTGATCCCCGTGATCCCCGTGATCCCCGTGATCCGCGTGATCCCCGTGATCCGCGTGATCCGCGTGATCCGCGTGATCCGCGTGATCCGCGTGATCCTCGCGATCCTCGCGATGCCTGTGATCAGCTGCTGGCGATGGGACGCCGCAGGGCAGGTGTTCGCGGAGAGGCGCTCGTAGGCAGGTGCCCGTGGGCAGGCGTCCGTGGGCAGGCGTCCGCGGGCAGGCATCCGGGAGACCGAGGCCGGGTAACCGTGGCCCAGGTGCGGGGCCGCCGTGGTGCTGCCGCGAGGATCCACCGGGCGGCCGCCGGTGACCCTTCGCGCGAAGCACCACTCAGGGCATGGCAGTCTTAGACCTGCGCCATGCCGACGTGGCGCAGTGGACTGACAAGAGTTCGGGCGAGGAGCGGGCAGAGTGCAGCGCTGGCGTGGCTTGGAGGACATCCCCGAGGGCTGGGGACGCAGCGTCGTCACCATCGGCTCGTACGACGGTGTGCACCGCGGTCACCAACTGATCATCGGCAAGGCCGTCGCACGCGCCCGTGAGCTGGGGATCCCGGCGGTGGTCGTCACCTTCGACCCGCACCCGAGCGAGGTCGTACGGCCCGGGACCCACCCGCCGTTGCTGGCGCCGCACCACCGGCGCGCGGAGCTGATGGCGGAGCTGGGGGTGGACGCGGTCCTGGTGCTGCCGTTCACCAAGGAGTTCTCGAAGCTGTCGCCGGCCGACTTCGTGGTCAAGGCGCTGGTCGACAAGCTGCACGCCCAGGTCGTCGTCGAGGGCCCCAACTTCCGCTTCGGCCACAAGGCGACCGGCAACGTCGAGACCCTCGCCGAACTCGGCACCACCTACGACTACACCGTCGAGGTCGTCGACCTCTTCGAGCGCGGAGAGGCGGGCGGTGGCGAGCCGTTCTCCTCCACGCTTGCCCGCCGGCTGGTGGCCGAGGGCGATGTGACCGGCGCGCGGGAGGTCCTGGGGCGGCCGCACCGCGTCGAGGGCGTCGTCGTCCGCGGTGCCCAGCGCGGCCGTGAACTGGGCTTCCCGACGGCCAACGTCGAGACCCTGCCGCACACGGCGATCCCGGCCGACGGCGTCTACGCGGGGCTGCTGCAGGTCGAGGGCGAGGCGATGCCGGCGGCCATCTCGGTCGGCACCAACCCGCAGTTCGACGGGAAGGTGCGCACGGTCGAGGCGTACGCGATCGACCGCGTCGGGCTGGACCTGTACGGGCTGCACGTGGGGGTGGACTTCCTCTCCTACATCCGCGGACAGGAGAAGTTCGACACCCTCGACGCCCTGTTGGACCGGATGGCGGTCGACGTGAAGCTGGCCCGCGGCCTCATCGCGGACGCCGGCTGACCGGCCTCGCTGAAGCCTTTCCCGCCGGCGGAACGATCCCCGCCGGCGGACGTTTCCCCTGCCGAGTTTCCGCCGCACCAGTTTTTTCCCCGCCGCCCACCCCCCTTCGGGGGGTGGGCGGGTGTAGTGCTGCGGGTGCCACGCGCGAGGCGTTTGTGCAGCGCTGCGGCTGACGTGTTGGGCGGGCGGATATGGCGCTCGTACGTCGTGTCCGAGCGGATGTGGCGCTCGCAGGTCGTGTCCGCGAGCGGGTGTGGCGCTCGCAGGGGCGTGTTCGGTGGGCGGGGCAGCGCTGCGCTCAGGTGCAGTGCCGCGGTTTGAATGCCAACTCGGCCTGAAACGCGCTGAGTTCGACCGGGAAGGGTTCGCTCGTTCGGGTCGGCGTGTGGTACGGGCATGACGGCTGCGGGGCCGCATACGGGTCGGGGCCCGGCGCCCACAAGGGTGCCGGGCCCCGACCCGTATCGCTCTGCGCGTGCGCGCTCGCCCGCCGTCGCCCCGCTACTGCGGAGGCGGCTGCTGCTGCCAGCCCGGGGCCAGGCCGGACTGGTCCGGCTGGGGGGCGTCCGGGGCGGGCTGTTGCTGCTGCCAGTGGGCCGGCGGCTGGGCGGGCTGCTGGGTCCAGCCGCCCTGCTGCGGCGGGTAGCCGGCCGGCGGCTGGCCCTGCTGCGGGTGCTGTTGCGGCTGCCCCTGCTGCGGGTGCCCCTGCTGCGGCTGGCCCTGCTGGGCGGCGTACTGCTGCTGTTGCTGGGCGTAGGGATCGCCGGCCATCTGCTGCTGCGGGTACATCCCCTGCGCCTGCTGGGCCCGCGCGAAGTCCTCGGCCACCAAGGCGGAGAGGTTGAAGTACGCCTCGCGGGTCTTGGGCCGCATCATGTCGAGGTCGACCTCGGCACCGGCGGCGAGGTGTTCGTCGAAGGGGACGACCACGACGCCGCGGCAGCGGGTCTCGAAGTGCGACACGATGTCGTCGATCTTGATCATCTTGCCGGTCTCGCGGACGCCGGAGATGACCGTGATACCGCGCTGCACCAGGTCGGCGTAGCCGTGCGCGGAGAGCCAGTCCAGGGTCGTACTGGCACTGCTCGCACCGTCCACGGACGGGGTGGAGATGATGATCAACTGGTCGGCGAGGTCGAGGACTCCGCGCATCGCGCTGTAGAGCAGACCGGTACCCGAGTCGGTGAGGATGATCGGGTACTGCTTGCCGAGGACGTCGATCGCCCGCCGGTAGTCGTCGTCGTTGAAGGTCGTCGAGACGGCCGGGTCGACGTCGTTGGCGAGGATCTCCAGACCCGACGGCGCCTGCGAGGTGAACCGGCGGATGTCCATGTAGCTGTGCAGGTGCGGGATCGACTGCACCAGGTCACGGATCGTCGCACCGGTCTCGCGGCGCACCCGTCGGCCGAGCGTGCCGGCGTCAGGGTTGGCGTCGATCGCCAGGATCTTGTCCTGCCGTTCGGAGGCGAGCGTGGAGCCCAGCGCCGTGGTGGTCGTCGTCTTGCCGACGCCGCCCTTGAGGCTGATCACCGCGATCCGGTAGCAGGACATCACCGGCGTACGGATCAGCTCCAGCTTGCGCTGCCGCTCCTCCTGCTCCTTCTTCGCGCCCAGCTTGAACTTCGACGGCTGCGCGTTGGCGCCCGGCTTGCGCTTCTTGGGCTGGTTGCGCAGCAGCCGGTCGGAGGTCAGCTCGACCGCCGCGCTGTAACCGAGCGGTGCGCCCGGAGCCGCCCGCTGCGGCTGCTGCTGGCCGGGCTGCGAATACGTCGCGTAGTTCGCCGCGGCGTTGGGGTCCGTCTGCTGCCCGGGCAGCGGCTGATACGGCGTCTGCTGCCCCTGCTGGGCCTGGGCCTGCTGAGCCTGGTGCGCCTGATGTGCCTGGGCCTGCTGCGCCTGATGTGCCTGGGCGGCCTGCTGGGCCTGGTGTGCCTGCTGTGCCTGGGCGGCCTGCTGGGCCGCCTGGTACTGGTCGTAGCCGGGATACTGCTGGCCCTGCTGGGGGTAGCCCTGCGCCGCGGTCTGCGGGTAGCCGTAAGCGGGCTGCTGCGCGGCCGCGTTGGGGTGCTGCTGCTGCCCCTGCTGCGGGTAGCCGTACGCGGGCTGCGGATAGCCGTAGGCACCCTGCTGCTGCGCGGGCTGGCCCTGCTGGGGGTAACCGGCCTGCTGGGGCTGGGCCTGCGGGTATCCGGCCTGCGGCTGCTGTTGCGCCTGGGCGGCCTGCTGGGCCGGCGTCTGCTGCTGGCCCTGCGCGGGCACGCCCTGCTGCGGCTGCTGACCCTGCTGGGCAGGCGGCTGCTGACCGGTCTGGGCCTGCGCCATGCGCGGGTCGGCGGGCTGGAACTCCGGCGGCAGCGGCGGCAGTCCACCCTGACCGGGGACACCCTGCCCGGGCACGCCCTGCCCGGGAACCCCTTGACCGGGCACACCCTGGCCCGGAACGCCCTGCTGCTGACCGTCCGTCGCGGCGCCCCACGGAGCGCCCTGCGGCGGGACACCGTGCTGCTGCGGAGCACCCTGGGGCACGCCCTGCTGCGGCTGCTGCGCCTGCTGGGGCTGCGGCTGACCCTGAACCGGCGTGTCCTGCGCCTGAGCCTGCGTCTGCTGCGGCACCGGCGGCTGGGCCGCCTGCGCGCCCTGAGCGGCGGCGTCGGGAACCGGCTGGACCGGCGGTGCGGGCCGGGCCTGCTGGGCTAGGGCGGCGTCCTCGGCCGGGGAGTCGGGGGCCACGGCCTCCGGCTGCGGTGCCGGGGCGGCGGCCGCGTTCTCCGTCTGGGGCGCAGCCTCCGGCTCCGGCTCCGTGTCGTCATCGTCGTCGTCCCAGAGGGAGGCCGACGGGTCGACACCCGTACCGGCACGCTTGTTGCCGCTGTCGGACGCGTCGTTCGCGGCCGGTGCGGGCTCCGCGGCAGCCTCCGGCGCCGCCGGGGGAGTGGCGGCGGCCGGAGCGGCGCCGTCCGTGCCCTGCGGCCGCAGCGTCGGGAAACCGGGCGGTGCGGCGTCCACGGCCGGCGCGCCCTGCTGCGGAAGTCCCGGGACCGGAGCGCCCTGGGCCGGCCCGGTCAGCGGCTGACCGGTCGGCGGACCGGGCGGCGCCGCGGCGGGCGGAGTGGTCGGCGAAGGCGCAGGAGCAGCAGCGGCACCGGCGCCGCCACTGGTGTCGTTGCTCGCATACCAGGCCGGCGCGGCAAAGTCGATCTTGAACTCGCCGGTCAGGTCGAACTCGGACTGGTCGTCGTCAGGATCGTTTCCGTCCGGACGGAAAGCCTCCTGCTCGTTCACTGTGCCTCCTGGTGTACTGCAACGCACCTGAACGGCAGGACCGGATACAGGCGGATCGTTCGGATGGAGCGGAAGTCGGAACACACCACCCGGGGTTGCGCCAACACTAACTGTCTCCATCCCCGTATCGACTGCCGTCGCGCTGTGCTCCTGCGGCTCTCCCACACAGCCTAATCAAGAGTCGGCCCATAACGGCAGTCGGTGCCATGTCGTCTTCAAGCCCTTCGGCACACCTACGGGCGCATCCGGCGACTTCGCCTGTGGATGCGCCCGTGCGGCAGTGCCGGAGGTGAGCTGTCCAGGTATCAGTCCATACGGCGCGGGCCGCCCAGCAGGTTGGTCTCCGCCTCCGTCGGCTGCGTCATGACGAACTGGTGACCACCGTCACGGCTGCACCACAGCATGGCGTTGTCGCTGAGCGTCGGCAGCACCGCGCCGACCTGCTCCGGCAGCCGCATGATGCGCGTCACGACCTCCGCCTCCTCAGGCGACAGCCGCTGCAGGCCGACGAGGTCGGCGCGGCTGAGCATCTGCGGCGACCGGGGCCCGAGGAACGGCAGCACGGTCAGCACCGACTGCCAGGGGCTCGGGGCGAGCTGATTGCGCGGCGGCCGCGCACCCATGTCCCGTACGACCAGCACGGGGCTGGAAACCGACGGACCCTGGGGCGCGATCTGGCGGACGTCGTGGACCGACACGCACTGCTGGCCACCGCCCGCGTTCTGCGCCATCTGGGCCCAGGCGGGCGGCCGGGCGGTCTCGACCGCGACCCGGGCGCCGGTGGCGACCGTACGCAGCGCCAGCACCTGCGCCATCCACATGCTGCCGACGAGGGCGACCTCCAGCGGGGTCGGGCGCAGCAGGCTGAGCACGGCGGGCTGGTTCTGCGGGTCGATGCCGATGATCACGCCGTCGTCGCCGACCGGCAGGGTCAGCGCGGCCAGCGACTCGGCGGTCAGCACGTGCGGGCTGCGGCGCGGGCCGCGCAGGCCGTAACCGGGCCTGGGCTTGGGCCCGTTCGGCCCGGACTGCTCCTCCTCCGGACGCGGCTGGTGCGACAGCCGACGGCCGTCACCGCCGCTGACGCCCGCCGACAGGGGGGGATTGCGCCAGCCGTCGCTGCTGGCGTTGACGCGGGGCTGATACGTGGGCGAGGCCATCAGCGGGTACCTCCGAGGGGGAGCGTGGCCAACAGGCCGGGCAGCTGTTCACGGTCGAGGCGGACCAGCCCGACCTTCGCGGAACCGGAACGGCGCTCCAACTCGTTCTGTGCGGCGGAGAGTTCGTTCTCGCTGCGGGTGGAGAGGCGGATGTAACCCGAGATGGCCGGGAGGCGGCCGCCGCCGTGCGTGGCGGTCAGCGCGAACGTGCTGGCCATCGCCCTGGTGCTGGTCAGCAGCTGGGTGACGGCCGCCAACGGCGCACCGCCCTCGCCCAGTTGGGGCCACCGGCCGATCCAGTACGTGGAGTGCCAGCGGTCGTCGCAGCGCATCGCCCGGGTGGTCTCCTGCGTACGCCGGACCGCCCGGCCGTCCCGTCCCATGGCGCCGTTGGCCGCCCGCGGGCTGACGCACACGGCGGTGCCGATCGAGGCCGTGACCTCGCGCTCGTTGAGCACCCTGGCCCGCACGCCGTGCGCGGTCAGCCGGCTGACGAGCTGGTCGGCGGCGCGCAGCAGCGAGCGCTCGGCACCCTCAAGGCCGCCGCCGCGGGCCTCGATCGCCTCCGAGCACAGCTCCGGGTCGAGCTTGAGCGCGATCCAGGTCAGCTGGATCGCCGGGGTCTGCGACTGCGCCTGCAGCGGGGCGTACGAGCGGGCCGCCACGGCCTGTTCGGGCAGGTGCGGCGCCGGCGCGGGCTGGGTGTACTGCACGAACTGGACGGACTCCAGGTGGATGTCCTCGATGTCCAGGGCGGTGTGCAGCACCTCCAGGGGCAGCATGTGGCTGCCGCGCTGCGGGCGCAGCGGTTCGTCGCGGGCGTCCACCTGGACGAGGGCCGTCAGGAACGTCCCGTCCCCGACGAAACCGATGGCCCGCTGATCGGCCTCGGTCGTGTACTCGCAGGTGCGCAGGGCCGGTTCGCACTCCACCACGGGGGCGATCGCCGGGTCGACGCCCTGGGTGGCCGCGAGTGCGGCGGTGCTGTTCTTGCCGCGGCGCTTCATCGCGCGCACGGTCGTGATCCACTCCGGCAGCGGGACCTTGCGCCGCCGGCCGAGCGCGAAGACGACCAGCAGGGCCGCGACGACGATGGCCGCGGTCAGCGCCGCGGGGTGGATCGACCAGCCCACCAGCACCAGCGCGGCGGCGAGTTCGAGGATGGCCAGTTGCTGGACGCGGACACCGCCGATCGTGCCGGCCTGCTGGCGCAGCCGCGGTGCCACCGGACCCGCCGGGCGCGCCGCGGAACCACGGCCGCGATTTCCTCTGTTGCCCGAAGCTGTGCCGTTTTGGCCAGCATTTCCCGCGTATTGCGGTGCCCCGGAAGGCTGTTGCTGCTGTTGCCGCCCATTGCGGCGTCGAGCCCTGGTGGCGCTGGACATCCCCCGGCCTGCTCCTCTACTGGTGATGTGGGCCTCTAGGCGTATCGGCCGCCGCTGAGACTGGTGCGTTGGAAGGTGGCACCCGTACCGTACGGGTCGATCGACACACGGCATAGTAGAGGGCGCTACGGCGTGAGTGCCGGGGGCGGTTCGATGTGGATCCAACAGGCGGGGAGAGAAAGCAACAATGGCATCACGTCGGGACGAGCTGAATGCGTATTCGTTTGCTCGAAAGCGCACGAATGCGGCATTTCTGAAGCCGCTGCCCAACGGCTCGATCGAGAGCGCCCCCAAGCCGCTCAAGGCGGTGGTGCCCAGCGCCATCATGGGTGTCCTGATGCTCGTGGGATTCGGCGCCTGCGGCATTCTCAAGCCGGTGGCGCCGTCGGGGTGGGACAAGCCCCAGGCGAATCTGATCGTCGGGAGTGAATCCTCCACGCGCTATGTGGTTCTCCCCAACACCGACCTCAACGGACACAAGCGGAATCTGCTCCACCCGGTACTCAACCTCGCCTCCGCGAAGCTTCTCCTCGACCCCGATAAGTACAGCGTGGTGAAGGTCCAGGAATCCGAGCTGGACGGGAAGATTACGCACGGCCCGGCGGTGGGAATCCCGTATGCGCCCGATCGCCTCCCCACGCCCCAGGACGTCGACAAGCCGAAGGTCTGGGCGGTGTGCAACAGGCCCGGTAGCGGCCAGAAGAGCAAGCCTCAGCAAGCCGTCTTCGTTCTGAGCGGCAAGGACAAGCAACTCGTCGACGACCCGCGCACGGGCAGGCTTGACGTTCACGAGGCCCTGTACGTCGAGGATCCCGACGGCAAGAGGTGGCTGGTCGACAACAACGGGACCGCCTTCCAGTTCGACTCCACGATGGGCGGGCGCGTCGGGCCCATCGGAGGGGCGTCGAAAACCAACCGGGACCTGGAGCGCATCATCTTCGGGGACTCCGTCGAGCCGCAGAAGGTGACTCCGGAGTTCATGGACACCCTGATCAAGAGCCCGGTGCCGATCGGCATGCCCACCGTCCCCGATGCGGGTAAGCAGACCCCCGTCAAGGACGTGCCGGACAAGTACCGGACCGTCGGCACCGTGCTGCAGACCGACGACTCACCGCAGAAGTACGTGGTCCAGGCCGACGGCGTCTACAAGGTGTCGAACTTCATCGCCAAGCTCCTGCTCCAGGGCCAGAACGCGCAGGCCGTGAACAAGGACGGGTCTGCGCTGACCCCCCAGACCGTCTCCACCACGAGTTTCAACCCCAAGACGGATGACTCCGGGCACGTGATGAGCTTCATGGGCACGATTCCGACCACGGACGTGCCCATGCCCTGGCCCACGGAAGAGGTCTCCGCCGCGAACAACTACAAGCAGGATCCCCAGACCGGAGGCCTGAACAGCCCCACGGGCAACGGCGTGGCCTGCAGCGTCTACAAGGGCACCAACACCAAGTACCCGGGCCAGGCGAACAAGCTGCTGGGGTTCCCGAACGGCGTTCCCAACATGCAGACCTGGGTCGGAAAGGACTATCCCGCCAAGATTGCCCCGGGTGCCAGCGCGTACGTCACCCCCGGCAGTGGACTGCTCTACCGGCAGGCGAGCACGCCCTCCGCAAAGTTCGGGAGCCTCTTCCTGGTCACCGACACCGGACTGCGGTACTCGGTTCCGGAAAACAATGACGGTGGAAACAAGGCGGGTAAGGCGGACCAGGAACAGGGGCAGTCGCAGCTCCACCTCGGGTACAAGTCGGCCCATCCGCCGCTGATCCTCAAGACCTGGTCCGATCTGCTCTCGGCCGGCCCCATGCTGGACGTGCAGAGCGCCAAAAAGCCCCAGGCTTCGTGATCGCCTGACGCCGTGCCGATACCGATTCATCGGGATCGGTACGGCGTCTTTCCGTACGGCGGGTCAGTTCTCATTTGATTGCGATCTTCTGGAGGACACGCATTCCTCGATCTGACCGATAGCGCCGCATCTGCCCGAATTTCGCGAACGGCGTTGGGTCGACCGGGAGTTGGGATTGTTGTGATCCCGTCACAAGGGCAGGCCTGCTGTTGGGCGCGGGCATGCGAAGTGGTTAAAGTGGTCAGAGGCGTCAGCAGGAGATGCCGACCACGCAAGCTGGCGAGCCGGCGGGCGCGGGACAACGTACAAGTCTCATGGGGGACGTTGACTATGGCTGGTCAGCAGTACACAACCACCGAGGAGGAGATGGTCGCGTTCAGCGGCAAGATCGCCTCGGTCAACCAGTCGATCCAGGGTGAGATCTCCCGCCTGAACACGGTCGTCGACACCATCACCTCGGGGTGGAAGGGTGCTGCGGCTTCCTCGTACAACCAGCTCCAGTCGCAGGTGAACGAGGACGCCAACCGTCTCAACCAGCTCCTGGGTGAGATCAAGGAAGCGATCGACGAGACCACGAAGAACTACTCCGCCTCCGAAGAGGAGCAGGCGCAGTCGATCTCGCACATCTCCGCCTCGGCTTCCCCGTTCGGATGATGGGGCCGCGTCGCTGACCGCGACGCCCGGCCCACTCGCCGCAGCCCGCGCCGGCCACCGAGCCGGCCCGCTGCGGCATGTGACTCGACCAGCAGCATCAACTCCTGAGGAGACACCATGTCAGGCCAGATCCTCGTTAATTTTGCGACGATCCAGCAGGCCAGCTCCGACGTGCGCGGTACGGCCAACAACATCCGTCAGCAGCTCGACGACCTTGAGGCCGGCGTCAAGAAGATCGCCGCCAGCTGGGAAGGTGCGGCGCAGGAGGGCTACCAGGCCCGCCAGCGCGAGTGGGACCAGCGCGCCGCCTCCCTGCACTCCACGCTGGAGGCCATCGCCAAGGCTCTGGACACCGCTGCCCAGAACTACCAGTCCACCGAGCACAAGAACGCCGGTATCTGGGGCGGCTGACCCAGGTCGGCACAGCTACGGATGGCGATCGGCTGAGCAGCCCGACGGCTCGCACAGTGGTCAATGAGGGCGAGCGCGCTGCATCAGTGCGCTCGCCCTTCTGCCGTCCGCCACCGCGATCAGCGCCCGCTGCCATCAGCGTTCCCCCACCCTCACCCCTCGCACCGCCTATTCCGCCACACATGGAGAGCAGACAACCCGTGGGATCTCGCGCCATTGGTCACCGAGCCGGGCACCGTCGCCGAGCGGCGGGCGCACTGGCTACGGCGGCGTGCATCGTCGGCCTGTCGGGCGTAGTCGCCGCGCCGGCGGTCGCGGACGAGAATGTGCCGCTCAACAGCGGTGAGTGCAAGTTCGGTACCGACAACATCAAAGAGACGCCCTGGTCGCTGCAGCGACTGCTGACCGCGCAGATGTGGCAGCACGGCAAGGGCGAAGGAATTCGTGTCGGGGTCATCGACACCGGTATCGACGCGGGCAACAAACAGCTTCAGGGGGCGATAGGCACCGGTGGGGCCAGCCTCGTGAGGGGCAAGCCCACGGATGACAAGGTCGGTCACGGCACCAAGGTGGCCGGCATCATCGCGGCCCAGCAGATCAGTGGGTCCGGCTTTTTCGGTATCGCGCCCGGAGCAAAGGTCATTCCGTTCCAGCAGACGTCGGAAGAGAAGCCGGGCACCGCAGAAAGCCTCGCGAAGGCCATCCGGTTGGCTGTCGACGAGCACGTGAACATCATCAACATCTCGCAAGGCACCGGCGCCAACCGCAGGCTGCTGCCCACCCTGGAGCAGGCGGTCAGTTATGCCGAGAGGCACAAGGTCCTCATCGTCGCCTCGGCAGGCAACGGCGGCGCGGACGGCGGTGAGAAGAGCATGTATCCCGCCGCCTATTCGGACGACTACTCCAATGTGCTGGCGGTGGCAGCCTCCGACCGCAACAACGAGCGCGCCCCCTTCTCCCAGTCCGGAGAATTCGTGAACATCGCCGCGCCCGGTGTCGACATGGTGTCCACCGTTCCGGACGGCGGCAACTGCGTCGACCAAGGCACCAGCTTCGCCGCCCCCTACGTAACGGGCGCCGCGGCACTCCTGAAAGCACGCCACAAGGACTGGACTCCGCAGCAGCTCATCTGGCACCTGGAGCAGACCGCCGAGCGCGTGAAGAAGGGCCGGGACGACTTCATCGGCTGGGGAGTCGTCGACCCGGTGGCAGCGCTCAAGGACGACACCACACCGACCGCTCCGCCGAAGCCGGACAAGGCGTCCCAGGCGGCCGACGGCTCCAACATCCACCCGGTCGCCCTCACCGTCGGCGAAAGCGCCGAGGACCGACGTGCCCGCATTTCCATCTACATCGTCGGCGGCGGGATCCTCGCCGTGGGCGCGGTGGTGGGCACCGCCATCGCGATCCGCGACTGGCGGCGAAAGACAAGCTGAGAACACACGGGGAGACATACTCATGGCTCAGGGGCAGTATGGCGTTGACCTGGACGCGCTGGACCAGGTCATCAAGGAGCTCAACCATGTCCTGAAGGAGATGGGCGACTCGAAGAGCACGGCGAAGAACAGCACTTACCTTCCGAAGGGGTCCCTGGGCAAGGGGTTCAAGGAAGAGGGGCAGCTGTATCAGGCTCACGACCTGATGAAGAGCGACATCGAGCGGCTGATCGACATGGTTGAGGGCCTGGTCGACCGGTTCGGTAAGAAGTCGTCCAAGGTCAGGGGCGCGTACCAAGATGCCGAGGCGGACAACACCGTCGGCATGAAGTGACGTCAGCGGGCTGATCGTAGTAACCGGTAGAACGTGTTCGATGACGGAGTGGGGGACAGTAGATGTCAGCGAAAGATAGCGAGTTCAAGCCCGCAGAGGTCCACGTACCGAAGAAGCCTGAACCGGCGCCCAAGGGGTCGGGTGCGGCTTCGGAGGAAAGCTATGAAGTCGGCCAGAGCCGCCCTCAGTTCACCAACCTGAGGCTGAACCAGGTCAAGGCGCTGGTCGAGGGCGCCGACCCGGGCGAGGTCGGCAATGTCGCCGAGGGCTGGAAGAAGGTCCGCGTTTCGCTCGTCGGTGACGACTGGAACAGCGGCATCAAGAAGAAGTTCGACGATGCGGTGACCAAGGTCCTGCAGTCCTGGCACGGCCAGTCCGCCGACCAGTTCGCGGCCTCGGCGCAGAAGATCAGCAACAACTTCGCCAAGCTTGCGGTGTATCCGCACAACACCGGCTACGTCCTTGAGCAGATCAGCGATCGGCTGAGGGAAGTCAAGAAGGCCGTCGAGGCCGTCGAGGAGCCGAGCTGGCTGGAGCGAAAGGCCGACCGACTCAACGACCTCGCACACTCCGGCACAGGCAAGGCTGCGGCAGTTGGCTCGTTCATTCCGGGCGGGAGCTTGATCGCTGGCGGTGCGGCCAAGTTGATGGGCGCTGGCGACGGTCGAGACGACTCGCAGCTGAACAGTGACCTGGCCAACCCGAAGATCTCCATCTACGACGCCATGAACAAGAATCGCGGCAACCTGTCGATCGACAGGGAGCGCGAGCTTGAGGCTGCCCATTACATGGAGCAGTTGGCGACGACCTATCGGTCGGGCGTTACGGCTATGGG
The DNA here is from genome assembly GCF_040640655.1 of Streptomyces sp. NPDC021749. Classification (NCBI taxonomy): domain Bacteria; kingdom Bacillati; phylum Actinomycetota; class Actinomycetes; order Kitasatosporales; family Streptomycetaceae; genus Streptomyces; species Streptomyces sp. NPDC021749. The sequence continues at coordinate 33,158 of NZ_JBFACE010000028.1, read as the reverse complement.
GAAGCCGCCGCTTGGTGGTGGGCGGCCACCTCGTGACGACGAGGTCCCGGACCACGACGGTCCCAACATGCCCATCCCCCCGATCGCCCCGTACGGTCCGGCACCCTCCGGCCCGAAGGGTGGCACTTCGATGCCGAAGATGCCGGGCGTCAAGGGAGGCGGGTACACGACTCCTCCGGCGATGCAGGCACCGCGCCCGAACGGTATTGACGGCGGGATCGGCAGCATCCCCAAGTCCCCCGCACCTGCACCTGTACCGCACGTAGGCACCGGGCTTGACGGTCTCTCAGGAGGTACCGGTCTCGGCACCGGAGGCATCGGTGGGGGTGGCGGCGGCGTCGGTGGCGGCGTCGGCACCGGCGGCTTGGGCGCAGGCGCCGGCGGTCCCCACGGTGGCTCGGGGCCGGGTATCGGCACCCCGGGCGTGCCGGGCATGGTCGGTGGCGCCGGTGGCGCCGGTGGCGCCCGAGGCGCTGGTGCTGGAGCGGGCGCCCGCGGCGGTCGTACCGGTATGCCGGGCATGGGTGGTGCCGCCGGAGCCGGGGCCAAGGGCGGCGCCAAGGGCGTGGGCGCGGGTAAGGGTGGCGCACTCGCTCGTCAGAAGGGCGGCATCATCGGCGGCAAGGCTGGGAAGGCCGCAGGAGGTGCGCAAGGAGGCTCGGGTCTGCACCGCAGCCGCGGCGGCACGCAGAAGGGTGCCGCAGGTGGCCGTCGTCCGGCTGGGATGATGGGTGGAGCCGGTGCGCACGGCGCCAAGGGCAAGGACAAGGCCAACGAGAACGGACAGCGTCCGGACTACCTGGTAGAAGATGAGGAGACTTGGACGCCGGAGCGTAATGTGGCGCCCAAGGTCATCGAGTAGGACCCTGTCGGTCGCGTTCCGGCACACGGCGGAATCGAAGTGGGGCCCGCAGTCCTCGGGCTGCGGGCCCCACCTTGCTAGGGAGAGGTGTAACGGCATGAGCTTCACGCGGACGCTGCGTGCGGTGGGCAGCGCGGTGGTGGCGGGAGCACTGCTCTTCGGCTCCGCCTCGGCTGCTGTTGCGGACCAGATCAGGGATGATCAATGGCCGTTGAAGTCGTTCGACGCTGAAAGCGTGTGGAAGGTGTCGACAGGTAAAGGCGTCACGGTCGCAGTGATCGATGACCCCGTCAACGGCGATCATCCTGACTTGAAAGGCAATGTCCTACCAGGGAAGGACATTGAAGATGGTGGGTCCGCCAACCGGGAGAATCTGGATGATCATGGCACGGCGATGGCGTCCATCATCGCAGGCCATGGGCATGGCGCTGGAAATTCAGAGGGAGTGAAAGGGCTAGCCCCTGACGTTAAAATTCTGCCAGTCGCCATCCCGACCGGCGACGAGTTTTCGGACTCGAATTCGAACGACCTGGCGGATGCGGTGAATTATGCGGTTGATAACGGCGCATCTGTTATCAATATGTCATTTGGTCAAGCTGTCCTAAGCGAGAAAGACAGGCAGGCTCTTTCCAACGCGGTTAAAAAGGACGTCTTCCTTGTTGTCGCAACAGGCAACGATGGAGTGGGGCACCTTGACCAGTTGACGTCCTATCCAGGCGTAGTTGCTGTTGGCGCAGTCGACAAGTCCGGTCAGGTGTGGGGGAAATCGAACTATGGCCCCGAGACCATGCTGACCGCGCCTGGAACCCTCATCAGGTCTGCTGCGGCGTCCAAGCCGTACCGACTGGCCAACGGCACCTCCGACTCCGCGGCCTACGTCTCCGGTGCCGCCGCGCTCCTCCGGGCCAAGTTCCCCGACCTCACCGCCGGTCAGATCGCCAACCGTCTCGTGAAGACGGCAGGCCTCCCGCCTGGCAAGGAGGGAATGAAGCTCCCGGACCCGCACTACGGTTACGGCTTCATCAAGCCGTACAGCGCGCTGACCAAGGACATTCCGGCGGGTTCCAAGAATGGTCCGCTCAAGACTCCCAAGACGGAGCCGTCCACGGCCGGTGGAGCGACTGTCGCAGGATCGACTGGCGGTGGAAACGAGCAGGCAAACGGCCAGAAGGAAAGCGGCCTTGGCATGGGCGCCATCGCGGGAATCGCGGTGGGCGTTCTCGTAGTTGTCGGAATCATTGTCCTCGTCGTGGTCCGGCAGAAGAAGAACGACCGCAACGGCCCGCCGCCCGGTGGGTTCGGTGGACCTGGCGGCGGCGTTGGTCTTCCGCCGCAGCCGGGTGGCCCGTATCAGCAGCAGGGTGCCTACCAGCAACCGAGTCCGTATCAGCAGCCTGGTGCGCCGGGAGGGTTTCCGCCGGCGCCGCCCAACCAACCGCCAGGGCAGTGATAGCTCGGCGCAGCCTGTGCCTGGTGTGGCGGTGACGTGAGAGACCAGAAGGTGGCGATTTGGGGTCCGCAGACTTGGGCTGCGGACCCCAAGCCGTGTCGGAATGTATGGACTTCGCTCGGGCACTGCGCAGCGTGGGCTGTGTGGCAGCAGCGGGCTGTGTCATTCGTTACGGCACCGGGTTGCCAAGGTGGGCCAGGGATAATTCGCGATGTAGGCACCGGAGGGCCGGGGGAGGCTCTGGCATTGGCGGAAGAGCCCGTTCGGGTATTGGCACCCCTGGCATGCCAGGCATGATCCGAGGCGCCGATGCGGGTGCTCGTGGCGGCCGTGGAGCATGCCAGGGATGGTGCGCCAGGCAAGGCCGCCGGCCTCAACGATGCATGGGCCGCTTGCCCACTAAAGGGCGGCGTGATCGGCGGCAAGGTCGGCCAGCCGGGAGCCGGTGGGCAGGGCGGCCTGGGAGTGCACCGCAGCCGAGGCGGTGCCCGACAGGGCGCAGTTGACGGTCGCCGTCCGGCGGGAATGGCACGAGTGCACGGTGCTCACGGCCCCAAGGGCAAAGATGAGGCCAACGAGAACGGACAGCGTCCGGACTACTTGGTAGAGGACGAGGAGACCTGGATCCCAGAGCGTAATGTGACGCCGCCCAGGGCCATCGAGTAGGGACCTGCCCGCCAGCGCGAACCGCTCGGCGGACTCGACGGGGGCCCGCAGTCTTCGGGCTGCGGGCCCCAGCTTGCTACGGGAAGGTGTAACGGCATGAGCTTCACGCGGACGCTGCGTGTAGTGGGTGGCGCGGTGGCGGCGGAGTGCTGCTGTTCGGCGCCGCCCCGACTGCCTTGGCAGACCAGAACAGGGAAGACCAGTGGCCACTGAAGGCCTTTGACGCTCAAAGCGTCTGGAAGGAGTCCACAGGCAAGGGCGTCACTGTCGCAGTAATTGATGATCCGGTCAACGGTAACCACCCAGACTTGAAGGGTAGCGTTCTTCCTGGGAAGAGCTTCGCCGACGGTGGGCGGGGTGACCAAAGGGGGACGCGTGACCACGGAACCGGCATGGCGTCTCTCATCGCCGGGCACGGGCATGGTGCGGGGAATTCCGATGGTGTGATGGGACTCGCTCCCGATGCCAAAATTCTTCCTGTGGCAGTGCCGACCGAGGGGCAGGATGCCTCCGGCACCAGCGTTGGAAGCTGGGTTAGGTACGCAGTCGATCAGGGTGCGTCAGTCATCAACACGTCGATCAATCCCTACTACGTCGGCGAAGATGACAAGAGTGCACTGGAGCGAACTGGCTTCTGTTCCTGGCGTTGTGTCCGTCGGAGCAGTGGACAAGACTGGAAAGGTATGGGCGAAGTCCAACACGGGAAGTCAGCTGTTGATATCAGCTCCCGGTGTAGAGATCACGTCTGCTTCTGCTACTCCTGGTCAATATAGGCTAGCTGACGGTACTTCTGACGCCACCGCCTATGTCTCGGCTACGGCGGCGCTCTTGCGTGCAAAGTTCCCCGACCTCACGGCCGGTCAAATTGCCAACCGGCTGGTGAAGTCCGCCGGTCTGCCCCCCCCCGGGGAGAAAGGCCTCAAGCTTCCTGACCCGCGTTACGGTTATGGCTTCATCCAGCCTTTGAAAGCGCTGACTGCTGACATCCCTGCTGGTTCCACGAACGGTCCCCTGAAGACCCCGAAGGCGGATTCACCTGCCGGCACTGCCGGGACCAACGCGGCAGGCGTATCTGGCAACGGACAGAAGGCCGATTACGGCAGTGGCCTCGGCATGGGCGCCATCGTGGGAATTGCGGTAGCGGTTCTCGTGGTGGCCGGAATCATCGTCATCGTGGTTGCCCGCCAGAAGAAGAACGGGCGCAACGGACCCCCTCCGGGTGGCTTCGGCGGCCCCGGAGGAACGGGTCTTCCGCCGCATCCGTCGGGGCCGTACCAGCAGCAAGGTGTCTATCAGCAGCCTGGGCCGTATCAGCAGCAGCCCGGTAGCCTCCCGCCACCGACGCCGCCCACGCAGCCGCCGGGGCAGTGAGGACTGATGCTGGTATCGCGCTCATGAGTGCGACTTGGGGTCCGTGGCCTTCGGGCTATGGGCCCCACCTCTTTCGCAAGATCATTCTGCACCCCGGCATCTAGAGCCGCCCACATGCGCGTTGCAGGGTGACAACCGGGGGTGCCAGAGCCTCTGTGGAACATGCCCTTGGTGTGCAGATCTGGCTACGCATGAAGCGATCTTCCACGGTGGCGGGGCGATAAGCCGTGGTGTGTGGCGTTCGCCGGCCAGTGTCAGCCGCGCTGCGCGGATCGCTTTACTACTTCATCCTCGACGATCAACCATGCTGCCTGGGGGATTTTTGAAGGCAGCATGCAGTCCCTTACGTGCAATGACTCTTGTACTAGCTGGATCTTTTTCCACTTTGCCCCCTATGTCGCTCATTTATCGGGTCTGGAGGCGGTGTCGCCGCAGTCCACAATGTGGCGTGATCCTATTTATCTGGAGTGCCGTGCAGCCGTCCGGTGGTCACTGTCCTGTATGGTTTACGGTTAGGCGGCACGTTTGCTTTGCCTTACGCATGGGGGATGTATGTCATTCGAAGTGCAGCCGGCCGATCTATCTGCATTTGCCAAGCAGTTGGAACGGGCTTCCGGTGACGTGAATCATGCCTTGGGGTTCGTGCGCAGCGAGTGCTCGATCGGAACCTTCGACAAAGGGCCCATCTCGGCGCTGGCGAGTATCTTTGGCGGAGGGCATGACGGGGTAATGGCAAATGTTGAATCCACACTGAGGAAGCTACATCACATTCTGGATGCCTCTCAGCGGGAAATGGCGCGCAGTGCGACGTTCTACGAGCATACGGACCGTGGTGAGGCCTCCAAGTTGGACGCTACTTATCCGGCTTCCAAGCGATGACCAAGGTTTCTCGTAAAGGCATACGTGCGGCGCGATCTGCAAGGGGAGCAGTTTGAGTTTCCATGATGTGACGGAGCCGACCAGTAGGCTCGTTAAGCCTAAGGTCGACGGAGACAAGGATGAGCCGGGGACGCTTTACCGCGATCTGACCTCGTTCGGCGACGTGCTCAGCCCTTCGGCGATGATCAGTAAAGGGCTGGAGCTGGCATTCGACTTCAACCCGGTGGACGAGGCCAAGAAGCTGCTCGGCGGGAACTGGGAAGAATACGCACAATGTGCCAAGGCGTGGCAAGCTCTCGGGAGCTTCTGTGCCGATCTGTCGAAGAATTTGGAGTCAGGCAACAAGGCGCTCGATGCCACGTGGTCGGGTAATGCCGCGGATTCGGCCTATGTGTACGTCCACACGCTGGCCAAGGATGTCTCGACGATGAAGGAATCCTTCGACGGGCTGAAGGAGCAGTACGAACGGGTAACGGAAGCCGTATGGCATGCCGCTGAAGCCTGCGGCGATCTGCTGAGCGGAATTCTCGACCTGGCGTTGACCGCCGCCATCACGGCTGCAGCCGGGGCATCAACGAGTTTCACGCTGTTCGGCCCGGTCATTGCGGCAGGCGCCGTGGCCGCTGAGGTCGCGGCCATGATCACATTGTGGGGGAGGCTGACGGCGCTGGTCACTGAGGTACAGAGCGTCGTCAGTGGATCCGTGGGTACGGTTGTCCAGCTGACCAGTTTCCACGCGGCCAACATGGAGAAATTCCCGTTGCCCGGCAAGGGATACGACAACCCCGCGGTCTGAACCGAAGGGGCGGGGAGAGGTGGCTCGATGAGCGGCAAGGAAAGTGAACCCTGGGTCGGTGACGACGAGTTCGTGCCGATTACCCGGGACCCGGCCATGGCTCGTGTGCTGAGGAAGCAACTGGAAGCGTTGGCTGATGGGAAGGGCGGTGACGTCCTGGCGGAGATGGCGAGAGAGGTCTTGTCAGGGCGGATCGGGCTCAGGGACGCAGTGCGGGTCGGCGCTTACGAAGAGGAACTCGTACGGAACATCGATAAGTTCCAGCACAAGTGGGACGAGATGTCTGCGGAAGAGCGATCACAAGCCGAAAAAGAGGGCACCAGGTTTCTGCAAGAGCAGCGTGCTGAGATTGAGCAGGAGCGGCGTGAACGCGCTCGTGGGACGCAGGCCAAGAGCCGGCACGATGCGGGTGGATTCAGCGTCTACTAGTGGTAGCCCGCCATCCGCCTGAGGGACGGTACAGGGCGAGTGCGTGGCGGCTTTTGGCGACGATGGAGGTATGCATGAACTCGGAGCTGCCGGATCTGGACCCGCAGTCCCCGGCTGATGAGATGGCCCTGCGCGAGCGGGGGCAGTTCACCTCATTGCTTCTGGGCGGCGGAGTACTGGCGCCCTTGGTGCTTGTCGCCATGGCAGTGATGACGGGAAGGCACCTCTGGGCCTCCCTTCTCAATCTGGTGGTCATGTACGGCGGGTTGTTCGTCATGGTGCGCGGCTGGCGTCACGACCGTGCCCGGCTGGTGACCTTGGGCGGATGGATCATGGCTGGATCACTCGCGGTTTGCCTGGTGGCTATGTCGCTTATGGCATGACGACGTGTCAAGGCGAAGCAGGCGGGAGCCGGAAGGCGCGACCTGGAGCAGGGGATTCACGAGGCGCGCACTGTTCTGCATCGGGATCCTGGTGTGTCATGGGAACTCGAACGCCCAGCCCTATCCAGGCCGAGCCACACGTTAGGGCCGAGGGGGATGTGTAAGCGGTGGGGCGGGGTGTGGATTGTGCCCCGCCCGGGGTCAATTGGAGCAGGGCTCAGCCGAAGACGTCCTCGACGCTGCCGCTCACCGTTTCCCTGACGGCGTCCGTCGCGCCCTGGTGGCGGGTGGCGGCGCCGCCGGTGCGCTGGTCGGCGTGGCGTTGGGCCGCGTTGAGGCCGCGGTCGGTGAGGTCCTGGCGGGCGTGGTCGACGTAGGTCTTCGGGTCGGTGAGGTCTTGGGCGCCTTCCTTGATGCCGTCGACGTATTCACCGGCCTTTTCCTTGCCGATGTCGGCCGTTTCGCCCCAGTCGATACCGTCGCGGGCGCCGAAGTGGCTTTCGATGCCCTGCTGGGCGACGTTCTGGGCCATTTCGGTGCCGGCTTCCGTGGCCTTTTCCTTGGCCGCGTCGACAACCTTTTCCTTGACGGTGTCCTTGACGGTTTCCTTGACTGTCTTCTTGGCGTAGTCCATCGCCAGCTTGCGGGCTTCCTTGGACACGGCCTTCTTCGCCATCTTCTTGATGGCGTCCATGGTGGCGTGCTCCATGGCCTTGGTGGCCGCCTCCATGACCTCGCGTTTGATCTTGTCGAGGATCTCGCGGACGATCAGACGGGTCGCCTGTGTGGCGCCGGCGGCGCCGAGTTCGGAGAGGCCGAGGGTGAAGGGCGCGGCGGCCTGTGCGGCGATGAGTTCCGCGGCCAGCATCACGAGTTGGACGATGACCGCGATCTTGCCGGCGAGAACGGCGATGGCGGCGGCGTCGAAGGCGACGGCGATGACTTCCGCCGCTGCGGCGGCGTCGCGGAGGTAATTGTCCCCGCTGTCACCGCCGCCGGAGAAGGAGCCCCATTCATTGGTGAAGCCCTCGATCGCTTCGCCCGAGTTGGCGGAGACGACTTCATTGGCTGCCGAAGTGCCCGAGGAAGCCGCTTGGTTGACCGACTCGGCGAAGTTGCGCCAGACCTGGGCGCATTCGTGGAGCTTGTCCTCGTCGGCGTCAGGCCAGCTGTAGCCGAGCAGGTCCAGGACCCAGGCGACCTCGCTTGGCAGCGTCAATGACACAGTGATCGTCCCCCGTGCAGTGGTAGCCGATTGCGGAGTGCAATGGAAGGAGTGGGAAGTGAGAGGTGCGGAATCGGGCTGAGGGGGGTGGGAGGCGGATCGTGAACTCTCACACTTTCACGCCCTCGGCCCGGGTGTGCGGCCCGCAGTAAGTGCGGTGGCCCGAGGCGTCAGATGACGGGGCGGCCGACGGCGCTGATGGTGTGGATGCCCTGCTGGTCGGACTCGGCGTATGTCTGCGCCATGTGCTGCAGCTTGTCGCCGATTCCTTCGAGGCGCTCGCCCAGGGAGTCCATGGACTCGAACATGCCGTCCCTGACGGGGGTGTAGATCGTTTCGAAGATGTCGCCGAAGTCGCAGTTCTCCCAGGGACTGCCGAGGTCCTCCAGGTCGGCTTTCAGCTTCTTCGACGCCTTGGAGAAATCGCTGCCGATGTGCGTAAACGCGTTGCCCTGCGTGCGCAGGACATCCGGATCTACGTCAAATTCCTTGCCTGCCACCACAACCCCCGTTTTCCGGTGCGTCCGCTCTGACCCTTAGCGTCTGACTCGTAGCGCGAGTTTAGCGTTCCCAGGTTAGGTGCAGTGAGCGCCGACATGTCAACGCGGGCGATCCTGCGGTGGATTCAAGGGAATGTCTTTACTCAATGGCGTGGAGGTCCCGTGAAATTCGGCTCGACTGTGGCATTGGTGGCACATGCCGCATAGTGGTATGTGTGAACGCTTCGGTGGGGTGGGTGGCCCGTCGACTGGTGGCGATGCTGGTGCGCTTGTGATGAGTCTGCACTGCCGCTGTCCGACCCGTTGACTAAGATCGTCTTCGACTGCATGACTGGGACGGATCGGGACCATGACGGGCCGGGACGGATCGGGACCATGGCGGATCGGAGCCAGTGCAGACCGGGGATCGTGACACAGCGATTCACCGCTGACCAGGAAGCCTTCCACTAGTTCGCCACATGCTCGGGCCGGCGTGTCGAGAAGGTGCGGGCGATGCGCGGCAGCTTGCCGTACGGCCTCGGCTTCAGGGGCAATCCGGTGGGTGGGCGGGTGCGTGGGTGGTGCGGCGCAGCCCGGTCATCGGCCGTGTGGTCGACGAGGCGCCGAGAAGATCGAATCAGGCCTTGAGCGGCGAGCAGCCCCACACGACGAGAGGAGCCCGGCCGCATGAAGCCGGAGTACCGCGACAGTTTCCTGCCGTTTCTCCATCCGGGCGAACGACTGGTCATCGCCTGCGACTACTGGGGCAATGATGCGCTGCCCTCCGTCCCCGCCGAGTTGCGCACCCCACACCCCCCGCCCCCTCCGTCGGCGCTCGAAGAGCGGGTACGGGGTGTTCTGGGCAGCGCACTCGGCGCGGTGGCCCGTCCGCTGGAGGCGGTGACCAACAGCCGTTTGGTCAACAACCCGTTCACCCGGGCTGTGGGGCGCGTCGGCGACCGCGCCGAGCGCACGATGGACGCCCTGGATCACGCGGCCGACCGGGCCGTCGAGAAAGCGATCTGGGGTACTGTCATGGACGGCGGCTGGCACAGCATGGCCGGGCGCTTCCTCGTCAATCTGACGAACGCCGGGGGCACGCCGGGGCGGCAGGCGCTGACCGACCGCCGGTTGATCGTGCTCGTGGACCACAACACCAGCTGGCGGGAGACCACCCCGCGGTGGGCTGTCGGATCGGCAGTGCCTCGTCCGAACATCGCTCGGATCGACCCGCATCCCAAGGTCATGGGCGGCCGGGGCCGGTTCGACGTCAGCTTCACCGACGGTTCATGGATCGCCCTCGGCAGCGCGGTGCGCACGCATATGGAGGCATTCGTCAGTGCATGGAACCGAGGGGCGTGAACCGCGCATGGCCGAACCCTCTGCCAAAGAGTCGGCTGCTGAAGAGTCGACTGCAACGCCGGCTGAAGAGTCGACTGCAGCGACCGCTGAAAAGCCGGCTGAAGAGTCGCATGAAGAGGGCCTTGACGACTCCCTCGACCAGCGCGCCTCCCTCGACGAGCTTGCGGAGCTGGATGAGCTGGACGATCTGGACGAGCTCGATGAGTCCGCGAATCGGGTAGGGCTGACGCCGCGTCAGGCGCGGCGGATACGCATCGTCCTGGCCTCGGTGCTCATGGCCGCGATGGCGGTGGTGCTCGTGGTGCGCCTGGCCTCGCGTACGTCGGTGCTCGTGGTCGGGGTGTACGGAGCCGCGCTGGTGCTCTGCGGTGTCGTGATCGAGCTCAGCCGGCACGGGCGTACCCGGCTCGGCACCTGGATGCTGGGCATCGGCCTGGCGGCCGCCCTCGCCGCGGACTGGCTCCTGTTGCCCTGACGGGCCGACCGGGGGCCCGTGCGCAGGGAAGTGCCTGGGCCCCAACTCGGGGAGTGCGGAGGCCCCTGCGCAGGGAAGCGCTGATCCCCTGCGCACGGAGTGTCGGAGCCCCCTGCGCAGGAAAGTGCGGAGCCCTCCCAAACGATGGACTCCGCACTCGCCACCTACGCAAGCCACCCGCGGCCATCTACAGCAACGCCACCCACGGCCACCTACGGCCACGCCACCCACAGCCACCCACGGCAACGCCACCTACCGCTCAAGGCCTCAGAACAATCAGAACAACCCGTGCCACATCTGCTCGATCACCAGCGACCACCAGTTGCCCTGGTCGTCCAGTGCCCAGGAGTCGATCGCCGCGATCTGTTCCTGGAAGGCCGCCACCGCCGTGCCCGCCGCTGCCGGGTCCAGGCCCTGCATCTCCCGGCGGGTGGTGGTGAGGAGGGCGAGGGAGCGGAGGTGGGCGGAGAGGGTGCGGTTGACGAAGCGGCCGCCGCCGGAGGAGGGCTGGACGGCCCAGATGGTGCCGATGAGGTTCTGGTTGGTCTCCGGGGCGGTGCACTGGACGGCGATGGTGTACAGCCCGTCGGCGCCGATCCGGACGTAGCCGGCCAGCGTGTCGAGCGTCTGCTCCTTGGCCTGCGTGCCGACCTCGCGGAGGTGGGTCGCCACGTCCGTGAACAGCCCGCCGGCGGGCGGGGTGTCGGGGCGGTCGGCGGTGAAGAAGTACGGGACCTGGGACGGGAGTCCGGCCCAGAGCAGGGTGTTCTTGGTGGCCTCGGGCAGCTGGGTCGGGGCCAGGTCGTCGGCGTCCGGGCGGTGGACGCCCTCGGGGCCGTAGACCTCCACGAGGTGCTTGCCGAGGGCCACGTCCCGCATCGGCGGCGCCGGCTCGACGCGCTCAGGAACCGGTACCCGGTGCGGCCGCGGCGGCGGCTGCTGGCCCGCCAGCTGGTGCATCATCTCGACGTGCCGCAGCAGCCCCGCGACGCCCTCGGCGCGCTCCTCGGGCCGCATGCCGTAGCCCTCGGTGCAGGAGAACGAGGCGTTGGGGAACGTGCGGAGGACGAAGTCGCCGGGGTAGCCGCCGGGCAGCAGGGCCGGGCGCAGGTCGGTGTGGACCGCGTGGACGGCCGCCGGGTCCACGCCCAGCCGCCGCAGCTCCTCGTACAGCTGGTACTCCACGGGCGGCTGGCCGGGGGCCGAGACCCGGGCGAGGCTGGTCTCCTCGCCGGTCGCGGGGTCGTTGTAGGTGGCGACGGCGGTGTTGCCGGGGCCGGTGACCGGCGGCCGGGAAGGTTCCGAGGGGGCCGCGCCGCCGCCGTGCTTCTGCTGGTACATCCGCACGACCTCGTCGACCGGTACGGACGGCCAGACGGTCAGCTCGCCGGAGGCCCGGTCGACGACGCCGCAGGCGGTGCCGATCTCGGCGGGCGGGCGGCGCTGCCCGGTCTGCGGGTCGACCTCCGGGGGCGGCGGTACGGCCCACACCACCCAGCCGAGGTCGAACTCCTGCATGGCCACCTCGCGCGGCGGGCCCTGGTGCCCCTCGGGGTTGAGCCAGCGGGCGGCGGTGGCGTGTGCCTGCGCCTGGGTGATCACGAGTGGTCTCCTTCGAGGCCGTGGGAAGCGTCGGCGTCAGTGGTGGCGGCGCGCTGGGCCGGCACGGTGGGGGCCGCGGGGGCGGCCGCGAGGATCTGGCGGGCGGTCACTCCGCGCTCGGTGGCGACGACGAGCACACCGTCCGGGGAGAGGTCGGCGGCGGTGATCGGGGAGTCGGACACGAGCGCCGCCACCACCTGCTGGGTCGCCCGGGCCCAGACCCGCAGGTAGTCGGCGCCCCGGCTGAGCCCGAAGGGTGCCGCGGCGCGCTCGTCGTCCGAGGGGCGCAGCACCTGCGCGGGGTCGGCGTCCACGTACTCCGGCGTCCACAGGTCGTGCAGCAGGACCGCCTGACCGGCGCGGTCGGAGGCGGCATCCGCCAGGGCCGCGTCTCCCGGCGCGCCTGCCCCGTCCGCCCCGTCCGCCCCGTCCGCGCTCTCCGCGCCACCCGGCTCGGACCCGGCGGCACCCGTGGTGGACCGCACCGTACGGGAGCCGGGAGGGCCCTCGGGGACGAGCAGGGCGACGACGGCGCGCGAGGTGGCGCCCTTCGAGTTCTCCCTGCCGTCTGTGCCGCTCATACCGTCCGTGCGGCCCATACCGTCCGTGCCGCCCGTACCGCCCGTACCGCCCATACCGTCCGTGCCGCCCGTACCGCTCATACCGTCCGTGCCGCCCGTACCGCTCATACCGTCCGTGCCGCCCGTACCGTCCGCGTTCTTCGTGCCCTCCTGGGGGAGGGTGCCGGCGGTCACCGCGGCGACGCCGGGGAGTGGTGCGCTCCACAGCGTCCGCCACGGCAGCCGGAAGCCGCGGGTGTGCAGCGCCTCGGCGTACGGCGTCAGCCCGTCCTCGACGAACGCGGTCTCCAGGAAGGCCGCCCGCATCTCGGCCGACGCCTGCGTGCGGGTGAGCAGCGGGGCCGTGCGCAGGTACGTACGGGCCGGTGCGCCCAGCGCTTCCAGCGGGACGGCCTCGACGGCGGCCCGCAGGGTCACCGGATCGGCGTGCGCGAACAGGCCCGGGTCGGTGAGGAGCTGGGGCAGCAGACCGGCTTCGAGGGTGTGCGCCGCGAGGTGGTCGCGGACGTACGGATCGGCCTGCGCCCAGTCCTGATGGGGGACCGCCTCCAGCAGTGCCATGGCGATCTTGGTCTGGGCGTCACGGACGTCGGGCAGGCCGGCCCGGATCTCCTCGGCGAGGGCGGGGTGCATCAGGCGGAGCAGCGTGCGTGCGGGCCCGGCAGCGGAGGCGTCCGCGGTCCCCTCGCCGTCCGCCGGCGCCGCCTCCGCCGCGTCGTCGTCCGCCTCGACCTCGACCGGCTGGATGAACGGGGCGGCCAGCAGCATGCCGTTGGCGATGTCCTGGCTCATGTCCCGTCCGGCGACGGCGTTCGCCAGGGTGCCCAGCAGCTCGACCGGCAGCCCCTCGCCCTCGGCGAACGCCAGCGGGGCCAGCATCAGCCGCAGCGTCTGCGGGTCGGCGCCGAGCCGGCGGGCGTGCAGATCGAGCACCTCGCCCACGCTGCCGGGCAGCTGCGCGGCATCCGCCGGGTCGAAGCCCTCGGGCTGCATGAGCAGCGACTGCAGCGTCAGCTGGACGGTCAGCCGGTTGCCCACCGCCCGACCGGCCAGCGCCTCGGCGAGCGCCCGGCGGGCCGACGGGTCGGTGGTGTACGGGAGTTCCGGCGCGCCGGTGTCCGGGTCGAGCGCGGTCTCGGCGTGCAGCACCAGACCCGCGGGGTCGGCCCATTCGGGAGCGTCGAGGTCGATGACCTGGACCTGCCCGGCGGGCAGCGCCCCGGCGAGCTCCGCGGCCAGTTCCCGAGGGACGTCGGCCAGCAGCTGAACCGTTTCGACGGCGGCGAGCGGGGCGAGCACGTCCCGGACGAGCCGGGCCGGCTCCTGGGCGGCGCGCACCGGACCGGCCCGGTCGACGTCCGGCACCACGATCGTCACCGGCTCCTCACGAGCGGCGAGTTCGGTGAAGACGTCCTCGGTGCGGCCGGCCCGCAGGCCGAAGTGGTCGGCGATGAGCCACAGCAACTGCGCCGCGGTACGGCCCTCCGGGCTCGGTACGGCCGGCGGCGGCAGGTCCGGCGGCACCGTGGCCGGGTCCAGGTCGTCCAGCGGCAGCTGCTTGCGGTAGCCGGGGTCGCACATCATCAGGAAGCCGGTGACCAGGCGTGACCGACCGCTGCCCGGATTTCCGGTGAGCACGATGACGCGCGGCGCACCGGGCCAGCGCATGCGCCAGGCCGCCAGGGCGCGCAGCACGGCGGTGCGGCCGCCGATGTACGGATGCGGAGCGTAGCCGGCTGTTCGGGCGTTTCCCTCGTCTGAGGCGCTCATGGCTTCCTCGTCCCCCATCAATCCCGCCCTCCACCTTCGTGGATTCCTGCGTGTAGCGGCTTACCGGTTCGATCCTATGATCCGGGCCGCGTGCCCGGGACGCCGCGGGTCCGGCTGTTCCGGAACTGGAACACGCAGGCCGGAGCGGGTGTGCGGGCGGCATGCCGGGCTTGTGGGGCGCCGGTGAAGGCAGGGGCTCCTGCGGCCGCAGCCGCCGGGAGTGGTCGCCCGTTATGGAGAAAACGCGAGTGTTGGGAATGTGCTGTGGAGAAAGGAGCAGATCAATGCCCGAAATTCCCGGGTATTGATCTGCTTCTTTCGCTATGAGCACCCTCGGGCACTCTTTGCATCACGCCGCAATGCGGTACGACGCCGCAATGCGGTACGACGCCGCCATACGGTACGACGACGCCGTACGGCACGATGACACCACAGGGCACGAGGCGGCACACGCACACCCAAGGCCGCGGAAGATCCCGGGAATTCGCCCGGGGAGTTCAGGCGGCAGCGGGGAGCGGGTTCAGCGGCGGTGGCCGCGACCGCCGCGCCGCGAGCCGGTGACGATGTTCCCCGACGGGCCGTCGCGCTCGGCGCGCTCCTGGTCTTCCTTCTCTTCCTGTTCCTTCTGCCAGGCGGCGAACTTCTCGCGCGACTCCTCGCGCTCAGCCATGGTCTGGTTCTCCGCGGCCCGCCGCATCTCGCCCAGCCGGTCGCCGATGGCGTCCATGTAGCCCGGTGTCTGGATGGCTTCCTTCATGCCGATGCGGCCGGACAGCACCTCCTGGGCCATCTCCTGGAGCTTGCCGCCGACGTTGGGGTTCTCCGCCAGGACCTTCAGGGCCTTCCGCAGCCGGTGCGCCTGCTCCGGATCCTGGGCGACGTCCATCAGGTCCTCGTCCTGGATCTGCCGCTCGTTGCTCATCTCTGCCCCCTTGACGTGATGGCACAGCAACCACGTGTGCTGCACCGGCGTCCAGAGTCTAATGACGGATGTGAACGCGCCGTCAAGGCGGGGGTTGTCGGTATTGCCGCATATTGCTCCGTATCCATTCCACGGTCCGGCGGCCGGCCGGTTCACAGCGGGCTTCGGGGCTATTGCGGGTGTGCTAGACCTGAGGCGATGTTGGCAGGCAGCTGTCATTCAATTCGGGGAGAAATGATGTCCGACGAAGTCCGGCTCAGTACGGAGGAGTTGCACAAGCTCGGTGCGTCCTTCGGGATACGCGCGGAAGAACTGAGCCGGCAGCTGGCCGCATTCAGACGGCGGGCCGATGCCGAGGCGCTGCGGGACGGATTCGGCAGCGACGAGGCGGCCCGGCCGTTCCGCGAGCTGTACGAGCAGGCCGAGCACGCCCTCGTCCAGCTGCAGGAGCGGCTCGCCGAGGTCAGCAGCGGCATCAAGGAGACCGTCGCCAACACGGAGGCGGCCGAGGACGAGCTGGTCGACACCCTGCGGAGCGTCGAGAAGATGCGGAGCGCCAAGTGAGCGGACGACGCAACCCCGAGGCCCTGCACGAAGCGGCGGCCGGCTGGCGGGAGATGGGCAGGCACCTCGACGGCATGGTCCGCGACCTGGACCGGGACGTCGGTACCGCGGCCGCGGCCAACTGGCACGGCCCGGCGGGCGAGGCGTTCGCCGCGGAGTGGCACCGCCTCAAGCGGTCCGTCGACGACGCGCTGCCGGCCTTCGAACTGGCCGCGGCCGACCTGGAGACCGCCGCCGCGCAGCACCCCGACGACAAGGACGACAAGGGCGACCAGGACCACGGCGCCCCGCAGGCGAACAGCGCCTCGGGCGGCGGCCAGTCCTCGTCCGGCCCCCAGGTCGCCTACGGCTTCATGGCGCTCGGTCAGCTCGCCAACGGGCTCGGCGGCGCCTTCGGCAAGCGCGGCGGCCGGGGCGGCGGCCAGAGCTCGGTCCCGTCCGCACGGCACACCTGGGAGACCTCCACGGCCGTGCACGGAGCGGACCCGTTCGGGCCGGCGGGGGACGGCCCGGCCGCGACCCGCGGCGGCGAGGGCCTCGCCAAGGGCGTACGGACCCGGCCGGCCGACCCGGATCCGGCGCCGGGTGCGGAGCGGGACGCCAAGGCCGCACCCGCCGCGTCCGCCGCGCCGACCACCTCCGGCAAGAAGGACGCGCCGGCCCCGGCGGAGCAGAAGCCCGCGGAGCCCGCCGCCCCGGACACCACCCAGCACGGCGCCTTCGGCTGAGCGACGGCCCGGTTCCGTCATCGCACACGAAACGGCGGTGGGGCGCCCCTCCCAGAGGGACGCCCCACCGCCGTTGCCGTGCTCGCCGGTTACCCGCTGTGGGCCGGCAGCCAGCCCGTCTGGACCAGCTGCGCACCACGCTTGCGCGTGATGAACGTGGCCCGGCCCGGCGTCAGCGGCTGGCCCTTGATGTTGCCCATCAGCGGACCCTCCGCCGGGTCGGCCGACAGGATCAGACCCTGCGCACCGAGCTCCTTCGTCCGCTGCATCACGGGCTCGAACGACGACCGTCCGGCGCCCGAGGAACTGCGCGCGATGATCAGGCGCAGACCCAGGTCACGGGCGAACGGCAGGTACTCCAGCAGCGGCTGCAGCGGGTTGCCGCTGCTGGTCGCCACCAGGTCGTAGTCGTCCACGATCACGAACGCGTCCGGCAGGTCGTACCAGCTGCGGTTGCGCAGCTGCTCCGGCGTGACGTCCGGCCCGGGCATCCGGCGGCCCAGCGAACCGGCCAGTCCGCTGATGACCTCCTGCAGCTGCGGGCCCGCGGCGCAGTACTTGTACATGTGGCTCTCGGGGATCTCCCCGAGGAGCGCACGGCGGTAGTCGGAGACCACCATGAGCGCCTTGTCCGACGGGTACCGCTCGGCGATCTGCTTGGCCAGCAGGCGCAGCAGCGACGACTTGCCGGACTCGCTCTCGCCGTAGATGACCAGCAGCGGGTCGGTCTCGAAGTCGATGAACGCCGGCGACAGCGTGGTCTCGTCGACACCGATCGCGATGCCGTGCTCCGGGTAGTCGCTGCCCTTGGGCAGCTCGGTGGCGTGCAGCATCGTCGGCAGCATCCGCACCTTGGGGGCGGGCTCGCCCTGCCAGTGCTCCTTGACCGTCGCCACCAGGTTGGCGATGCCGTCGCTGAGCGTCTCCGGGTCGCTCATGCCGTCCAGACGCGGCAGCGCCGAGAGGAAGTCGAGCTTCTCCGGGGACAGACCACGGCCCGGCTTGCCCATCGGGACGTTCTCCGCGCGCTTGCGGTCGAACTCCGACTCCATCGGGTCACCCAGGCGCAGCTCGACGCGGTTGAGGAGCTGGTCGCGCAGCGCCGGGCGGACCTCGGTGTAGCGGGCGCCGGCGATGATCAGGTGGACACCGAAACCGAGACCGCGGGCGGCGATGTCCAGGATCACCGGGTCCAGCTGCTCGTAGTCGGTCTTGAACGTCGCCCAGCCGTCGATGATCAGGAAGACGTCGCCCCACTTCTCGCCGGGGAAGGCGCCCGCGGCCCGCCGCTGGCGGTAGGTCGCGATGGAGTCGATGTTGTTCTGCCGGAAGAACTCCTCGCGCTCGTTGAGGATGCCCACGACCTCGGCGACCGTACGGCGGACCTTCTCCGCGTCCAGACGCGAGGCGACACCGCCGACGTGCGGCAGGTCCTCCATCGTGAGCATGCCGCCGCCACCGAAGTCGAGGCAGTAGAACTGCACCTCGGCCGGGGTGTGGGTGAGCGCGAACGCCGCGATCGCGGAACGGATCAGGGTCGACTTGCCGGACTGCGGACCACCGACGACCAGACCGTGACCGGCACCCGCGGAGAAGTCCAGGTACATCACGTCACGCCGCTGCTCGAACGGCTTGTCCACCAGCGCGACCGGCACCACGAGCTTGCCGAGCGCGGTGTACTCCGCCGCGTGCACGCCCCGCTCGGGCGTGACCGCCAGCGTCGGCAGCAGCTGGTTGACGGTCGGCGCCTCCTCCAGCGGGGGCAGCCACACCTGGTGCGCCGGCGGGCCCTGGCCCTGCATCCGCTGCACCATGACGTCCAGCACGGTGTCGGCCAGCGCGTCGTCGATCTCCGGCTCCGTCGCCTCGACGACGGGCTCCTCGATGATCTGCTCGATGACCGGGGCCGCGGTGAACGGCACCGGCATCCGCATCGACCGGCCGCCGCTGCCGCCCCGGCCGCCGCCGCCCGGACCGCGGTAGGTACCGGACACGTACGCGGCCTTGAACTGCACCATCGTCTCGGTGTCGTACTTCAGGATGCCGGAACCGGGGACGTTGGGCAGGTGGTAGGCGTCCGGCACACCGATCGCGGTCCGCGACTCGGCCGCGGAGAACGTCCGCAGACCCAACCGGTAGGACAGGAAGGTGTCCAGACCGCGCAGCTTGCCCTCTTCCAGACGCTGCGAGGCGAGCAGCATGTGCACACCCATCGAACGGCCGATGCGGCCGATCTGGATGAACATCTCGATGAAGTCGGGCTTGGCGGCGAGCAGCTCGGAGAACTCGTCGATGATCATCACCAGCGACGGCAGCGGGTCCAGCGGGGCACCCGCGGCACGCGCCTTCTCGTAGTCGGTGATGTTGGCGTAGTTGCCCGCGGAGCGCAGCAGCTCCTGAC
Organism: Streptomyces sp. NPDC021749; assembly: GCF_040640655.1. Taxonomy (NCBI): domain Bacteria; kingdom Bacillati; phylum Actinomycetota; class Actinomycetes; order Kitasatosporales; family Streptomycetaceae; genus Streptomyces; species Streptomyces sp. NPDC021749. Next base: position 14,213 of record NZ_JBFACE010000028.1, on the reverse strand, counting down.
GGCGCTGGAGTTCACCGGTGATCGAGTCGCGCATGCGGTCGATCAGCGTGACGTCCTCACCGAGGTTGGTGATGACCGCCGCGACGTGCGGCATGTCCGACATGCCGGTGAAGGTGGCGCCACCCTTGAAGTCCGCGAGGATGAAGTTCAGCGTCTCGGAGGAGTGCGTGACCGCCAGCGCCAGCACCAGCGTGCGCAGCACCTCGGACTTACCGGAACCGGTCGCACCGACACACAGGCCGTGCGGGCCCATGCCCTGCTGCGAGGCTTCCTTGATGTCCAGCATGACCGGCTGACCGTCGCGGTCGACACCGATCGGGACGCGCAGCCGCTCGGCCAGCGTCCGCGGCCGCCAGGTGCGCGAGACGTCCAGGGAACCGGCGTCGCCGATGTTGAGCAGGTCGGTGAAGTCCAGGGCGGACAGCAGCGGTTCCTCGCCGTCCGCGCCCGAACCCGCCCGCAGCGGGGCCAGCTGACGCGCCAACGCCTCCGACTCGGCGATCGAGAGGGTGTCGCAGACACCGTGGTAGACCGCGCCGCTGGCCGACTCCAGCACCAGCTTGCCCGGCCACACCTGTACGGCCAGGCCGCCGCGGATCTCGTCCAGGTCGCCCGGGACGACCTCGATGATGGTGACACCCTGCAGGCCCTCGGCACCGGCGATCACCGAGTCCATCGGGACCTCGCCGCCGTCCAGGATGATGACCACGTGCGGGGTGTCGGTCACCGGCGTGCCCTGCGGGTTGAACCGCCCGCGGCCCTCCAGCTCGTCCGCCAGCAGCTCCTCGACCTCGCCGAGGTCACCGACCACCAGCCGGCGGCTGCCCGCGCCGTCCGTGGTCTTGTCCTGCACCTGCGGCAGCCACTTCGTCCACTCCCACTCCGCCTGCGCACCGGGCGCGGCGACGACGGCCACGACCAGGTCCTCGGGGGAGTGCAGGGTGCACAGCTGGGCGATGATGGCGCGGGCCGTGCCGTAGACGGTGTCCGGGTCACCGGAGACGGTCAGGTGGTAGAAGGCGCGCAGCGAGACCGCGAGCGGCAGGTTGTCCAACTGCCCGTGCTTGTCGAGGAATTCCTTCATCGCGTGCGCGGTGAGCGGCTCCAGCTCGTCGACCGGGGCGGTCTCCGGAGCCCTCAGCGGGGTGGCCAGCTGCTGCGGCCCGAGCCCGAGACGTACCTGCCCGAAGTCCGGGTCGGTCGCCCGCCGTTCCCAGACGCGTTTGCCTTCCGCGACGATCGACCACAACTGGCTCGGATCGGGGTGGGTGAAAAGCTGCGCATCCCGCTGCTTACGCGCGGTCCGCCGCACCTCTTTCCGCTTCTGCGCAAGGTACTTGAGGTAATCCTGGCGCTCCTGGACCATTTGTCCGGAAGGGCCTTGCCGCGCCTTGACGATCTGCATGATCGCCATTGCCAACGTGGACGCCACCATAAAGCCACCCATGATTTTCATGAACGGCTGGTTGCCCATGAACAGGAATCCCGCGGAGGACGCCATACCCATCATGGGCATAAACGTCATGAAGAGGTTCTCCTGCTCACCTTCGCGGGGCAGCTCAGGCGGAGCCTCAAGTGTCACCTCCTCGGAGGGGACTTCGGGTGGCAGCGCGCGGGGCGGGCGCTTGACGATGACAACGCTCACCGAGGCATCAGTCCTTCATGCATCTCGCAGTCTCGGACCGCCCCCGTTGGATTCGACGGTCCCCCCGAGCCAAGTCCTTGGCCCGAACCAGGCGTTGATCCTACTGTTAAGCGTCAAGTCGCGGGGTGGGTGGGGCGGTCGCCGAATTGGACGGTACGCTGACGCCTCGCGAGCGTGCCACGGCCCCGCAGAGACGGCTCTATATATACGGCGCGCGAAGCGACAAAACGCCCAACGGATAGGGGGAACCGCCAGGTGAGCACGAGCACTGGCACCGGCTTTTGCCGGGTCACGGTCGCCGCGCCCGATGCACGGATCGACGTGGCACTGCCGGAGGACGTCGCACTCGTCGACATTTATCCGGAGATCCTGCGGCTCTCCGGGCAGTCCCAGGCGGAGGGCGCGCCCACCGGCTACCACCTCGTACGCCGCGACGGCACGGTCCTCGACGCCGGGCAGTCGCTCGCGCAGCAGCAGATCCTCGACGGCGACCTCCTGCTCCTGAAGCCGTTCGCCGAATCGCTGCCGCTCCCGGTCTTCGACGACGTCTCCGACGCCGTCGCCTCCGCGGTCAAGCGCAACCGCAACCGCTGGAGCGACGACCTCATGCACACCCTCGGCCTCAGCGCCGGTGTGCTGCTGCTCGTCATGATGGCGTTCGCCCTGTGGTTCTCGAACCCGGTGGACCGCGACATGCACCGCCTGCCCGGCATCATCGCCGGTGTCGTCGGCATCGTCCTGGTCGCCCTCGCCGGCGTCCGCGCCCGGGTCTACGACGACCACGGCTCCTCCATCGCCCTGGGCCTGTCCGCGCTGCCGCACCTGCTCATCGCCGGATCCGGCATCTTCCCGGTCGAGGAGGGCGCCGGCCCCGGCCGGCTGCACCTCCTCGTCGGCTGCGTGACCGTACTCATCGCGTCCGTACTGCTCGTGGTGCTGCTGCCGCGCGGTGACGCCCCCTTCGTCGCGGCCGCCTTCCTCTCCGCCATCGGCACCCTCGCGGTCTTCGCCGCGATCCTCACCGACGCCGAGCCCCGCGAGGTCGCCGCCGTCACCGCCGTCGTCGCCATCGCCATGGTCGCCTGGCTCCCCGGCCTCTCCGCCCGCTTCGCCCGGCTGCCCATCGGCTACCGCTCGCCCGACCAGATCGCCAAGGGCTCCCTGGACAACGGCGGCGAGACCGAGTCCGTCGACTTCATCAAGATCGGCAACCAGGCCAAGCGCGGCCACGAACTGCTGCTCGGCCTCGTCGCCGGCTGCTCCGCCCTCGTCGTCGGCTCCGCCGGTATCGTCCTCGGCTTCTCCGACAACATGTGGGCCCAGCTGCTCGCCCTGGCCGCCGGCATCACGATCATGCTGCGCGCCCGGCTCTTCGACTACACCGCGCAGGTCGCCTGCCTGACCATCGCCGGCATCCTGACCATCGTCCTGCTGATCCTGGGCATCGCCCTGCACCCGCCGCAGGACATCTTCGTCGACCTGCTGCAGTACCAGGACTCCGGCCCGCTGAACATCCGCACCGTCTGGTTCTCCAGCAGCATCGCGGTGGGCGCGGCCGTCCTCGTCGGCGTCGGCCTGGTCGTTCCCCGCAAGGGCGTCACCCCCTTCTGGGGCCGGATCTTCGACATCTTCGACGGCCTCGTGCTGCTGTCCCTGGTCCCGCTGTGCCTGGCGGTCCTCGACGTCTACAACACCGTGCGCGGCCTCACCGGCAACTAGCGCGGCCCCCGCTCACGGCCACGGCCCCCCGACCACCCGGTCGGGGGGCCGTTTCCAACTGGTACGCTGTGTGACGGCCCGGCCGAGTCATCCAAGGATTCCCTGTGAAGCAGACCAGGGACGCTCGACGGCCCCGACCCCAAGGAGTACCGCGTGTCGCTCGACGCCGCTACGAAGAAGCAGATCATGGCCGAGTTCGCCACCAAGGAGGGTGACACCGGCTCCCCCGAGGTCCAGGTCGCGCTGCTCTCCCGCCGCATCTCGGACCTGACCGAGCACCTCAAGACCCACAAGCACGACCACCACTCCCGCCGTGGTCTGCTGCTGCTGGTCGGCCAGCGCCGCCGCCTGCTGCAGTACCTGGCGAAGAAGGACATCCAGCGCTTCCGTGCGCTGGTCGAGCGCCTGGGCATCCGCCGCGGCGCGGCGGGCGCCAAGTAAGACGCCGTAGAGGGAGCGGTTCCCACCGGGGACCGCTCCCTTTGCCATACGCACCGGACTCCGTGCCCCCTCAAGGTGGACGGAAGCTTTGTACTCTGGTGCCATATCGCAAAAGTGAACGCGGTAGGAGCGCCTCCTGGCCGCCGGTCCTCGGTAGTGGCCCCCGGACGATCCATGGACACCATGCGCCATCACTCCGGGTGCTTCGATCGAAGACCGGCCCGCACCGGCGCTCCACCGAAGACGGTCTGCCGCCATACGGGCAGCAGACGCAGACGAGGAGATATTCCTGGTGGAGAACGAGACCCACTACGCCGAAGCCGTGATCGACAACGGTTCCTTCGGCACCCGCACCATCCGCTTCGAGACGGGCCGCCTGGCCAAGCAGGCCGCCGGCTCCGCCGTCGCGTACCTGGACGACGACACCATGGTGCTGTCGGCCACCACCGCCTCCAAGACCCCGAAGGACCAGCTGGACTTCTTCCCGCTGACCGTCGACGTCGAGGAGCGGATGTACTCGGCCGGTAAGATCCCCGGCTCCTTCTTCCGTCGTGAGGGCCGCCCCTCCGAGGACGCCATCCTCACCTGCCGCCTGATCGACCGCCCGCTGCGCCCGTCGTTCAAGAAGGGCCTGCGCAACGAGATCCAGATCGTCGAGACGATCATGGCGCTCAACCCCGACCACCTCTACGACGTGGTCGCCATCAACGCCGCCTCCTGCTCCACGCAGCTGGCCGGCCTGCCCTTCTCCGGCCCCATCGGCGGCACCCGCGTCGCCCTCATCAAGGGCCAGTGGGTCGCCTTCCCGACGCACACCGAGCTTGAGGACGCGGTCTTCGACATGGTCGTGGCCGGCCGGGTGCTCCCCGACGGCGACGTCGCGATCATGATGGTCGAGGCCGAGGCCACCGAGAAGACCGTCCAGCTGGTCAAGGACGGCGCCGAGGCCCCGACCGAGGAGGTCGTCGCCGCCGGCCTGGAGGCCGCCAAGCCGTTCATCAAGGTCCTGTGCAAGGCCCAGTCGGACCTCGCCGCCAAGGCCGCCAAGCCGGTCGGCGAGTTCCCGATCTTCCTCGACTACCAGGACGACGTCCTGGAGGCCCTCACCAAGGCCGTCAAGGACGAGCTCTCCCAGGCGCTGACCATCGCCGGCAAGCAGGAGCGCGAGACCGAGCTGGACCGCGTCAAGGCGCTCGCCGCCGAGAAGCTCCTGCCGGAGTTCGAGGGCCGCGAGAAGGAGATCTCCGCCGCGTACCGCTCGCTGACCAAGACCCTGGTCCGTGAGCGCGTCATCAAGGAGAAGAAGCGCATCGACGGCCGCGGCGTCACGGACATCCGTACGCTCGCCGCCGAGGTCGAGGCGATCCCGCGGGTGCACGGCTCCGCCCTGTTCGAGCGTGGCGAGACCCAGATCCTGGGCGTCACCACCCTCAACATGCTCCGCATGGAGCAGCAGCTGGACACCCTCTCCCCGGTGACCCGCAAGCGCTACATGCACAACTACAACTTCCCGCCGTACTCCACCGGCGAGACCGGCCGCGTCGGCTCCCCGAAGCGCCGCGAGATCGGCCACGGCGCACTCGCCGAGCGCGCGCTGATGCCGGTCCTGCCGACCCGCGAGGAGTTCCCCTACGCGATCCGCCAGGTGTCCGAGGCCCTCGGCTCCAACGGCTCGACGTCCATGGGCTCGGTCTGCGCCTCCACCATGTCGCTGCTGAACGCCGGTGTGCCGCTCAAGGCCCCCGTCGCCGGTATCGCCATGGGCCTGATCTCCCAGGAGATCGACGGCGAGACCCACTACGTCACGCTCACCGACATCCTCGGTGCGGAGGACGCCTTCGGCGACATGGACTTCAAGGTCGCCGGCACCAAGCAGTTCGTCACCGCCCTCCAGCTCGACACCAAGCTGGACGGCATCCCGGCGTCCGTCCTCGCCGCGGCCCTCAAGCAGGCCCGCGACGCCCGTCTGCACATCCTCGACGTGATGATGGAGGCGATCGACACCCCGGACGAGATGTCCCCGAACGCCCCGCGGATCATCACCGTCAAGATCCCCGTGGACAAGATCGGCGAGGTCATCGGCCCCAAGGGCAAGATGATCAACCAGATCCAGGAGGACACCGGCGCCGAGATCACGATCGAGGACGACGGCACCATCTACATCGGTGCCGCCGACGGCCCGGCCGCCGAGGCCGCCCGCGCCACGATCAACGGCATCGCCAACCCGACCATGCCGGAGGTCGGCGAGCGCTACCTGGGCACGGTCGTCAAGACCACCACCTTCGGTGCGTTCGTCTCCCTGCTCCCGGGCAAGGACGGCCTGCTGCACATCTCGCAGATCCGCAAGCTCGCCGGCGGCAAGCGCGTGGAGAACGTCGAGGACGTGCTCGGCGTCGGCGCCAAGGTCCAGGTCGAGATCGCCGAGATCGACCAGCGCGGCAAGCTCTCCCTCATCCCCGTGATCGAGGAAGAGGACGCCGCCAAGGAAGACAAGAAGGACGACGCCGCCAAGTGACGTCCCGTACGCAACGGACGACGGCCCGCACCTCCACGGAGGGGCGGGCCGTCGCCCGTACCCAAACGCTTCTCAAGGGCACCGCGGGCGCCGGCACGGTCCGCCGCACCACGCTGCCCGGCGGCCTGCGCATCGTCACCGAAACGCTGCCCTCGGTCCGCTCCGTCACCTTCGGCATCTGGGCGCACGTCGGCTCCCGCGACGAGACCCCGGCCCTGAACGGCGCCACGCACTACCTCGAACACCTGCTGTTCAAGGGCACCGAGCAGCGCAGCGCCCTGGACATCTCCGCGGCCATCGACGCGGTCGGCGGCGAGATGAACGCGTTCACGGCGAAGGAATACACCTGCTACTACGCGCGGGTGCTCGACACCGACCTGCCGCTCGCCATCGACGTGGTGTGCGACATGCTCACCGGCTCGCTGATCGAGGCCGAGGACGTCGACGCCGAGCGCGGCGTCATCCTCGAAGAGATCGCGATGACCGAGGACGACCCGGGCGACTGCGTGCACGACCTGTTCGCCCACACCATGCTCGGTGACACCCCGCTCGGCCGCCCCGTCCTGGGCACCGTCGACACCGTCAACGCCCTCACCGCGGACCGCATCCGCCGCTTCTACAAGAAGCACTACGACCCCACCCACCTCGTCGTCACCGCGGCCGGCAACATCGACCACGCCAAGGTCGTCCGCCAGGTCCGCCGCGCCTTCGAGCAGGCCGGCGCGCTCGACCGGACGGACGCCACCCCGGTCGCCCCGCGCTCCGGGGCCCGCGCGATCCGCACCGCCGGCCGCGTCGAACTGCTCAACCGCAGGACCGAACAGGCCCATGTGGTCCTCGGCGTCCCCGGCATGGCCCGCACCGACGACCGCCGCTGGGCCATGGGCGTGCTGAACACCGCCCTCGGCGGCGGCATGTCCTCCCGCCTCTTCCAGGAGGTCCGGGAGAAGCGCGGCCTCGCCTACAGCGTGTACTCCTACACCTCCGGCTTCGCCGACTGCGGCCTGTTCGGCGTCTACGCGGGCTGCCGCCCCAACCAGGTGGACGACGTCCTCAAGATCTGCCGCGACGAACTCGACGAGGTGGCCGCGCACGGCCTCAGCGACGACGAGATCCACCGCGCGATCGGCCAGCTGCGCGGCTCCACCGTCCTCGGCCTGGAGGACACCGGCGCGCTGATGCACCGCATCGGCAAGAGCGAGCTGTGCTGGGGCGAGCAGATGTCGGTCGACGAGATGCTCGCCCGGATAGCGGCCGTCACCCCCGACGAGGTGCGCGAGGTGGCCCGCGAGGTCCTGGGCCGGCGCCCCTCGCTGTCCGTCATCGGCCCGCTGAAGGACCGGCAGGCGGCCCGCCTGGACGACATCGTCGCCTAGGACCGGATCGTCGGGCGGGCCGCCCGCCGCCGTACCACCGAGAGAAAGACAGGAAACGATGAGCAAGCTGCGCGTGGCCGTACTCGGAGCCCGGGGCCGCATCGGCTCCGAGGCCGTACGGGCCGTCGAGGCCGCCGAGGACATGGAGCTGGTCGCCGCCCTGGGCCGGGGCGACAAGCTGGAGACGCTGGTCGAGAACGACACCCAGGTCGTGGTCGAGCTGACCAACCCCGCCTCCGTCATGGGCAACCTCGACTACTGCGTCCGGCACGGCATCCACGCCGTCGTCGGCACCACCGGCTGGACCGAGGACCGCCTCGCGCAGCTGCGCACCTCGCTCGCCGCGGCACCGCAGGCGGGCGTGCTCATCGCCCCGAACTTCTCCATCGGCGCCGTGCTCACCATGCGGTTCGCCCAGCAGGCGGCCCGCTTCTTCGAGTCCGTCGAGGTCGTCGAGCTGCACCACCCGAACAAGGCCGACGCCCCCTCCGGCACCGCGGCCCGCACCGCCCAGCTGATCGCCAGGGCCCGCGAGGAGGCCGGCTGCGCGCCGCAGCCGGACGCCACCACCACCGCGCTGGACGGTGCCCGCGGCGCGGACGTCGACGGCATCCCGGTGCACTCGGTCCGCCTGCGTGGCCTGTTGGCCCACCAGGAGGTCCTCCTCGGCGGCGAGGGCGAGACCCTCACGATCCGCCACGACTCCCTCCACCACAGCAGCTTCATGCCGGGCATCCTGCTCGGCGTCCGCCGCGTGGTGACCACCCCGGGCCTGACGGTGGGCCTGGAAAACTTCCTCGATCTGGGCTGAGGCCGGCAGTCATGGGCGGAAAGTTCACCTACTTCTTCCTCGCCACCGTCCTGGTGCTCGTCTTCGGCGTGGTGGCCATGGAGGGCGTACTGCTCCTGCTGACCGGCGAGCCGGCCGCCATGGGCATGGGCGCGGTGGCCTTCGTGCTGCCCTTCATCGGCGGCTGGTTCCTGTGGCACAACACCCGCTTCGCACGCAACGCCCACCGGCTCGCGGCCGTACTGGAGGCGGAGGGCGGCCTCCCGGCCGACGAGCTGAAGCGGACCCCCGGCGGCCGTATCGACCGGGACTCCGCCGACGCGGTCTTCGCCCGCCGCCAGGCCGAAACCGAAGCGGCCCCCGGCGACTGGCGCACCTGGTTCCGCCTGGCCGTCGCCTACCACGACGCCCGCGACACCCCCCGAGCCCGCAAGGCCATGCAACGCGCGATCACGCTGTACGAGACAGCTTCCCCGGCTTAGCCCGGAACACCCTGACCCCAACCCTTGCCGGTGCCCCCGCCGTCAAAGGGCCCGCCCGCCGCCCCCTCCGGCTCCGCGGTGTCTACCCCCGCCGGTACTCCGCCGCCCAGGCCTCCAGGACGTCCGCGGCGTGTACGAAGGACTCGGGGCGGCCGAGGAAGTCGCCGCTGTGGTCCGTGACCAGGGTGCGCAGGGGTTCGCCCTGGCGCCGTTCGATGAGCAGCGCCTGGCCCTGCACGGTCCGCGGCAGGCCGAGCCAGCGCACCGGCTGCTGGACCGTACGGACCGCCGCGATCGCGCTCCACGGTTCCGTGGTCGTCCGCAGCAGGTTCACCTGGCGCAGGCCCCGGGCGCTGACCCACACGCCGACCCGCAGCAGCCGCAGTGCCAGCGCGATCACCAGGGCGCCGATCGCCAGCACCGCGGCCGCCCCGGGCAGCGATCCGGCCATCGCAATGATCATCGCGGACAGCAGCACGAACGACGCGAGCAGCAAAAACACCGCCGCCGCCCCCACCCGCCACGGTCCCGGGAGGTAGGGACGGCGCCAGTGGTCCGGCTCGTCGTACGGCAGTGCGGCCTGTTCGGCGGCACCGTTGTCGAGGTGGCGGTCGGCCGTCAGGAAGGGCAGGGGCACGGCTGATCCTCACTGGTGGCTGCTCGGCATGCGGGGGCGTGCCGACGGAAGCTGTGACCGGTGAGGCTATCGGGACCGGCGGGGCGGAACCACTTGGTCCGCCCCGCCCCTGCCACTCAGTGGTGGGCGGCCTCGGACTGATGCACCCGATTGGAGGCCGAGCTGTCCTGCTGCAGCGCGGGAACGCCGAACAGCAGGGCACCGGCCAGGCCGCCGACCACTGTGAGCGTGATCAGGGACTGGCCGACGAGCTGCGTACGTGAGAGACGCGCACGCGGCGGGGGAGTGACATTGCTGCGGAACCGGTCTGCCTCTGCGACGAAGGCGAACGGGACGGGCTCGCGCCGGCGGAACATGAGGGGGCTCTCCTAGGAACCTCGTAGTGGGTACTGTCACAGGGATAGACGTTTGCGCCGCCCGTTTGGTGCCCGTTTTCCAAGACTTCTGTGAAAAAAATCAACTCCCGCTCGGTGCCCTGCTATAGAGCGTCCCTTTTGCGGCTAACGCGGCATCACGCCCCATTTACTGGACTGTCAGTGGCGGGCCGTAGGCTGGTCGCGCACGAGGATCGAACGGAAGGAACCGCCGGTGTCGCATACCCCCGCCGAGAGCGCCGAAAGCCCCGAGGCTGAAGCCGTCAGCTTCCGGAGCGAGGTGACGGTCGAGCTGGTCAAGCACAGCGCCGCGGACAGCGACGTGCTCTGGGCGGCCCGGGTCTCCACGGCCGGCGAGCAGTCCCTTGAGGAGCTCCAGAAGGACCCCGAGCGCTCCAAGGGCCTGATCAACTTCCTCATGCGGGACCGGCACGGCAGCCCGTTCGAGCACAACTCCATGACCTTCTTCATCAGCGCGCCGATCTTCGTCTTCCGTGAGTTCATGCGCCACCGCGTCGGCTGGTCGTACAACGAGGAGTCCGGCCGCTACCGCCAGCTGGAGCCGGTCTTCTACGTCCCCGGCGAGGCCCGCAAGCTCGTCCAGCAGGGCCGCCCGGGCAAGTACGAATTCGTCGAGGGCACCCCCGCGCAGCACGAGCTCACCGGCCGTGTCATGGAGGACTCCTACCGCCAGGCGTACACCGCCTACCAGGAGATGCTCGCCGCCGGCGTCGCCCGCGAGGTCGCCCGTGCGGTCCTCCCGGTCGGCCTGTACTCCTCGATGTACGCGACCTGCAACGCCCGCTCGCTGATGCACTTCCTCGGCCTGCGGACGCAGCACGAGCAGGCGAAGGTGCCCTCCTTCCCGCAGCGCGAGATCGAGATGGTCGGCGAGCAGATGGAGGCCCACTGGGCCAAGCTCATGCCGCTCACGTACGGCGCATTCAATGCGAACGGCCGGATCGCGCCGTAAGGCCCAGGCCGCGGGCCGGATGGCGAGGTGCGCGAGGTAGCCATGCGAGGTGTCCGGATTGCGGCATTTTGAGAAGTTCATCTACGCTGAACAGACGGACCCGGCACTGCTTGAACCCCCGAGCAGGCAGTGCCGGAGTCCACATCCCTGCTCCCCAGAGGCGCATCCCACGGTGAGCTACGAGTAGCGTGGGACCCATGGCTCCGACTTCCACACCGCAGACCCCCTTCGGGCGGGTGCTGACCGCCATGGTCACGCCGTTCACGGCGGATGGCGCTCTCGATCTCGACGGCGCGCAGCGGCTCGCCGCCCATCTGGTGGACGCCGGCAACGACGGCCTCGTCGTCAACGGCACCACCGGTGAGTCCCCGACCACCAGTGACGCGGAGAAAGCGCAGCTGGTCCGCGCCGTGGTCGATGCGGTGGGCGACCGTGCTTTCGTCGTCGCCGGAGCCGGTACGAACGACACCCACCACAGCCTGGAGCTGGCCCGCGCTGCCCAGGACGCCGGAGCCCATGGCCTGCTCGCGGTGACGCCGTACTACAGCAAGCCCCCGCAGGAGGGCCTGCTGCGCCACTTCACGGCCATCGCGGACGCCACCGACCTGCCGGTGATGCTCTACGACATCCCCGGCCGCAGCGGCGTCCCGATCAACACCGAGACCATCGTCCGGCTCGCCGAGCACCCCCGGATCGTCGCCAACAAGGACGCCAAGGGTGACCTCGGCCGCGCCAGCTGGGCCATCGCCCGCTCCGGCCTCGCCTGGTACAGCGGCGACGACATGCTCAACCTCCCGCTGCTCTCGGTCGGCGCCATCGGCTTCGTCTCCGTGGTCGGTCACGTCGTCACCCCCGAGCTGCGCGCCCTCCTGGACGCGCACCTCAACGGCGACGTCACCAAGGCCACCGAGATCCACCAGAAGCTGCTGCCCGTCTTCACCGGCATGTTCCGCACCCAGGGCGTCATCACGACCAAGGCCGCCCTCGGGCTCCAGGGCCTGCCCGGCGGACCCCTTCGCCTGCCGCTCGTCGAGCTCTCCCCCGAGGAGACCGAGCAGCTCACGCGCGATCTCGCCGCCGGCGGGGTACAGCTCTGATCAAAGACTTCACAACTGAATACGGACCAACAACCGCCTTATAGCAAGTGCACGAATGTCATGCGCGCCACGTGCCTCTACGGCAGCGTGGCGCGCGTGGTGAGGAGAGTCTTTTGAGTCATCCGCATCCCGAGCTCGGCGCCCCGCCGAAGCTCCCCAAGGGCGGCCTGCGCGTCACCCCCCTCGGCGGCCTGGGAGAGATCGGCCGCAACATGACGGTCTTCGAATACGGCGGCCGGCTGCTGATCGTCGACTGCGGAGTGCTCTTCCCCGAGGAGGAGCAGCCCGGAATCGACCTGATCCTGCCCGACTTCTCGTCCATCAGGGACCGCCTCGACGACATCGACGGCATCGTGCTCACGCACGGCCACGAGGACCACATCGGCGGCGTCCCCTACCTCCTGCGCGAGAAGCCGGACATCCCCCTCATCGGCTCAAAGCTGACCCTCGCCCTGATCGAGGCCAAGCTCCAGGAGCACCGCATCCGTCCGTACACACTGGAGGTCGCCGAGGGCGAGCGCGAGCGTCTGGGCCCGTTCGACTGCGAGTTCGTCGCGGTCAACCACTCCATCCCGGACGCCCTGGCCGTCGCCATCCGCACCCCCGCGGGCATGGTCGTGCACACCGGCGACTTCAAGATGGACCAGCTCCCGCTGGACCGCCGCCTGACCGACCTCCCGGCCTTCGCCCGGCTCGGCGAGGAAGGCATCGACCTCCTCCTCGTGGACTCCACGAACGCCGAGGTCCCCGGCTTCGTCCCGCCGGAACGCGACATCTCGGGCGTGCTGCGCCAGGTGTTCGCCAACGCCCAGAAGCGCATCATCGTCGCCAGCTTCGCCAGCCATGTGCACCGCATCCAGCAGATCCTCGACGCGGCGCACGAGTACGGCCGCCGGGTCGCCTTCGTCGGCCGCTCGATGGTCCGCAACATGGGCATCGCCCGCGAGCTGGGCTATCTGCGGGTTCCGGCCGGCCTGGTCGTCGACGTCAAGACCCTCGACGACCTTCCGGACGACGAGGTCGTGCTGGTGTGCACCGGCTCCCAGGGCGAGCCGATGGCGGCGCTGTCCCGCATGGCCAACCGCGACCACCAGATCCGCATCGTCCAGGGCGACACCGTCATCCTGGCCTCGTCCCTGATCCCCGGGAACGAGAACGCGGTCTACCGCGTCATCAACGGCCTCACTCGCTGGGGCGCCGACGTCGTCCACAAGGGCAACGCCAAGGTCCACGTCTCGGGCCACGCCTCAGCCGGCGAGCTGCTGTACTTCTACAACATCTGCAAGCCCCGGAACCTCATGCCGGTGCACGGCGAGTGGCGTCATCTGCGCGCCAACGCCGAACTGGGCGCCCTGACCGGCGTCCCGAAGGACCGCATCGTCATCGCCGAGGACGGTGTCGCGGTCGACCTGGTCGACGGCGTCGCCAAGATCGTCGGCAAGGTGCAGGCCGGCTACGTCTACGTCGATGGCCTGTCGGTCGGCGATGTCACCGAGACGTCCCTCAAGGACCGCCGCATCCTCGGCGACGAGGGCATCATCTCGGTCTTCGTGGTCGTGGACTCCAGCACCGGCAAGATCGTCGGCGGCCCGGACCTGCACGCCCGTGGCTCCGGCATCGACGACGCGTCCCTTGCGGGCGTGGTCCCCAAGATCGACGAGGCGCTGGCCAAGTCCGCCCAGGACGGCATTGCCGAGCCCCACCAGCTCCAGCAGCTGGTCCGCCGCGCGGTCGGCAAGTGGGTGTCGGACAACTACCGCCGCCGCCCGATGATCCTCCCCGTGGTCGTCGAGGTCTGACGCGCCGGCCCGTACGAACTCGTACGAAGGTCCCCAAGTCGGAGCGGGGCGCACGGATTTGCATCCGGGCGCCCCGCTCCAGTACGTTTACGGCTCCTCCTGAACGGGAAGCGCCGCACGCCTGTGCGTACGGACGCCCCTCCCCGCGAGGCGGAATTCCGACCAAGAGCAATCTGATAAAGTCGGATCAGCCGAAAGGCAAACCCCCTCCGACGGAAAATCGGACCGAATTCGAACCGGAAACGGCAAGGAATCGGATCTGATAGAGTCGGAACCGCGAAGAAGCCGAAAGGCCGAAACGCACCGGCGAAAATCAGGACCGCGAGGATCTGATAGAGTCGGAAACGCAAGACCGAAGGGAAGCG